>JANMXG010000088.1:0-7438 GCA_031394235.1 Betaproteobacteria bacterium
CGCTGCCTTGCTGGCCCGCATGATGGTGTCGTGGTCGCCATGCTGCTCAATGCCAAAGCCGACCACCGGCTTGCCGGTGGCCTGGATGCCCTCAACCACTTTCTGGGTCCAGCTGTCCTCGATGCCGATCACCACCACCGCCGCCACATTGGGGTTGCAGCCGGCGCCGATCAGGGTGCGGAAGTGCAGGTCCAGGTCGGCACCAAACTGCAGCCGGCCATACGGGTGCGGAATCGCCATCACACCCTTGATGTTGTGCGCTACCGCCTCGGCGGCGGCGTTGGACAAGTCATCCAGCGGCAGGATGATGACGTGGTTGCGCACACCGACGCGGCCGTTCTCGCGGCGATAGCCCAAAAAGGTGGTGTCTTTGGATACGAGGTTCATACAAATTTCCGATCTTCAAGAATGAGGTGTGGCGAAGCAAGCCACCGAGCTACCGTCAAGCAAGCCCCACGGATCGGGCTCTGCCCGGCCGTTGGGGCTGCCCCTTGAGGGGGAGCGGCGCAGCCGCTGCGGGGGTGAGGCAATTCACCAGCGCTTGGTCTTGATGTTGTGTACATGGGCATGTTCGCCCACCTGGATGGGCGCCACGACCTTGCCCATGTCGATGCCGTACTTGATGACGGTGTCGCCAGTGGCCATGGCCTTGAGCGCCACCTTGTGGCCGATCGGGATGTCCTGGCGGGCCTCGATCGTCATCATCCGGTCCTCGTCCATGATCCAGCCGTTCAGCGTCATGCCGGCCGTCACGCCTTCGACCACCACCACCGCCACGGTGTCGTGCGCGTCGTGCAATACAAAGTGATTCATCCTGAGGTTCTCCGGGTGCCTGGGTTGGCGTGAAAGGGGTCGTTCGGATGCTCGGTGTGCCGATCCGGACTGTCAACCATGTCATTCATATGACTTGCATGAATTCCTGCGGCCCGCACAATTCCGCACCATGCCGCCGCCCGTGAAGCCGAACCGACCGCCCACCGCCCCGGCGCCGTCGCGGGTGGCGTCGCCGCTGTTCAGTCCGATCGAGCCGCAGACCACCGGCATGCCGCTGTTCCGCAGCGCCAAACGTGCGCTGCTGCGCGAGATTGAAAGCGGCCAACTGCCGCCCGGCGAGGCGCTGCCCAGCGAGGCGGTGCTGGCCAGCGCGCTGGGCATCTCGGTGGGCACGCTGCGCCATGCCGTCGACGAACTGGTGGCCGAGCACATCCTGGTGCGCCGCCAAGGCCGCGGCACCTTCGTGGCCACCCACAACGCCGACCGTTTCCTGTTCCAGTTTTTCCATGTCGAGCGCAGCGACGGCCTGAGCGAGGTGCCACAGGTCGAACTGCTGGGCTTTGAGCAGTTGCGGCTGGATGACGATGCCGCCGCAGAGGCTTTGGCCCTGAAACCCGGCGAGCCGGTGCTGCGGTTCGAGAACCGGCTGCAATTGCAGGGCCGGCCGGTGGTGCATGACCAGATCACGTTGCCCCTGCTGCTGTTCAAAGGGTTGACCGAGCAACGCTTGCGCAGCCGGCCCGGCACGATCTACCAGCTCTACCAGTCCGAGTTCGCCATCACCGTGGTGCGGGCGCAGGAGCGGGCCCGCGCGGTGGCTGCCGACCTCACGGTGGCCCGGGTGTTGGGCCTTGCGCCTGGCGCGCCAGTGATGCAGGTGCGCCGCACCGCACTGACCTTTGGTGACAAGCCGGTCGAGTACCGGGTGTCGACCATCCACACCGCCCTGCACGAGTACGTGCAAACGCTGTCGCGCCGGGCATGAAGGCGCGCAGCCTGAGCGGCGCACGGGCACTCGGCCGGTTGTTGCCCGGCAGCGGCCTGGCAGCCGTGGTGGCCCTGGCCGCCACCTTCGTCGCGCAACTGCACGGTGGGCCGCAGATGCTGTATGCGCTGTTTTTCGGCGTCGCCTTCAACTACCTCAGCCACGAAGCCCGCACCCAGCCCGGCATCGAGTTCTGCGCCCGCCAGGTGCTGCGGCTGGGCGTGGGCCTGCTGGGCGCCCGCATCACGGCGATGCAGATCGCCGAACTGGGCTGGTTCACCGCACTCACCGTGGTCGCTGCCGTCATCACGACCCTGGCCTGCGGCCTGCTGCTGGCGCGCCGGCTGGGTTTGACGCGGGCGCAGGGCATGTTGTCAGGTGGCGCCGTGGCGATCTGCGGCGCATCCGCGGCGCTGGCCATCGCTGCCGTGCTGCCCCGGGACAAGCACCATGACCGGTTCACGCTGATGGTGGTGATCACGGTCACCGTGCTGTCAACCATGGCGATGGTGGCTTATCCCTTGATCGCGCGGCTGCTGGCGCTGACGCCGCAGATGGCCGGCCTGTTCATCGGCGGCACCATCCACGACGTGGCGCAAGTGGTGGGCGCGGGCTACACCCTGGGCACCGACGCCGGCGACAACGCCACCATCGTCAAACTGTTCCGGGTGTCGATGCTGGCGGCCGTGGTGCTGGTGGCGTCAATCGCTTTCAAGACCGCCCGTGAGCAAGCCGCCGCAGACAGCGGTGTGCCGGGCGCCGCGAGGCAAGCGCTGGTGCCCTGGTTCCTGTGGCTGTTCGCAGCGATGGTGGCCCTCAATTCCAGCGGCGCACTGTCGCCTGCGGTGCAGCAGGGCCTGGGCTGGGTCTCCCGGGCCTGCCTGGTGGTTGCCATCGCCGCGCTCGGCATGAAGACGAGTTTCAGGCAACTGACGCGGGCCGGTTGGCAGCCGATTGCCCTGATCGCGATCGAAACCGCGTGGATGGCTGCACTGGTGCTGGCGCTCATCGTCTGGCGGCGCTGAGCGCGCGCGCCCGGCGTGGTCATCGGATCGCTGTTCCGGCAGGCCGGTTAAACGGCTGGGCCGCACCTCAACCTGGCAGGCGCCTGACCCAGATCCAGGCCACCATGCCCACGGACATAAGGCCAAACGATGCCAGCGACAGGGCCACTGTCGAGTGCATCACCAACGGCGCCACCACGCCTGCCACCAGCCCGTTGGCCGCACTGCCCACACAGGCCTGCAGCGACGAGGCCATGCCACGCCGGTCGGGCGCCAGGTCCAGCACCATCAGCGTGACCACCGGCACCATCAGCGCCCAGCCAAACGCAAACAGCCCCACCGGCAGCAAGGCCCAGGCCACGTGCGGCGCGAACAGCAGGTTGAGCGCCACGTTGACCAGCGACATTGCCAGCATGATCGAAAAACCGTAGCGGATCTGCCGCTTGGGCGGTACGCGGCCCGCCAGGCGGCCACTGACAAACGCGCCAGCCATGATCCCGCCGATGGTCAGGCCAAAAAACCAGAAAAACTGGGTCGGCCCCAGATTGAGGTGGGTGCCCAGCCATTCGGGCGCGGACAACACGTACAAAAACATGCCGTTGAAGGGCACGCCGCTGGCAAACACCAGCAGCACGAAGCGTGGGTTGCGCACCATCTCGGCGTAGGCCCGCATCAGCGGCCCCGGCGCAAAGGACTGGCGGTCATCGGCATGCAGGGTCTCGGGCAAATAGCGCAGGTTGATGCCGAACAGCAGCACGCCCACCCCCACCAGCAGCCAGAAGATCGAATGCCAGCCCAGGTGCACAAACAAGAACCCCCCCAGGACCGGCGCGATGGCCGGGGCCACGCCGAAGAAAATCGTCACCTGCGACATCAGCCGCTGGGCCTCGTCGGGCGGACACATGTCGCGGATAATGGCGCGCGAAATCACCACGCCTGCACCCGCCGACATGCCTTGCAGCGCCCGAAAGAAGACCAACTGGCCGATGGTCTGGCTCAGCGCACAGCCGAGCGAGGCCAGCGTGAACAACGCCAGCCCGATCAGCACCACCGGCCGACGGCCAAAGCTGTCCGACAACGCACCGTGGAACAAATTCATCAGCGCAAAGCCAAAGAGGTAGGCCGACAGCGTCTGCTGCATCTGCGCCGGCGTGGCCCCCAGTGACGCGGCGATGCCGGAAAACGCCGGCAGGTAGGTATCGATCGAAAACGGCCCCAGCGTTCCCAGGCAGGCCAGCAGCATGGCCAGAGCCCAGCGCGGATGGCGCCACAGTTGTTGTGCGTTGGGGTTCATCGGGCCGATCAAAAGGCAATCCGCCTGCACTCCACCGGCGCCAGGCCCGGTCGATTGCAGGGTCGAAAAAGCTGACGGCGAGCCGGTTGGGGCCCACCATCGTCAAAGTAGTGTGAAGTGGGCCGATAGGCCGGATTCTGTGCAGCGCCCTCGCCTCTTGCGAAGCGCGGGTGCCGTGACCGCCATTCCTCTGGGCCGGGAGTCACCCCACCGGCTCGATGCCACCTACCCGCACACTCCCCGGACCGGATCAACGTGTGCCTATTCGGTGTTGCTGCGCGTAGAGATTGCCCGTTTCACCCAAAGCGGAGCTTTGCCCCGCCTTGGGTGGCTGTGGGGCTGCACGCTTGCGCCTGCACCAGCTGGCTATCGCCATCCGGCTGGCGGCTTGCGCCACCGGCCCCACAGAACACCCTGCTCGGGAGCCCTGCCTTGACTCGTCTCTGTTGCTCTGATCCGCACCTCACGGTGGACAGCTGTTAGCTGCTACGCCGCCCTGTGCAGTCCGGACCTTCCTCCAGGGCCACCTTTCGATGATTGCCCCAGCGGCGGTCTGGCCCACTTCACCGTGCGATTATCGTGCTTGTCCCATTCCCACACCGCTGCCAGGAGACCGACCCATGAAAGCTGCCAACATCCTTGCCACGATTGGCCAAACGCCGCACATCCGGATCAACCGGCTGTTTGCCAGTTCACCGGGCGCCGAGGTCTGGATCAAGAGCGAGCGCAGCAACCCCGGTGGCTCGATCAAGGACCGCATCGCGCTGGCCATGGTCGAGGCCGCCGAGGCCAGTGGCTCGCTGCAACCCGGCGGCACCATCATCGAGCCTACCAGCGGCAACACCGGCATCGGCCTGGCGATGGTGGCCGCCGTCAAGGGCTACAAGCTGGTGCTGGTGATGCCCGACAGCATGAGCATCGAGCGCCGCCGGCTGATGCTGGCCTACGGTGCCAGCTTCGATCTGACGCCGCGTGAAAAAGGCATGAAGGGGTCGATCGCCCGGGCGCAAGAGTTGGTGGCCGCCACACCCGGTGCCTGGATGCCGCAGCAGTTCGAGAATCCGGCCAATATCGAGGTGCATGTGCGCACCACGGCCGAGGAGATTGCGGCGGACTTCCCCAACGGGCTGGACGCGATCATCACCGGCGTGGGTACCGGCGGGCATTTGACCGGCTGCGCCCAGGTGCTGAAGGCGCGCTGGCCGCAGCTGAAGGTGTTTGCGGTCGAGCCGTCGGCCTCGCCGGTGATCTCGGGTGGCGCGCCCAGCCCGCACCCGATCCAGGGCATCGGCGCCGGTTTCATCCCGGCCAATCTGCACACCGCGCTGCTCGACGGCGTGATCCAGGTGGACGCCGAAGCGGCGCGTGAAATGGCGCGCCGCTCCGCCCGTGAAGAGGGCATCCTGGTGGGCATTTCCAGCGGCGCCACGCTGGCGGCGATTGCGCAAAAGCTGCCCGAGCTGGGTGCTGGCGCCCGGGTGCTGGGCTTCAACTACGACACCGGCGAGCGGTATTTGTCGATCGAGGGGTTCTTGCCGGCCTGACCCACAACCCTGCGGCGCCACGGCGCCCTGTTGACACCGGGCAAGCCGGCAAGGCAACACAAGGCTCGGCAGCGCGAGCCCCAGGCACAACATGAGCGCAAGGGCAAGCCGGTTGCCGGCTTGCCGCGAGATCGCTAGTCCGTGTCCGGCAGTTGCCTCTGGCTTCCCAATTGCCGCGATTGTCACGATCAATCGGCGCCAGGCCGTTTCATCCTTATCCTGAAGATTCCTATTGACCATGTGCTGCACCCTGAGGGTTCCTCAGACAGCTGGGTCGAAGGAATTTCCACAGCAAGGAGCCGAAATTGGCAGACCAAATCTTGAAGCGCGTAGACAAATGTCCCGTGATGGGCGCAACCCACGCCAGCGCGCCGCCGGCAGTCGCATCAAACCAGAAATGGTGGCCAGAGCAGCTGAACCTCAAGCGCCTTCAGCAGAACTCGCCGCTGGCTGATCCGATGGACAAGGGCTTCAACTACGCACAAGCGTTCAAGTCGCTCGACCTGGTGGCCTTGCAAAAAGACATCGACGCGGTGATGACCGACTCGAAGGACTGGTGGCCGGCCGACTACGGGCACTACGGGCCCTTGTTTATCCGCATGGCATGGCACAGCGCCGGCACCTACCGGGTTGGCGATGGTCGGGGCGGTTCGGGCTTTGGCACACAACGCTTTGCGCCGCTCAACAGCTGGCCTGACAACGCCAATCTCGACAAGGCACGCCGGCTGCTCTGGCCGGTCAAGCAAAAGTACGGCAAGCAGATTTCGTGGGCCGACCTGATGATCCTGACCGGCAACCGTGCGCTCGAAACGATGGGCTTCAAGACTTTCGGTTTTGCTGGCGGGCGCGCGGATGTGTGGGAACCGCTCGACATCTACTGGGGCCCTGAAGACAAGTGGCTCGATGACCAGCGCTACACCGGCGACAGGGAGCTTGAGGATCCGTTGGGCGCCGTGCAGATGGGCCTGATCTACGTCAATCCGGAAGGCCCGAACGGCAACCCTGATCCGTTGGCTTCGGCGCGCGACATCCGCGAAACCTTTGCCCGCATGGCGATGAACGACGAAGAGACGGTTGCACTCTGCGCCGGCGGCCACACTTTCGGCAAGACCCACGGCGCTGCCGACCCAGGCCAGTACGTGGGTCGGGAGCCCGAGGCCGCCGGCATCGAGGAACAAGGTTTCGGCTGGACGAACAGCTTTGAATCGGGCAAAGCCGCACATGCCATCAGCAGCGGCCTGGAAGGCGCCTGGACGAATAACCCGATCCAGTGGGACAACGGCTACTTCGACAACCTGTTCGGCCACGAGTGGGTGTTGATCAAGGGCCCGGGTGGCGGCAAACAGTGGGCACCCAAGAATGCCGCGGAGACGCTGACCGTGCCGGACGCGCACGACCCGTCAAAGAAGCACGCGCCGTTCATGGCCACGACCGACATCGCCCTGATCACCGACCCGGCCTATCTGACTATTTCAAAGCGCTTCCACCAGAACCCGGCGGAATTCGCGGACGCATTCGCCCGCGCCTGGTACAAGTTGACGCACCGTGACATGGGCCCGGTGACGCGCTACCTGGGCCCTCTGGTGCCCACTGAGGAACTGTTGTGGCAAGACCCCGTGCCAGCGGTTGACCACCCCCTGGTCGACGCGAACGATGTCGCAACACTCAAAGCCAGGCTGCTGGCCTCGGGGCTGTCGATCTCCCAGTTGGTCTCGACTGCCTGGGCATCGGCTTCGACATTCCGCGGCACCGACAAGCGCGGTGGCGCCAACGGTGCGCGGATTCGTCTGGCGCCGCAGCGGGACTGGGCCGTCAACCAGCCGGTCGAGCTGGGCAG
>JANMXG010000089.1:0-7840 GCA_031394235.1 Betaproteobacteria bacterium
GGCCACGGCTTGTGCGCCGGGGCCGTCCGTCTCTGTGGTCTGCGGTCGTGCCGCAGGCTGGCCAGCGTTCGACATCTCCGATTGCACCTTTTCCATCAGCTTCGCCGTTGCAGCGGGCTTCAACGCACGGCCCGTTGCTGACATCGGGGTGGTGCATGCGCGCCAGTTTTGGGTAGGCGCGCCCGACCGCCTGGGTACTGGCAGTGCTTGCCCCAACCAGCGTCTGGTGGTGATGCTTGAAGTCCATGGCCAATTCGGTTCGGTGAGGCGGTGGGGGCGTTGTGCATGACGCCTGCCCACGGTCGTCCAGGGTGCACCGGCTGCTTCGTCGGGTCTGTTCGCTGGCGAACCCAGCCGGCGAGTTGCCCGCCCGCGGCCGGTTGCGTGGTGCGCATGTAGGCCAAGACCCACACCAGCTTGCGGCCTTGGCCGCTGGCAGCGCCGCGCCGGTCTCGGACAATCGCGCATGAATTTTCCGCCACCGTCGCCGCCTGATCCCTCTCCGACGGACGCCAAGCCGCTCACGCCTGCGCTCGCGCCACAGCCGGCGCCGTCACCCTCACGCCGCGGCTGGGGGCTGGCACTGCTCGGCGGCCTGCTCGTGTTGGTGGCAGGGCTGGCGGTCGGCGAGTGGATGGGATGGCCGATCCTGGCCGGACCGCTGCAGCGCAGCCTGTCCCAGCAGTTGCACCGGACGGTGAGCCTGCAGGCAGTGTCGGACGGTCAGAAGGACGCCACCAGCCCGGCTGTGGACACGGCCGCGACACCCGCCTCGACACCGGCTTCTCAACCGACCTCAAAACCGACTTCAAAATCGGCCTCAACGCCATCCGCCAACCGGGCAGCAAACCCGCCCAGTGCGGCATCGGTGCCGCTGCCCGCAGCAGCACCTGCTATCACGGCGTTGCAGACCCCGGTCCCTCCGGGTTTCCGCGTGCGGTTTCTCGGCGGTGTGCACCTCACGGCGCCGTGGCTGACCGTGGCCGCACCCGACTGGAGCGCTGCGCCCTATCTGATGCAGGCACAGGACGTGGTGCTGGACTTGCGCTACGCCGACCTGTGGCGCGCCTGGCGTGGCCAGCCACTGCTCATCCAGGGCCTGCAGGCGCGCCGGCTCGACGCCCACCTGGAGCGACAGGCTGACGGCCGGGTGTCCTGGCAGTTTGGCCCCGATCGAGTGCCCGATCCCGCAGTGCCACCGCCGTCGCTGCCGGTGGTTGAGCGGCTGGCGGTGGTCCAGGGCCATGTGCAGGTGCAGGACGTGCCGAACTTGCTGTCGCTGCAAGCTGACTTGTCGGTGGTCGACGCGGCGACTCCGGCGCTGGGCAGCCTGTTGCAGGTGAACGGCCGGGGCCAGTTCCGCGGCCTGCCGCTGACGCTGGCATTGACCGCTTCTGGCGCCTTGCCGGGCACCCAGACAGACACGCGGGTGGCCGCGCAGTCGGACCCGGCGGTGGGCGCGCCAGCTGTACCACTGACACTGACCGCCCGCATCGGTCGCGCCAGCCTTAGCTTTGAAGGCAGTGCCACCGATCCGGTGAAGCTGCTGGGGCTTGCCGGCCGCTTCACGCTGCAGGGGCCGTCGCTGGCGGCCGTGGGCGATCCGTTGCGCGTGACCCTGCCCACCACCGCGGCCTTTCGCAGCCGCGGTCGTTTGGCCCGTCGCGCCGACGACTGGTATGTGCTGATCGACGACGCCACCGTGGGCACCAGCCAGCTCAGCGGCGCCTTCGCCTACTACACCGACCGGGCCGTGCCCCTGCTGGCGGGCCGGCTGGGTGGCAAGCGCCTGCACTTGGCCGACTTGGGTCCGGCGGTCGGTCTGGCGCCCAAGGTGCCCGCAGGTGCTGCGGTCGCCACAGGTCTGTCGCTGGCCGGTGAGCAAACTGCAGCGCTGAATGGCGTCCTGCCCGCCCCCTTGCCCGCCGCCTTGCCCGCCGCCTTGCCCGCATCCGTGACCGCCGTGACGCCGGCGGTCCAGCCCGGACTGCCGCCGGCGACCGGTCGTGCGCCTGCCCTGGTCGATCGGCGCCACCCTGGCAAGGTGCTACCTGACCGGCCTTTCGACCTTGCCGCCTTGCGTGTGATGGACGCTGACGTGCTGATCGACTTTGCCGAGGCCGACCTGAACACCCGCTGGCTAGAGCCCTTGCGGCCGCTGCACGGCCACCTGCTGCTGGCCGGGGGCGTGCTGGCGCTGCGCGACCTGGACGCCCGCACCGCACAGGGCCGTGTGGGTGGCCAGGTGCAACTGGACGGGCGCGGCAGCGTGGCGCTGTGGACCGCTGATCTGCGCTGGGACCGCGTGCGGCTTGAAAGCTGGGTTCACCAGGCCCGAGGCGACAACCGCGCACCATACATCTCGGGCCAGCTCGATGGCCGTGCCAAGCTGACCGGGCAGGGCCGGTCCACTGCCGAGATCCTGGCCAGCCTGAAGGGCTCGACACACACCGAGCTGACCGGCGGTGCCATCTCCCATCTGGCGGTCGAAGTGGCCGGGCTGGATGTGGCCCAGGCACTGGGCCTGATGGTGGTGGGCGACGACGCGCTGCCGGTGGGTTGTGCGGTGGCCGACCTGGTGGTCGATCGGGGCGTGTTTCGGCCCCGCGTGATGGTGCTGGACACCACCGATTCGGCGCTCTGGGTGGACGGCTCGCTGTCGCTGGCAACCGAGACGATGGACCTGCGCGGCGTTGTCAGCCCGAAGGACTTCAGCCCGCTGGCGCTGCGCTCACCGCTGCATGTGCAGGGCAGCTTTGCCAACCCGAAACTGTCGCTGGAGTTGGGCCGCCTGGCTCCGCGGGTGGCCGCGTCCGCTTTGCTGGCCCTGGTCAATCCGCTGGCGGCGCTGCTCCCGCTGATCGACACTGGGGATACTGATCGCGCTGCGCGTGCAGCCAGCAGTTGCCGCGCGCTGATGGAGCGGCACACGGTTTCCGCCAAGCGGCCGGTTTTGGGCAGGCCTCAGGCGCCCAAAGCGGCTGGCGCGATGGCCCCCAGGCGGTGACCATCAAGACCGCCAGCGACATCGCCGCCCGCCAGGCGGCCGACGGCGGTTGAGCTACCGGGGGTCCGCACCCGGTGTGGCAGGCCGGCGCAGGCCCACCGCTCAGTGCGAGAAGTGCAAGGGCTGCAAGGCGCGCTGAAGCTGGTTGCCGCGTTGGTGCGTCAGGCCGGCGATGCGCGTGCAGCGGCAGTGGCCGAGCACACTGCCCACGTTGTCAGGCCCTTGCGCGAGGCGGCGCGGGCCTTGGGGGCGGTCAGCGCCGAGCAGTTTGCCGCCAGGGTTGACCCGCTGCAGATACCAGGCCTGCTGGGATCTTGACGCTTTTTGTCCGCGCCGCTGTAGGCGAACCGCTCGTTTTGCGCCGCTGTGTTCGACAGCGCACGGTCAGCCTGCCTGCTGGCGCTTAAGCTGGCAACTCGTCCATTGCAATGGCAGCTTCGGCCCGTCATCGCAATTTCAGGGGTGTCTCAGACCCCCAACACCTCGTGAGGAGACCCCATGAACAAAGTATTCCTGATTCCGGCCCTGTTGGGCGCGCTGATGTTGAGCGCCTGTGAAAAGCCCACCACCGTCAACGTGCCCGCCACGCCGTCCACGCCGGTGATCGTTCCGGTCGTTCCCGGCCCGCCCGGCGCACCCGGTGCTACCGGCACCCCAGGCGCTGACGGCGCCAAGGGCGCTACCGGCGCCACCGGTGACAACACCACCGTGATCGTTGTGCCGCCGGCCGCTTCATCGCCGCGCTGATCCGCGCAACCGACACCCACCCCCAACTATTTAGGAGAACATCATGGGCTTAGGCACCATTCTGTTGATCGTTCTGGTTCTGATGCTGGTCGGCGTGTTTCCGGCCTGGCCACACAGCACAGGCTGGGGTTACGGCCCTGCCGGCGGCATCGGTCTGATCGTTCTGGTCGTCGTCGTGCTGCTGTTGATGGGGCGAATTTGACGGATCGCCAGCCACCGGTGGCCCCAAGCAGCAGCCCAGCGGCGCGCAGCCTCAGGCAGGCGCTGCTGGCCGCCGGCATGCTGGCGGCCATATTGACGGGCGGGGTGCTGCAAGCTTGCGGTGCCTTGCCCGTTTTGCCTTCGGCGCAGGGATTCGGACCACAGCCGGTACTGCCGGCGCCGCAGTCCACCTTGCTGCCTACCGTCAACATTGCCCCGGCTCGCGGCTGGTCGCCGGGGGCTTTGCCACAGGCCGCAGCGGGCACCCAGGTGCAGCGCTTTGCCGGTGAGCTGGATCACCCGCGCTGGATGCATGTGTTGCCCAACGGCGACGTGCTGGTGGCCGAAACCAATGCCCCGGTGCGGCCCGACGATGTGCCCGGCATCAAGGGTTGGGTGATGCGCCTGGTGATGGCCCGCGCCGGCGCGGGCACACCGAGCGCCAACCGCATCACCTTGCTGCGTGACACCGACGGCGACGGCGTCGCCGATCAGCGTTCGGTATTTTTGACAGGCCTGAACTCACCCTTCGGCATGGCGCTGGTAGGCGACGCGCTGTATGTCGCCAACACCGACGCGGTGCTGCGCTTTCCGTACCGCACGGGCGACCTGCAGATCACCCAGCCCGGCACCCGGGTGCTGGACCTGCCGGCTGGCACGATCAACCACCACTGGACCAAGAACCTGATCGCCAGTGCCGACGGCCACACGTTGTTTGTGACCGTGGGCTCGAACAGCAACGTGGCCGAACGCGGCCTGGCGGCCGAAGAAGGCCGGGCGGCGATCTGGGTACTGGACATTGCCAGCGGCGCGCACCGCATTTTTGCCAGCGGTCTGCGCAACCCCAACGGTCTGGCCTGGACGCCCGGCGGACCCGCCGGCCTGCCGGTGTTGTGGACGGTGGTCAACGAGCGCGATGAGCTGGGCGACGATCTGGTGCCCGACTACCTCAGTGCAGTGCACGACGGCGCGTTTTACGGTTGGCCCCACAGCTACTTTGGCGCCCATGAGGACAGCAGGGTGAAACCTGCCCGGCCGGACCGCGTGGCCGCTGCCGTGGTGCCCGATTACGCGCTGGGCGCGCACACCGCATCGCTGGGTCTGGTGGCGTCCACCGGCGCAAAGTTGCCCGGTTTCGGCAGCGGCATGTTCATCGGCCAGCACGGTTCCTGGAACCGTCGGCCGCACAGCGGCTACAAAGTGGTGTTTGTCGCCTTCGACGGCGACCACCCCGCCAGCGCGCCACCGGTGGATGTGCTGACCGGCTTCCTGGATGCCGAAGGCCATGCCCTAGGCCGACCCGTAGGCGTCGCGCTTGACCGCCAGGGTGGCTTGCTGGTGGCCGACGATGTGGGCAATGTGGTGTGGCGGGTCAGTGCCCGGCGGTGAACGGCGGTCGATTCGACCGCGGCTGACGGCCCGGCCTGCCCGGCAAGTCAGCTTGACACTGCCGCTGCAACCGCAACGGTCGGATTGGAATCTGGCGTGGATCGGCGCGCTGGTCTGCCTGGGCGGCTGCACCGGTTGCAGCAGCCTGCCGACGATCGTGCCTGACATGGCGTTAAAGCGTGGCACGGTCGTGCCCATGCAAGGCGCCCGGGGTCCGCTTTCGGCGGCGCAGAGCCAGGCGGTGCTCACCAAGCTGGCGCGCGACAGCCCCGAAACCAGCATCTTCGACCGCCACCTGGCCCTTGAGCAGGCCATCGTCGGCAGCCCGCTGACCACGGGCAACCGTGTGCTGCTGCTGCAGGACGGCCCGGCCACCTACCGCGCCATGCTGGCGGCAATTGCCGGTGCGCGCGACCACATCAACATGGAAACCTACATCCTTGAGGACGACGCCGTCGGCCAGCACTTTGCCCAGGTGCTGATCGACAAACGGCGCCAGGGTGTGCGGGTCAACCTGATGGTCGACAGCGTCGGCACCATCGGCACGCCGAAGGCGTTTTTTCAACGCCTGATCGACAACGGTGTGCAGGTGCTCGAGTTCAACCCGATCAACCCGCTGGCGGCGCGCGCGGATTGGGCGCTGAACCAGCGCGACCACCGCAAGCTGCTGGTCGTTGACGGCCGCATCGCTTTCCTGGGCGGCATCAATATCAGCAGCGTGTATTCGGGCAGCTCGTTTGGTGGCTCCCACCGCGGCGCACGGAGCGGCTCGTTCGGTGACAGCGCGGGCGGTGCGTCCGGCCGTGCGTCAGTTGCTGCAAGCCGTCAGAGCACGCCCGCACGGCCACCGGCGCTGGGCGCCAGCGGCCCTGCCTCCGTCGACGGTGCAGTTCGGGCGGCCGAGGTTGACGTGGACAGCCTGGCTTGGCGCGACACCGACTTGCAAGTGCAAGGCCCGGCCGTGTCAGAGTTGCAGAAGCTGTTTCTGGTCGCCTGGGCCCAGCAACAAGGGCCGGCGCTGGCGGCCGAGGCCTACCTTCCAGCGCCGCAGGCGGTGGGTCAGCAGGTGGTGCGGGTGATTGGCAGCTCACCCGATGAGCCGTTCAGCCAGATCTATGCCACGCTGCTGTCGGCCATCGGCAGTGCCGAGACCAGCGTGAATATCACCAACGCCTACTTTGCGCCCGACCCGCAGTTGCTGGCCGCGCTGCAGGCGGCTGCACGTCGCGGCGTGCGCGTCACGCTGATCCTGCCCGGCACGACCGATTCGGGGTTGGTCTTTCATGTCGGCCGGGGTTACTACACCGAGTTGCTGCAGGCTGGCGTGCGCATCTTCGAGAGGCGAGGCGTGATCTTGCATGCCAAGACCGCGTTGATCGACGGTGTCTGGGCCACGGTCGGATCGACCAACCTCGACTGGCGCAGCTTCTTGCACAACCATGAACTGAACGCGGTGGTGCTCGGTGCTGATTTTGGTGTCCAGGTGCAAGCCATGTTCGACCGCGACCTGGCGGCGTCAAACGAAGTGTTGCTGCCGGTTTGGCAGCAACGCCCGCTGACGCTGCGGGTCAAGGAGATGCTGGCGCGGGTCTGGGCCTACTGGCTGTGAGCGCCCCAGGCGCTGCCAGCGGCCGGTGATTTGAGCTGGCTGATCAGCGTCGGCACCAGGCCTGCCATCAGTGTGGAAGTCAGTGCCGGGGTCAGCACAGCGCGCGGCAGCCAGCGCCAGGACCGGCTCACCATCAGCAAGGCACCCACCGCCCCAGCGCCCAGCACCAAACGGTACGGGTGCTTTTTGGCCACCGGTTTGACCAGCGTCCGGGCAGCGTCGTCGGCCAGCAGCACGGCCAGGCGCATGGGGTGTTTTGCCCACCAGCGTTGCACTGTGTTGATCACGATGCTGGCCAGCGGCGCCGTGGACAGCCGGTCCAGCCAACGCAAGAACGTCGGCCGGATCGAACCATCACCGTCACCGTCACCCTCACCAGCGCCGGTGGCGTGGTGCGGCGGCATCATCGCCTGGCGCAAGTGCACCCGCGACACGCTCAACCGGTCCGCGGCCCGCATCACGGCAGGGCTGATGACCATCGGCGGCGCGGCGTTGGCGTGGATGTGCGCGGGCGCGCCGGTGTGGGCTGGGGTGTTTGTGTGGATATTTGTGTGGGTGGTCATTGCGCCCCCGCTTCGCGAAGCATGCGCAGATCGGCCTTGACCTGCTGGCGCAGCACGGTAAAGGTAGGTTTTCCATCGCCTCGAGCCGCCAGTCCGCAACCCAGCGCCAACAGCGCCGGGACCATTGGGGTGACGAGCAGCAGCGTGCGCGCCAGACCTTCGGTCGGTAGCAGCACCGCCCACAACATCAGTGCCACACCGGCCAGTACTGCAGCCACGCCGGCGCTGCACAGTGCGGTCGCGCCCAACATCAACCTGCGCTGCCAGCCGGTGGAGGCCTCGCCGAGTTCGGCTGCTGCCAGGGCCGCGTAGGCCTCGGCATGG
>JANMXG010000090.1:0-4446 GCA_031394235.1 Betaproteobacteria bacterium
GCTCATGAACATGCTGTCGACAACCTCGCGGTCCAGCAGCGAGACCTTGGCCTTGAGCAACAGGGTCGTGCCGCTGTTGGTGATCAGCTCCATCTTGACGTCGCGCGCACGGTCCAGCGTGATCGATTTTTCACCGTGGTAGAAATCGCCGCTGTGCATGTGCGAGACGTGGCTCTGGGAGGCCTGGCTCCACTCGGCCATGCTGTGCGGGTTCTTGCGGGCGTACTCCTTGACCGCCTTGGGCGCGCGGCGGTCTGAGTTGCCCTCGCGCAGCACCGGGTTCACCGCGCTGCCCAGGCATTTGTTGTAGCGCTGGCGGATCGCCTTTTGCGCATCGTCCTGCGGCGCCTCCGGAAAGTCGGGCAGCGCAAAGCCCTTGGCCTGCAGCTCACGGATCGCCGACACCAGCTGGTTTTGCGACGCGCTGATGTTGGGCAGCTTGATGATGTTGGTGTCGGGCAGCAGCGTCTTCTTGCCCAGGTCGGCCAGCGTGTTGGGCACCCGCTGCGCCTCGGTCAGAAACTCGGGAAACTCACCCAGGATGCGGCTGGCCACCGAGATGTCGGCGGTAGTGACCTTGATGCTGGCCGGCGCGGTGAAGGCGCGCACGATCGGCAAAAAAGCGTGAGTCGCCAGTGCCGGCGCCTCGTCGGTGAGGGTGTAAATGATGGTCGGCTGTTGCGTGCTCATCTTCATGATCCTGGCAGGTGGTGGGGTCGTCGCTGAAGGCAAAGTGTCCGCAGCTGGCAGGTCCGTGCGCCACCGGTGGCGGTGGCGAAGGGGCTCGCGCTGCGATACCGCTGCGGTAGAGTATGCCGCCGAACAGCAGTGCCTCTGCTTACAGGCCGCGTCGGGCCGGGACCGTCGTGGCCGGTCCCGCAGTGCGCAGGGACAAATCGCTGCGGCCTGCCTGCTACTGCGCAATCCCAGGGCGCGGGTGCGGCCTGGCGGTCGTCAGCCGCGCCGCGCCGCCTCGATCGTGGCGATGTCGATCTTGGTCATCTGCATCATGGCCTGGAAGGCGCGCTGGGCCGCCACGCGGTCTGGGTCGGCGATCGCGTCCATCAGCGCGCGTGGCGTGATCTGCCACGACAAGCCCCATTTGTCCTTGCACCAGCCGCATTGGCTGGCTTGGCCGCCATTGCCGATGATCGCCTGCCACAGGCGGTCGGTCTCAGCCTGGTCGTCGGTGGCGACCTGGAACGAAAAGGCCTCACTGTGTTTGATCGCCGGGCCGCCGTTCAGTCCGAGGCACGGGATGCCCATCACCGTGAACTCCACGGTCAGCACATCGCCTTGCTTGCCGGCGGGATAGTCGCCGGGCGCACGGTAGACCGGTCCCACTGCACTGTCCGGGAATGTTTCGGCATAAAACCGTGCGGCGTCCAGTGCGGTGCCGTCGTACCAGAGGCAAATCGTGTTTTTGCTGACCACGGTGGTTCTCCAATTCGAGGGGGTGTAACGCATTGACGGACAGCGTCTTTGCTGCAGCAGACACGGCCCGAATGCTCGAAACGCGATCATGGCGCCGGTCAGGCATCCGGGCAACTGACGGGCCTGCCTGCTGCGGGGCAGGCCAGGGTCCGCCAGAATCAAGCGACTTCCCGATTTCGAACCGAAAGGTCTCCGATGAGCACCCAAGCCCTGCGCGACTTTGTCGTCGCCGTCACCCATGAAGTGGCCCGCCCGGCCGATGAAACGCATCGACTGGCAGCGGTGCGCGGCCACCTGGCCACGCTGATCGCCAACGACGACTGGCTGCCGGACGCGCTGGCCCAGCCGCACCCGCAGTTTTACCGGCAGTACCTGCTGCATGCCGATCCGCTGGAGCGGTTTTCGGTCGTCAGCTTTGTCTGGGGCCCGGGCCAGCAAACGCCGGTGCACGACCACACCGTGTGGGGGTTGATCGGCATGCTGCGCGGCGAAGAGGTGGCCCAGCCATTCAGCCCCGATGCCCACGGTCGGCTGGTGCCGCAGGGGGCGCCGACGCGGCTGCGGCCCGGCGATATCGAGGCGGTGTCGCCCGGTCTGGGTGACGTACACCAGGTCTGCAATGCCTTTGACGACCGCACCAGCATAAGCATCCATGTCTACGGCGCCAACATCGGCGCGGTGCATCGCTGGGTGTATGCGGAGGACGGCAGCCGCAAGCCCTTTGTCTCGGGCTACAGCAACACCACCGTGCCTAACCTGTGGGACCGCTCCCGGGAAAGCGCTTGATGGCCGCCGCTGAATCCGTGCCGCAGCCGCAGCCTCTACCGCTGCTCAGTCCTGCCGCGGTGCGCGCCGCGCTGCTGGCGCGGCGCGAGATCGCGCTGATCGACGTGCGCGAAGAAGACCCGTTTGCACAGGAACACCCGCTGTTTGCGGTGCAAATGTCGCCCAGCCGGATCGAGCTGGACGCGCCCTGGCGGCTGCCCCGGCGGGATGTACTCATCGCCGTCTACGACGATGGCGCCGGCCTGGCCGAGCCGGCAGCACGCACCTTGGTCAACCTGGGGTACAGCCAGGTGCACCTGCTGGCGGGCGGTTTGCAGGGCTGGCGTGACGCCGGCGGTCAGGGTGGTGGCCCGGGCGAGCTGTTCCGCGACGTCAACGTGCCCAGCAAGGCCTTTGGTGAGTGGGTGGAGCACGAGCGCCACACACCGTCGCTGCCGGCCGAGGCCGTCAAGGCGCTGCTCGACAGCGGTGCCGATGTGGTGCTGCTCGACGCGCGCCGCTTTGATGAGTACCAGACGATGAACATCCCGGGCGGCACCAGCGTGCCGGGTGCCGAGCTGGTGTTGCGGGTGCGCGAACTGGCGCCCGACCCCAAGACCCAGGTCATCGTCAACTGCGCCGGCCGCACCCGCAGCCTGATCGGCGCGCAAAGCCTGATCAACGCCGGCATACCCAACCCGGTGGCGGCGCTGCGCAACGGCACCATCGGTTGGTTGCTGGCCGGCTTGACGCTCGAGCACGGCGCGGCGCGCCGGTTCCTGCCCACCAGCGCGGCCAACCGCCGAGCCGCTCAGGGCGCCGCGCAGGCACTGGCCGACCGTGCCGGCGTACTGCGGCTGAGCCAGTCCGGTCTGGCCAGTTGGGCGGCAGATGCCAGCCGCACGTTGTACCGTTGGGACGTGCGCACGCCCGAGGAGTACGCCGCCGGCCATTTGCCGGGCTTCGGCAGCGCACCGGGTGGCCAGCTGGTACAGGAAACCGATGTGTTTGCGGCGGTGCGCGGTGCGCGCATCGTGCTGGCCGACGGCGGTGCGGCCCAGGACGGTGTGCGTGCCGCGATGACCGCGCACTGGCTGGCGCAGCTGGGCTGGCAGGTGGGCTGGCTGACCGACGTCGATGAGTCGCAGTTCACCGAGAACGGGCCGTGGCAGCCGCCGCACACCGCGCTGCCCCCGGTGGCGCTGATCAGCCCGGCCAGGCTTGCGGTGCAGCTGGCCCAGCCCGGCACGCTGCTGCTGGACTTCACGACCAGCGCGAGCCATGTCAAGGGCCACATTCCGGGCGCACACTGGTTGCTGCGGTCGCAGCTGGGCGCCGTGCTGCAGCGGCTGCCGGTGCCCGAGCGCTATGTCCTGACTTGCGGCAACAGTGCGCTGGCTCGGTTTGTCGCTGCGGATCTGTCGCAGCTGACCACCGTGCCGGTCCTGGTGCTGGACGGCGGCAACGCCGCTTGGGCAGCAGACGGCCGGCCGCTGGAAGTGGGCGAGTCCGGCCTGTTGAGCCTGCGCATCGACCGCTACCGCCGGCCCTACGAGGGCACTGACGCGCCGAAGGCGGCGATGCAGGCCTACCTCGATTGGGAATTTGGCCTGGTGGCGCAACTCGGCCATGACGGCACGCACGGCTTTCAGGTGCTGGCAGCCTGACCGACTGTTGACTGGACAGACCGACAGACCAGACCTTGTGCGGCAACGCCTCGGAAGAAGGAGCTCGCGACGGGGACGCGCAATCGACTGACCGGGTGGCTGCGCCTGACTTGCGACACCACCGCACCCGGCGAGGCTGGGCGCTGCGGTGTCAGGCAGTGACGTTGATCAGGCTGCCGGATGCTGGCACGTCGCTCGCGGGCTCGCTGCTGCCCAGCCCGAGCGATTGCGCTATCTGGTGCAGAAAGGCTGCCAGCTTCGCGCTGGCCGGGTCGGCGGTCGCTGCGTTGGGGGGTGTGCTTGGTGCCAGCGCGGAAAGCAGGTCCTTGAAGGCGCTCAGGAGCGGTGAGTCTGCGTGCGCCGCCGTTGTCGGCTTTGTCGGCGCAGCCGTGGTGGGGCCGGTGGGCGCTGGGGCTGGAACGACCGGCACGGTGGCCGTAGGCGTCACTGGATCGGCCGGCGCCGTGGGTGCGCTGCCCAGGCTTTGGGCCAGCGTCTCCAGCCGTTGCGCCAGGTCGCCATAGGTGCTTTTCGACACGCCGTGGTGGCCATGGTGGCCCTGATGCCCCGGGTTTTCAGG
>JANMXG010000091.1:0-14576 GCA_031394235.1 Betaproteobacteria bacterium
GGTCTTGCCATGGTCAACATGGCCGGCGGTGGCAATGATCATGGGTGCGTCGAATCGGACGTCGGGCGAAGACTGGCCGGACGCTGCGGCATGGCAAACAGCGCGGCAAAGCCGGCCTCGTCTTCCAGGCAGCGCAGGTCGAGCAGCAGCGCGCCGTCCGAGATGCGGCCGATTACCGGCACCGGCAGCGCCCGCAAGCGCGATGCCAGGGCCTCCAACGCCCGGCCAGCGGGACGTTTGGCGCCCGGCAAGGTGAAGCGCAGCGCGTGGCTGGGCAGGCGGTCCACCGGCAAGGCGCCGCTGCCGATCTGGCTGAACACCGGCACCACCTCGACCGCGCCGGGCGCAGCGCCTGCGCCCGCCGCGGTTGCAGCGGCAGGCGCAGGCCCGTCCGCCAGGGCTGTGGCCAACCCCGCCGTCCACCAGGCCGCCACGCCCGGCTGCAGCCGGCGCGCCAGCGCCTCGATCTCGGTCGCAGGCCGGGCCAGCAGGCGCAATGTGGGCAAGCGCTGCACCAGCCGGTCCGGGTCGCCGTACAGCCGCAACACCGCATCCAACGCAGCCAGCGTCAGCTTGTCGCAGCGCAGCGCGCGTTTGAGCGGGTGCTTCTTGAGCTTGGCGATCAGCGCAGCCCGGCCGACGATGATGCCGGCCTGCGGCCCGCCCAGCAGCTTGTCGCCCGAAAACAGCACCAGGTCGGCACCCGCCGCCAGCGCCTCGGCCGGCGTGGGCTCGTGCGGCAGGCCGAAGCGGGCCAGGTCCACCAGCGCGCCGCTGCCCAGGTCAACCACCAAGGGCAGGCCGTGCTGGTGCGCCAGGGCGGCCAGCTCGGCGGGGTCGGCGGCGGCCGTGAAGCCCTCGATCTTGAAGTTGCTGGCATGCACCTGTAGCAGCATCGCGGTGCGCGGGCCGATGGCCGCGGCGTGGTCCTGCAGGTGGGTGCGGTTGGTGGTGCCCACCTCACACAGCTTGCAGCCGGCGGCGGCCATGATGTCGGGCAGGCGAAAGGCGCCGCCAATTTCGATCAGCTCGCCCCTGGAGACGATCACCTCGCGCCGCTTGGCCAGTGCGGCCAGCACCAGCACCAGCGCGGCCGCGGTGTTGTTGACGACCGTGGCCGCCTCGGCGCCGGTCAGGCGGCGCAGCCAGACCTCGACCGCATCGTCGCGGTCGCCGCGCTGGCCGGCCGCCAGGTCGTATTCCAGGTTGGCCGCGCCGGCCGCCACCTCGGTAATCGCCGCCAGCGCCTGGGCCGGCAGCGGCGCGCGGCCCAGGTTGGTGTGCAAGACCGTGCCGGTCAGGTTGAAGACCCGGCGCAGCACGGGTTGCATCAGCGTAGACACCCGGTGGCTGATGGCGTCGGTGAGGGCGTCGGCAAAGGTGTCGTTGCGGGTGTCGTTGCGGGTGTCGTTTCGGGTGTCGTTGCGGGCGCCGTTGCGGGTGACGGTGATGGCAGCCGCGGTGACCACCGGGCCGGCCACGGCCAGGCGCAGCGCGGCCAGCTCGGCGCGCACTGCTTCCAGCACCAGCGCACGGCCGTGCTGCGCTGCCAGCTGAACCACCGCTGGCCAGCCCAGCACCCGGTCCACCGACGGCAACCGCTGGCGTGCGCTGGCGGGCTGGGGTGACGGCCCGGCCCGCCCAGCCTGCAGCGGCAAGCTCAGCGCCACAGCGTGGCGCGGCCGCGTTCAGGCGGCAGGCGGGGGGCGCGTGGCGGTCGGCAGGGCCAACAACCGCTCCAGGATGGCCGGCAAAGCGACATCGGCCAGGGCGCGCATTTCGTCGTCGGTCCGGTCCTGGATCGGATGGGCGACAAACACCATCGCCGGGTCGATACCGAGCGAGCGGGCCTGCATCGCTGCGGCTTGCACAAATTCAGTGGACGCAATCCCCACCCCCGGAAGGCCCCGAGACTCCAGATCCGCGATGTCATGCATACAGCACGACGTGCAGGACCCTCAGTCGGCCAGGCCTTCGATGACGAGTTGGTTGTCGGCCGCGATCTGCTGGCGCAGCGCGGTGGGTGCTGGCCGGGTGAAGGTGGGCTTTTTGTAGCGGTTCACGCGCAGGCCGCGCGCGGTCAGCAACTCGGCCAGACGGTCAAGCAACACATTGCCGCGGGCCTTGGAGATGTCGAGCAACGCCACCGCCAGGCCGTCCAGCGAGGCCGGCCGCGGCGTCAACGCACGCGCCACCGGCGCACGCTCCGACGTGGGGTCGAGCAAGGTCATTGACACACTCATACGGTGATCTCCTTCGATACAGGGATGGACCCAACCGGGCCAGACGCGGCCCAGCCGGCAATGATGGCCGAAAACAAGCCGGCCGCGCCGCCGGCCCGCACGATGATCAGCCCGCCAGGGCGGAACTTGGGCACCGGCTTGCCGGCCATCGTCGCGGGCAGGCCCTCGGTGATGCCACCGGCGCCGGTGACCATCTCGTCGCCCGGCAACAACAGCAATTTTTCCAGTTCTTCGCGCAGCCGGCGCTTGGACCAGCCCGCCTCGATGAACACCCGGCTGTGCTCGGGCGACACCACCAGCAGCGCGTCGCCGGCCATCGCCAGCTTGGGGTGGTCGACCACGCGCAGGCACAGCGCAAAACTGCGCACCAGCGATTCAGGCGTGCGTGACTTCTGGTCCACCACGCCTTGCACGCCCTCGCCGGCAAACAGCGTGACGACCGACGCCTCTGGCGCAAAACCGCGCTCGACCGCCAGGCTGTCCCAGGCCGGGTGCTCGGCCTCGGCAAAGCAGAAGCTGTACTTGCCGGGCGTGCCCAGCGTGGACCGGTCCATCTCGCCCGGCCGGCCGCCGCCGACGTTGCGGATCACCAGTTGCAGCGCCCGGCCGATGGTGGCGTTGGCGCGGTGGCCCTGGCCCAGCGCATTGACGCCCGAGTTGATGCCGACGCTGCGGGCCAGCGGCCCGTTGGCGATCACCACCGGCCCGCAGAACATCGTCGTGCACAGCACGCCGTGCATGCCAAATTCATCGATCAGCGCCGCCTCCACCGCCGCCAGCACCACGGGCAGGTACTCCGGCTTGCAACCGGCCATCACCGCATTGATCGCCACTTTTTCGACGGTGCAGGGCGCCAGGTCGGGCGGAATCAGGCCAATCACCTCGTCCGGCCGGCGGGTCGTGCCCTGCAACATGCGCAACACCCGCACAGCAGTAGGCGGCACCACCGGCAGGCCGTCTGACCAGCCACGGTCGTAACAGGCCTCGATCGGGTCTTCGGCCTCGCCCAGGTCGACTGTGCGGGCGCGCAGGCCACTGTCGCCAAAGCGCAGTTGCAGATCCTCGGCGGTGCCGGGATCCAGGGTCTTGGACGCGCAGCCGGGCCGCAACTCGGGCAGCGCAGCCCCCAAACCCGGCAGGCCGCTGATCTGCTGCCAGTCGCCGCGGTGCCAGCCGTAGGTGCGCGCCTGCTCGACCCCGCCTGCCATGCGGATCAGCGTGGGCACAAACTCGATACCGGCGCGGAACGAGCGCTCCAGCGTGGCATCGAGCTGCACACCCGCCAGGCCGGCGGCGTAGGCTGGATCGTCCTGCACGTAGACCCGCAGCGGCAAATTGCCGGCTGCCAGATCGGCCAGCAGCGGCTCGACCAGGGTGCAGGTCGGACAGTCACGCTTGGCCACGACGACCAGGCCGTCGGTGGGCCAGGGCAAGGCAGCAGCAGGGGTTGAGGCGGGCATGGGTGGGCAGTCGCGGTCCGGCACTTATCGTGTCATCGGGGCGCCCGGCGGGCCTGTCTCGACCGCGACAAGGCCGGCGGCGGCGAACCCCCTGCGGCGACAACACCCTGCCGGCGCGCAGATTCAGGCCGCCCGGCGTGCGCCAGCGCACAGAACCGGCCTCGCCCGCGCGCCCATACTGGGCCATGACACCCGCCACCACCCCCTTCGATGCCAACCTCCCGCCGCCAGGCGCCAGTGCCGGGCACGATGGGTTGTTGATGGCGCCCAACTCGACCGGTGCAGTGTGGGCGTCATTGGGCGAAAGCTTTGCGCGGTTCTTCGCGCCGCGGACCCAGGCGTCCGATGCGGGCGAAAGCTTGATGGACTCGCCCTCGCTCTGAACTGCGGCGGCCGCGCTGGGCTGGCGGCCAGGGTCGCTGGGCAGGGCCGTTCAGGGTAGACCGCCTGCAGCAGCACGCCGGCAACCACGGCTTGGCGGGCATCTTCAAAAAAACGGTCTTCGCAAGCGCGAATGAGCGGCGCCAAGCGCTTGCGCGGGTCACCGGCTCGGCGTCCGCTGACCCTCAGCGTAACGGTGGCGTTGACGGTGGCTGCAGCGGTCCGCGCTGTGCGGGCCCGCGCAGCGTGCATGATCCTGGCAACCCCTGACGCCATCGATCCAGCCATGACCCCCGCCAGCAGCGACGTTCTGATCATCGGCGGCGGCATTGCCGGCGCATCGCTGGCCTGCTGGCTGGCGCCGCACCTGCGGGTCACCGTGCTGGAGCGCGAATCCCAGCCCGGCTACCACGCCACCGGCCGGTCGGCCGCGCTGTACATGCCGAGCTACGGCAGCCCGCAAGTGCGGGCGCTGACGCGGGCCAGTGGCGCGTTTCTGGCCCAGCCGCCGGCCGGCTTTTGCGACACCGCGCTGCTGTCGCCACGGGGTGCGTTGCGGGTCGCCAGCCCAGGCCAGCAAACCCAGTTGGACGCGCACTGGGCGCTGTTGCAGGCGCCGGCGCTGGCCGCACCCGACCAGGCCCGCCGGCTCAGCCGGGCTGACGCCTGCGCGATGGTGCCGGTGCTGCGGCCAGACCTGGTGATCGGCGCGTTGTTCGAGGCCGACGCCCTTGACATCGACGTGCACGCACTGCACCAGGGCTACTTGCGTGCACTGCGGCGGGCCGGCGGTACGCTGGTGTGCAATGCCGGGGTGACGGCGATCAGCCGCAGCGGTGCTGACTGGCAGGTGCAGGCAGGCGGCATGGGTGGCAGCGTGGGTGACGGCGAGGGTAGGACCTACCGGGCGCCACTGCTGGTCAACGCGGCCGGGGCCTGGGTGGACGAGGTGGCGCGGCTGGCCGGCGTGGCGCCGATCGGCATCGAGCCGCGACGCCGATCGGCCCTGCTGTTTGCGCCCCCCGCCGGGCTGGATTGTCGGCACTGGCCGATGGTGATCGGCGCCGACGAGGACTGGTACCTCAAGCCCGACGCCGGCCAGTTGCTGGGCTCGTCCGCCAACGCCGATCCGGTGGTACCGCAGGACGTGCAGCCCGAGGCGCTGGACATCGCGTTGGCCATCGACCGTATCGAGCGCCAGACCACGCTGCGCATCCCGCGACCCAGCCACACCTGGGCCGGGTTGCGGTCCTTCGTCGCCGACGGCAACCTGGTGGGCGGCTTCGATCCGGTGGCGCCAGGCTTCTTCTGGCTGGCGGCGCAGGGCGGCTACGGCATCCAGACCTCGGCCGCGATGGGTGCAGGCTGCGCCGCCCTGCTGCGCGGGCTGCCGCTGCCCGAGCACCTGCAAGCGGCCGGGCTGACCCCGGCCATGTTGTCGCCGCAGCGCCTGCGCCCGGCCGGCGAGGTGGCTTGATCTGCCGGGACGGCGAGCTGGCCTGACCTGTCAGGCCAGCGGCAAGTCGATCACGCCCGCCAGCGGCACGGCGTCCAGCGGCACACCACTGGCCACCACGGTGGCCCGGTCGGGCCAGCCAGCACAGTGGGCCAGTGCCTGCATCAGGTAGGCCACTGACGGCGCATCCAGCCCGGCCGTGGGTTCGTCCAGCAAAGTCAATGCGCAGCCGGCGCTGAGGCCGGCCGCCAGCCAAACCTTGCGCCGGCTGCCGGTGGACAACGCAAACAGCGGTTTGGCCAGGTGGGGCGCCAGACCGAACCCCTGCACATGCTGCTGCCAGGCGGTGTCGTCGAAGCGGGGGTGCCTGGCACGCAGGCGGATCGCGATGTCCGGTGGTGTCAGGGCGTGGCAGGCGTCGCTGTCGGCACTGGCCGGGTCGTGCCAGAACAGACCACGCCGGTAGGCTGCAATATCGGCACGCCAATCAACACCGTCCAGCACCAGCCCGCCAGCCATCACCCGCTCGCCGGCCAGCAGGCTCAGCAGGGTGGTCTTGCCACTGCCGGTGTCGCCGCGCAACCAGGTCACGCCCGCGGGCACAGTGTGCGACCAGCGCGCCACCAGAACCGGCGAGCCGGGGTAGGCAAAGTGCAACTGCTGCACTTGGAGCACGGGCTGGAGGGCGGGCACGGTCAAAGTCCGGGAGGGGGGCGGTGGCACGGTTGCGGGCTGCAGTCGAAGCGGGTCAGTCACCTGATTCTGGCGCCAACCCAGGGCGGGGCCGATCGCACACCGGGCACCGGTGCGCCGTTGTGGCCCGTGTGGTCACAGGACAGCCCGTGCAGGCTGCACAAAACGCCCCGACACTACGCCGTCAGCGGCCAACCGTCGCCGCCACCGGAGGCCCGTCAAATGAAACACCACCATGTCGAAGTGGCCATCATCGGCGCCGGCACTGCCGGCATGAGCGCCTACCGCGCGGCGCTGGCGCACACCGACAAGCTGGTGGTGATCGAGAGCGGCGCCTACGGCACCACCTGCGCGCGGGTGGGCTGCATGCCCAGCAAGCTGCTGATCGCCGCCGGCGACGCGGCACAGGCGGTGCGGCAGGCCGCGGTTTTTGGCGTCATCAGCGCGCCGCCGCGCATCGACGGCCAAGCCGTGATGCAGCGGGTGCGCAGTGAGCGCGACCGCTTTGTCGGCTTTGTCACCGACGCCGTGGCGCACTGGCCCGCGGCACACCGGCTGGATGGCCAGGCCCGCTGTCTCGACAACCACACGCTGGATGTGGGCGGGCACACCCGGCTCAGCGCCGACCGGATCGTCATCGCCACCGGGTCCAGCCCGCGGGTGCCTGCGGCTTGGCGCGCCGCACTGGGCGACCGGCTGATCGTCAACGACGACGTCTTCAACTGGAAGGACCTGCCCGGCGCGGTGGCGGTTGTCGGCGCCGGCGTGATCGCGCTGGAGCTGGCCCAGGCGCTGCACCACCTGGGCGTGCGGGTGCGTCTGTATGGCCGCGGCCACCGGCTGGGCCCGCTGACCGACCCGGCGCTGCAGGCTTTGACGGTGCAGTTGATGGCGCAGCGGCTGCCGCTGCAGCTCAACACTGGCGACCTGGTGCTGGAGCGTCAAGGCGACCAGATCAGTGTGCGCTGCAGCGCGGGCACCGGTGGCGACGCTGCAGGCCCCACCGATACCGAGCATTTCGACTGGCTGCTGGCCGCCACCGGCCGCAGCCCCAACGTGCAGCACCTGGGGCTGGACCAGACCACCTTGCCGCTGGACCCGGACGGCGTGCCGGTGTTTGACACCACCACCGGCCAGGTCGGCGTCAGCGCTGTCTTCATGGCAGGTGATGCCACCGGCACCCTGCCCTTGCTGCACGAGGCGGCCGACGAGGGCCGTACCGCAGGCGACAACGCGGGCCGGTTTCCGGAGGTTCGGCTGCACCACCGCCGCGCCCCGCTGGCGGTGGTGTTCAGTGACCCGCAGATCGCGATGGTCGGGCAAAGCCATGCCGCGTTGCAGCGCTCGGGCGCCAGCTTTTCGGTCGGTGAGGTGTCGTTTGACGACCAGGGCCGCAGCAGGGTGATCGGCAAAAACGCGGGTGCGCTGCGGGTTTACGGCCAGCACGGCAGCAACCGGTTCCTGGGCGCCGAGATGATCGGGCCGGCTGCCGAGCACCTGGCGCACCTGCTGGCCTGGTCGGTGCAGCGCGGCGACACGGTGCAGCAGATGCTGGACAGCCCGTTCTACCACCCGGTGATCGAAGAGGGCCTGCGCACGGCGTTGCGGGACTTGCAAAGCGCCCTGCACCTGGGACCGGCGCCGGTGCCGAACTGCCTGGACTGCGGGCCTGGCGGCTGACCGCCCGCGGGCCCACACCGGGCAATCGCGCAGCGTGGCCTGACCGCCCCCAAGGCTATGCCGCACGAGGTCATCGCCGTGCTGGTCGACGCCACCCGAAAGGCGGCCGACAGGGCGGCGGCCCAGGCCCGTCGCCAGCCGCGCCAGTTACTGCGGCAGGTCCAGCTCGGGATAGTGGCGAAAAATACCTTGCTCACTGAACGGCAGGCGCCGATCGCTGCGCAGGTAGGCCGCGACCTTGGGCAACGCAGCAACACGCCCGTGCAGTTGCCGCACTTCCGGCGTGCGGGCCAGCGCCCGGTCCGCCGCCCGTGGGAAGGCATAGCGCATACCCTCGATCAGCTGGAACAGCGACAAATCGGCATAGCTCAGCTTGCCTGCCACCAGTTGCCGCGACCCGGCAGGGTTGCGCAACAGGATCTGCTCGAACCACTGCAGAAACTTGGGCAGCCGATCGCGACAAAAGACTTGAGCACGGCGCAGCGCCTCGGGCTGCTGCTCCTCGTAGCTCAGGCTGCTGGCAATCGGGTGGTGGGTGTCGTGCGCCTCGGTCACCAGGTCGGCGATGGTCAGCTGGATCTGCAGCGTCCAGATGCGGGCCTGCTCGCTGCGGGCCACCAGTTTCAAGGTCGGCGCCAGGTATTGCAGTATCGCCGCCGTCTGGCCGATGACCACGTTGCCGTCTTTCAGGAACGGCGGTGCAAGGGGCGGATGGGCTTGGGTGGGATCCTGCAGCGCCCGCATCATCGCGGGCAGGCCGCGGCCCGCGTCAGGCGTGGCACGTGCCACGTCGGTATAGACCGCGCCCGCGGCTTCCAGCGCCAGCCGCACAAATTCACCGCGACCTTGGATGGTCGGCCAGTAGTGGAGTTCATATGCCATGCCGGCGACTGTAGCCTGCGCCTGCCCGGCGCTACCGGGGCGCACGCCCGGCAATACCGCGGCGCCGGCCCGGCTGCACTGCGGCCGACCGGCGTCAGCGTACCGGTCAGCGGGTCGGTCAGCGAGACAGTCAGCGCGAGATCGTCCCGGCGAAGGTCACGTAGCCCTTGGCCGGAAACACGCTGATGTCTTCGATGCCGAGCAGCGTGCCACTGCCCTTGACATCCATAAACTGGCCCGTGCCGCGGGTGAAGCTGTAGCTGCCGGACAACCGGATCAAGCCGGAGGGTTGCAAATCGGCGGTGCCGGCGTAGGACGCAACAATCTGGTCGCCATTGGCCGCGGTGAGCGTCAAGACCGCGCTGCTGAAATTGAACGGCGGGTAAAACCCGTAGGGGCTGGCAGACCGCACACAGTCCGTTGAGCTGACAGTGAAGCTGCCGATGGAGGTGGCCAGGCCCGACCCCTGGATGATGCCAATGCCGGTGTTCGGACTTTCGGGCGTCGGCTCGCAGCCGGGCGCGCTGCCGGGCACCAACCACTCGACGATCTGCGCGCCTGCGGTGAATGGAACGTAACGGGTTTTGCCGTTGCGGTCCTGGGCCGAGGCGGTCAATGGCGCCGCGCAAGCGATCACCACCGCCACTGTCAAGGCCTTATGGCCGCGTATGGATGAAGTCATGTGCACACTCCCGTTGATCAGCAACCACTTTACCCTCTCATCTGCCACGTTAACAAGTGAGGGTGGACAAGGTCAGCAAACGGGTCACCACCTCAGCGTCGTGGGCGGTGCAAAGGATCACCGAGGACCCGTACAAGATTGCGCTGACCTCGGCGCCCCGTCCAACGGCATCACCTTGCATCCCACACTCGCGCCCTGGCAGGCAACCCCTTGACCTGGAACAAGCAGCGCTGGGGCGGGCCGGCGCCGATCGCGCTGGGGCGGGCCGCTTCGCTGACCGGTGTGCACAGGCACGGGTCGCGCCAGGTGGTGCCTGAGGTAGCGCAGTGGTCGTGGCCCGACGGCCTGTCAGCCTGGACACCGAATGCCGGGTTGGCGAGACGGCGTTGAAAGGCGGCCAGGCGCCAGTGCAGGCGCAGGCGCAGGCGCAGGTGCTGGTGCTGACCACCCCGTCAGCCAGGCGGGTCGTGGCGACCACCCGCCTGACCCCAGCCGCCGTGCAGCGCCGACCGGGGCGACATGCGCCGAGCGCGGCCGCGTCAATAAGCTCCCATGAAGTCCCGCTTGCCGATCACCAGCCCGTTGTGGCGCAGGATGTCGTAGGCCGTGGTGACATGGAAGAAGAACTGCGGCGTGCCGTACTGGGCCAGGTAGGCCTGGCCGCTCAGCGTCTTCTCCTTCGGCGTACCAGGGCGCAAGGTGATGTTCCGGGTTTCACTGCCGTCAAACTGGGCGGGGTTCAGGCTGTCCAGAAAGGCCAGGGTCTGGGTCAAAAGCAGGTCCAGGTCGGCAAAGCTGCTCGCTGTGCCGTCAAACTTCGGCACCTCGATGCCCGCCAGGCGGGCCGAAATGCCGCGAGAAAAATCGGCAGCAATCTGCACCTGCTTGAGCAGCGGAAACATGTCGGGGTACAGACGCGCCTGCAGCAGGGCGTCTGGCTCGATCGATTTGGCCACGGCATGGGCCTCGGCTTGAATGAGGATGGCCTTCAGGGCCACCAGCATTTGTTTGAAGACCGGGACGGCGTGGCTGTACATGGGGCTTGGCATGGTCAATTCCTGGCGGGGGGGTGAAGGACTGGGGAATCCAAGGACCACGCGGTCAAAGCGCAAATGGGGCACCTGGCCGGCGGACCACGGCTCAGGGCCGGGTTGCCCGTTGCCCACGGTTGGGTATCACTGGCGGCCGATCCTGAGCGGTTTGAGCAAGTCAAACAACCCATTGTGGTCAATCTCGGGCATCAGGGCCAGCAGCCGGCCGATTTCGCCCTGTGGAAAGCCCTCACGCGCAAGCCAGTTCAGGCAGTTGCCAGGCAGGTTGGCCAGCAACAGGCCCTTGTGCTTGCCGAACGTCATGGTCATCGTGACCAATTTCTGGAGGTCTTCAGGGTTCATGGGGCTGGCAGGCCTTGGCGTGCAGATCGATCAGGCCCGCGCCTGAATGGGCTGGAACCCGACGGGTATCCCAGGGCTCGACATCGTACCGCCAGGCTTGCGTCCCGGCAGCGCCAGCCGCCGCGAATTGCCGCTGCCGATCACCGCTGTCAATAGCCGGTGTCACCCCGCGCTGTGAACGTGCGCATTTGGCAATGGCTGTCGGTGCGCACATCTCGACATTTCCGCCTACTTTCGCGATGCGCCCTGTGCAGGACCGCTGGCGCAGAACGGCGCAGCGCGTCAGCGTTGTCAATGTTGGTGGCCTTCGTCGTCCTGACGCAGGGCGAGGAACTGGGCGGCCAGCCAGGTGCTTGACCCGCTGCAGTCCAGCTACCCGGTTCTGACCGTCGCGAAGGCGGGCACCCGGCTTTTGGCCGATGAGCAGCGTTCAGGTCGCACGCCGGTGGATCAGCAACGCCTGCCGGCGCCGCGCATCGCGCAACGGACTGCATCGCGACCGGCGCACGCCCCGCAAACCGGCCAATTCGGCGCGGGAAGATCGCACAAATTGATCCAGGTCATGCCCAGCCTGGCGTCGGGTGCGCAGCGGGCGCAGCATCTGTCGATTTACCCACCTGTTCCGCCGATCGCCCGGTGTGCTGCCGTTCGACACTGTCTTTGGCTCGACCCGTGCTCAGAAAGACTCCTGATGGCCCTCGACAAGTTCCGCACCAGCAACCAGATCATTTGCCTTGAGGTCACTGACGGCCGGCTGGTCGCGATGGACGCAGCTGCCTATTTACACGCCGCCCGCGGACTGCGCGAGGCGATCCGGGGCGAACTCGGCAAGCTGCCGATGCACGCCTTCCTCAGCCGTGCGCTGCCGGCGCTGCAGACCACCGCCGAGAACGTGTTCTTCGACCACCACCGTCGGTTTGCCGATCTCGACGGCAGCGGCGGCGCCAGCCAGGCGCAATCGCTGACCGACGCGATGCTGCACCGCCTGCGGCGCCGGTAGCGCCCGGCCGGTACCCCCGTCCCCGCCCGACCTCCTTCGACTTTCCGGCCCAGCGCCGCTGCCATGACCCGAACCGCCAAGCTGATGAACACCCTGCGCAACCATCCGCGCGTGGCGGGGGCCGTAGCACTCGCGCTAGCGCTGCTCGCAGGCGCCGTGACGCTGCAGCAGCGCGCCGCCGACGAGGCTCGGGCGCGACAGCTGCCGGAAGTGCGCGCCTTCGAGGCCGGCGCAACGGCCTGGCTGCACAACGAAAAAAGTCTGGCCGACTTCAGGCGCAGCCTGGCCGCGCGCGAGCTGACAGCGGTTGGGTTGGCAGCCGCGCCGCCGGGCCTGGTGCTCTACACGCTGAAAAACGGCGAGAAGGCCAGCACCAACGTGCCGGGCTGCACGCTGGTGGGCTGCGCAGGAACACTGCTGGACGGCCTGGGCGAGCGCAGCGTCGAGTCGGGCTTTGCGCTGGTCAGCGTTCGCATCGAACCCCGCACTGCCAGCCGCCGCCTGCTCGATGCTGCAGAGACCGTGCTGTCGCCGCTGCTGGTCGTCGGCGCGGTGCTGGGCGCACTTTTCGTCGTCACCCGGCTGCAGGTGGGGATGGGCGGCGCATCGATGTTGACGGTGCAGCCGGCCACACGCTTCGCCGACGTCGTCGGCAGCGACGAAGCCAAGGCCGCGCTGGCGCGGGTGCGCGCCTTCCTGGGCGAGCCGTCCAAATACGCCAGGTTGGGCGCAGCGCCACCACGCGGCGTGCTGCTGGTAGGCCCACCGGGCACCGGCAAGACGCTGCTGGCGCGGGCGCTGGCCGGCGAATGCAAGGCCAGCTTCATCGCCGTCGACGGCTCGTACTTCACCGCCATGTACTACGGCGCGGGTGTGGCCAAGGTCAAGGAGTTGTTCAAGCTGGCCCGCCGGCATGCGCCTTGCGTGCTGTTCATCGACGAGATCGATGGCATCGGCCAGCGCAGCCAGGGCCGCGCCGGCGGCGGCGCCGAGTCGGAGCTCAACCGCATCATCAACCGCGTGCTCGTCGAGATGGACGGCTTCGATCCGCTGCACAACGTCGTTGTCGTCGGCGCGACCAACCACGAGGACAACATCGACGAGGCGCTGCGCCGGCCGGGGCGCTTCGACATGCTGGTGCGTCTGGCCCTGCCGATGCTGCCCGACCGGCAGCGCCTGTTTGACCTCTACCTCGGCCGGCTGCACCACGACGGCCGCGCGGACACGCTGGCACTGGCCCGCATGAGCGCCGGCATGTCGCCGGCAGACATCGCCAACACCGTCAACAAGGCGGCCTCGACGGCGGCCGAACTGGGCGCCGAGCGTGTCGGCGCCGATCACCTGCTGCGCGCCATCGAGACGCAGCAGCTCGGCGGAGACGTGTCGCCGGTCAAATCCCTGCTCAGCCAGGCCACACGCCGGCGCCTGGCCTACCACGAGGCCGGGCACGCCCTCATCGGGCACTTGCTGGCGGTCGGCTCGGTCGAGCGCATCAGCATCGAGCCGCGCGGGCAGGCGCTGGGTGTTACCCACATCCACCGCGAAAGCGAAGAGCCGCTGTACCAGAAGGCCGAGCTGTCGGCCCGCCTGGCGATGCTGCTGGGCGGCCGCGAGGCCGAGCTGATGGTGCTCGACAGCGTCTCCAGCGGCGCGGCCGACGACCTCAAGCGGGCCTCGGAGCTGGCCGTGAAGATGGTCGGCTCACTCGGGTTTTCGGACCGCTTCGGCCTGCTGAGCGTGGCCGGCGTGCCCAAGGAGCTGCTCGGACCCGACGTGCAGGCCGCCGTGCTGGACGAGGCGCGCGCGTTGCTGGAAGGCGCGCAAGCCCGCTGCCGCCAGCTGCTGGACCAGCGCCGTGCGCAGCTCGATGGCCTGGCCGCAGGCCTGCTGGACCACGAGGTGCTGAGCGGCGAGCCGCTGGCGCGCTGGCTGGCCGGCACCGTGTCGCAGCCCCTGGTGCGCGAGGCCGAAATCGCCTGATCACGGCAGGGCGACTGGCCCGCGGCGCCACGCGCCCCGGACAGCGCCCCAGTCATTCGACCGTGACTGACGTGGCCAGGCTTCTCGGCTTGTACTTCCGGCCGGCGCTGCGCGCCTTAACTTCGATGCGCCAAGTTAGCCTGCACCCCAAGCCACGCCATCTGGCGCGCCCGCGGCGCTGGCGCTGCTGTTCCGACCCAATAGAGTCGCAAACAGAACCCCGCGAAATGCCTAGCGATCCGGCGTGGCGATTCGGCCACACGGGCCTGAGAAGTCGAAAACACCAGCGGTCAGACAGGGACAGAAGGCGCGTGGCTTGACAAACACAGTCGTAAACACTTTCGTCAGGCCTCCCGCAAGTCAGAAGGTTGTCAGTCCGGGCAACTCAACGCTCCTTCCCATGCACCTCTGTGCCTCTTCCTGTGACGGCTCTGCAGCGTAAGGAGTCGGTCGCCGCTGGCCGGCGTACTCACGCTGACCTGCCGCAAGCGGTCATAGGGCCGTGCGGAAAGTTCTGATCCGCACGGCTGCTGTACGAGGTGGTGCGGTCGTAGGCGTCCGGCGAATCCGCGGGCTATACGCCACCGACCGCTCCGCCGTCACGTGAACTGGCGGTACCGGTAGAGTCGAGATGTGGCGCGGTGGCAGTAGGTTCGGTTTGACTGTTGCCGCCCCTTTCGTCTGGCGTGTTGGCGCCGACCGAAAATTGACCCGGTTGGTGTGCG
>JANMXG010000092.1:0-10490 GCA_031394235.1 Betaproteobacteria bacterium
CGGGTGGCCGGCGCCTTGTCATGCACCGCAAAGACAAACGGCGTGCGGATGACTTCGCGTTCCACCAGCCCCTTGGCGCGTTCTTCGTCTGTGAGCGGTCGCGATGTGACGGCGACCTGGATCGCCCCTGCTGCCAGTGCCTTGATGCCCCCGCCGCTGCCGAGGCTGGGCACCACGCGAACGCGGGCCGCGGGGTCAGTCGCCGTGAACGCATTGCCCAGGACCTTCATCGCGCCCAGGGCGGCCCGGGTGCCGCCGATGACGATCTCCTGGGGGGCTTCGGCGGCCGCTGCATCCAGCGGCATCAGGGTCGCCGACAGGCCGAACAGCGCAAAGGCCACCATCGAATTGAAGCGCCTTGGAAATCGGTTCATGGGCAAAGATCCGGACAAAGTATGCGTTTTTGCATTTCGGCACCTTTTGAGCGTTCTGCAGCGCGGCGCGCTGGTTTCCGTGACATTCGCACACGCTGGTGGGCCAGGCGGCGGAGCGGGCGGACCCGCAGACGCCGCAGCCGGCACGCCGCACAGGTGACGCATGCCACCAGCGGTATCCGTGGCAACGGTGGCGCGGTGCAGTGGTTCGGTGTGCTTCAGGCCACGACCACCTCGTGTCCGATGACTTCACCTGGGCCAGCGCGTGCCAGCGGGCGCCGGTGGCCGAACCTGCAGCCTGGGTGTTGATGCTGGCAGGCACAGCACGGCTGATGGGCAGCCGGCGCTTCGCCGTCGCCGGCAAGCAGCGGTAGCGCGGAGGAACGCCCAGGTCAGCGCCGAGCCCTGCGCTGCAGGCCTGCGGACCGAATTGCTGGTTGGCAGCGCAGGGGCGTCGCCAGCGTAAGCGTGTGCGGCGTCTGCCCGATTTGTCTGCCTGCCGCAGCGCCCTGCCACCCATTGATTGGGGTGGTTCCTCCGCGGCGCGCCGCCTATGATTCGCCGATGAAGCGACTGTGGGATATCTCGCCACCCGTGCACGCCGGCTCGCCGGTGTTTCCAGGTGATGCGCCGTACCAGCAGACCTGGGGCGCGACGCTGTCCGCCGACTGCCCGGTCAATGTCGCCACCTTGACGCTCAGCCCGCACACCGGCGCCCATGCCGATGCACCGCTGCACTACAGCCCCGATGGCGCAGCCGTGGGTGCGCTGGACCTGGCGCCCTACCTCGGCCCGTGCCGGGTGATCCACGCGGTCGGCTGCGGCCCGCTGGTGCTGTGGCAGCACCTGGCCCATGCGCTGGCCGGCCTGCCGCCGCGGGTGCTGGTGCGCACCTATGCGCAGTCCCCCACCGGCTGGGACCCGCACCTCAGCGCCTTTGCGCCCGAGACGATCAGCCGCCTGGCCGACGCCGGCGTGTGCCTGGTCGGCATCGACACCGCCAGCATCGACCCGGCCGACAGCAAGGCCCTGCCCAGCCACCAGGTGATCCGCTTGCGCGGCCTGCGGGTGCTGGAGAACCTGGTGCTCGACGCCGTGCCGGAGGGCGACTATGAGCTGATCGCGCTGCCGCTCAAACTGATGACCGCCGATGCGTCGCCGGTGCGGGCGGTGCTGCGGGCGCTGTGAGGTTGTTTTCAAGCAGCCACCCGGCTGATCCACCCCTCCATCCGCCCATTCCTCGACCCCGCCATCCATTCACCCACCCACCCACCATGACCCGTGCTCAAGCCCTGGCCGCCGATGCCGCCGATGTGCTGGCGCCGCTGCGCCAACAGTTCCAGATCCCCGACGGCCTGGTCTACCTCGACGGCAACTCGCTCGGGGTGCTGCCGCGCAGCACCGCGGCCCGGCTGCTGCAGGTCGTCACCCAGGAATGGGGCACAGGCCTGATCGGCAGCTGGAACAGCGCCGGCTGGATGGCCCAGCCGCAGCGTATTGGCGACAAGATCGCCACGCTAGTGGGCGCCGGGCCGGGTCAGTTGGTGGTGGCCGATTCGACCTCGGTCAACTTGTTCAAGGTGCTCTCAGCCGCGCTGGCGATGCAGCGCGAGGACACGCCCGGGCGGCGCGTGGTGGTCAGCGAGCGCAGCAACTTCCCGACCGATCTCTATATTGCGCAGTCGTTGTGCCGCGAACACGGCTGCCGCCTGCGGCTGGTGGATTCGCCCGGCGAGATCCCCGCCGCACTCGACGCCGACTGCGCCGTGCTGATGCTCACCCAGGTCAACTACCGCACCGGCGCGTTGCACGACATGGCCGTGCTCAGCGCTGCCGCGCATGCCGCGGGTGCGCTGGCGGTGTGGGATCTGGCGCATTCGGCCGGTGCGCTGCCAGTGGCGCTCAATGCCGACGGCGCCGACTTTGCGGTGGGCTGCGGCTACAAATACCTCAACGGCGGTCCGGGTGCGCCGGCCTTCGCCTGGGTGCGGCCCGACCTGGTCAACCGCTTTGTGCAGCCGCTGTCGGGCTGGTTGGGCCATGCCGCGCCGTTTGCCTTTGACCCCGATTACCAGCCGGCGCCCGGCATCGCGCGCTATGTCTGCGGCACGCCGCCGGTGCTGGCCATGGCCGCCCTGGAGTGCGGCGTGGACACCCTGCTGGCCGCAGGCCCGCTGGGCGGCATGGCGGCGTTGCGTGCCAAGTCGCTGGCGCTGACCCGCAGCTTCATCACCCTGGTGGCCGACCACTGTGCCGGCCATGGTCTGGTGCTGGCGTCGCCCGATGCCGATACGCAGCGCGGCAGCCAGGTCTGCCTGGCCTTCGACGCGGCCAGCCCGGCCGGCCAGGCCGGGGCGGCCTATGCCGTGGTGCAGGCGCTGATCGGCCGCGGTGTGGTGGGTGATTTCCGCGCCGGCGCGCCGGCCACGGCCAGCACCAACGGGCTGGACGACATCTTGCGCTTTGGCGTCACGCCGCTGTACACCCGCTTTGTCGACGTCTGGGACGCGGTAGACCATTTGCGCGCCGTGCTGGCCAGCGCCGAATGGCAGCAGCCGTGTTTTGCCCAGCGTGGGGCTGTGACGTGAGCCTGCCCGAATCCGCTTGCCCAATGCACGGTCCCGATACCGAGGCGCCGGCCCGCCACGAAGGCGCCCAGCTCGATTTCTCGCAGGACATGAGCTATGGCGACTACCTGCAGCTCGACGCACTGCTGGGCGCCCAGCATCCGCTGTCGCCGGCGCACGACGAGATGCTGTTCATCGTGCAGCACCAGACCAGCGAGCTGTGGATGAAGCTGATGCTGCATGAGCTGCGCGCCGCGGTGGCGGCCGTGGCAGCCGACCGGCTGAGTGCGGCCTTCAAGATGCTGGCGCGGGTCTCGCGCATCATGGAGCAGCTGGTGCACGCCTGGGATGTGCTGGCCACCATGACCCCGCCCGAGTACAGCGCGATCCGGCCCTACCTGGCCAAGTCGTCCGGTTTCCAAAGCTGGCAGTACCGCTGCATCGAGTTCATGCTGGGCAACAAGAGCGCGGCCATGCTCACGCCCCATGCCCACAGCCCCGCCCGGCTGGCCGAGGTCGAGGTGGCCTGGCGTGCGCCGTCGCTCTATGACGAGGCGCTGCGCCTGCTGGCCCGGCGGGGCCTGGTGCTGCCGGCCAGCCATACCGACCGCGACTGGACCTCAGCCTACACCGCCGACGAGGCTGTCAAACAGGCCTGGCTGGTGGTGTACCGCGCCCCCGACACCCACTGGGACCTGTACCAGCTGGGCGAGGAGCTGACCGACCTGGAGGACGCTTTCCGGCTCTGGCGCTTTCGCCACTTGACCACCGTCACGCGCATCATCGGCATGAAACCCGGCACGGGCGGCACCAGCGGCGTGGGTTATTTGCGGCGCATGCTGGACGTCGAGCTGTTTCCCGAGCTCTGGCAGCTGCGCACCGAGCTGTGACCACCGGCCGCCAGGCGGCGGACCAATTCCTGAACAATCACACGGTGGCGGTGTGCGTTTTTAGCAATTTAGGGGGATGACGGCCGCCTTGGTCGGGGGCTGGTGCGAAACTGGCGAGCGTTGATCCAACGCTGTAGCCGCCTCTGCGGCCAGGATGACCATGCCCAGCACCGCCGCACCCGCCCGCACCCCCACCACCGCCGCCGTGCGCCCGCCCCGCGCTCTCAAGGCACGGCCGGCGTGTGTTTTGGCAGCGGCCCAAACCGGGCGTTGGCTGGTCGGACTGGCAACCGCGGGCGCACTGATGGCGGCCTCCGGGCCGGCGCTGGCCGGTGGGGTGCTGGAGCGCATCCAGGCCAGCGGCACCGTGCGGGTGTGTATCTGGCCGGACTATTACGGCGTGACCTTCCGCAGCCCGCGATCGCAGCAACTGGGCGGCATCGACATCGACCTGTCGGCCGACTTTGCGCGCGACCTGGGCGTGAAGCTGCACTACGTCGAATCGTCCTTCCCGATGCTGATCGATGACCTGCTGGGTGACCGCTGTGACATCGCCATGCACGCGGTGGCCGTGCTGCCGGCGCGGGCCGAGAAGCTAAAATTCTCGCAGCCCTACCTGCAGAGCGACATCTACGGCGTCACCACCCGCAGCGCCCGGCTCAAGACCTGGGACGACATCGACAAACCCGGCGTGCAGGTGGCGGTGCAGGCCGGCACCTTCATGGAGCCGGTGATGGCCGCGTCACTCAAGCAGGGCAAATTGGTCGTCGTCAAACCCCCTCAAACCCGGGAGCAAGAGCTCGAAGCCGGGCGGGTTGATGTCTTCATGACCGACTACCCCTACAGCCGGCGCCTGCTGGACAACGCTGACTGGGCTCGGCTGATATCGCCCCCGAAGCCCTTTTACGTGTTGCCCTATGCCTATGCCGTCAAACCGGGTGACGAGGCCTGGCTCAAGCGGGTGGACGAATTTGTGGCCAGCATCAAGCGCGACGGCCGGCTCGACGCCGCCGCCAAGCGCAGCGGCTTGGCCGAGATCGTGGTGCGCAAGTAAGGCCGCGACGCCAGTGCCCAACCCCCTGTCTGCATGATGACGCCCGGCGCCCGGCCCGATGTGCCGCTGTGGCTGCACAGCCGGCTGGTGCTGGCCGGCGCCGGGCTGCTGGCGGCCGCGCTGGCGGTGGCGGCGCTGGCCTTTCTGGCCTACCAGCGGGGCGAGTTTCAGGCCGCGGCGCTCGACCGCAGCGAGCTTTACGCCCGGGTGCTGGAGGACCAGACCAACCGCACCCTGAACGGGGTCGAGGTGGCGCTGGCCGCGGTGGCCGAGTCGGTGCAACTGCAGCGCGCCGGGCGCGACGCCGCCGGCAATGACGCGCCAGTGGCGCCGCTGTTGCAGCCCTCACTGCAGACCTTGCCGTTTTTGCGCAGCATCAGCCTGGTGGATGCGCTGGGCCGGGTGCAGGCCAGCTCCAACCCGGCCAACCTGGGCCTGCTGATCGCCCGCCAGCAGCTGCTGGCCGGCAACCGAAGCGCCGGGATGGGGCCGCTGCTTGCCGGTCGCGATCTGGCCGACCTGGTCCAGCCCGGCGTTGCTGGTGCATCAGCGGCCGCATCCAAGCCGGGCGCCAGCCTGCTGCCCCTGGTGCGCCCGCTGGACGCCGGGCCGCAGTCCGAGTGGCTGGTCGCCGCCATCAACCCCGATTACTTTGCCAACCAGCATGAACTGCTGCTGGACGACAGCCCACAGCGCGCCGCGCTGTTGACCATTGACGGCCAACTGGTGGCCGCCAGCGCCGGTATCCGCCTGGCGGCGGGCGACAAGGTGCCCCACCACCGGGTGTTCAGTGAATTCCTGCCGGCCAAGGAGCAGGGCAACTTCATCGGCCCCGGGCTGGACGGCGAGGTCAGCTACACCGCCTTCCGCACGGCCCGCCGCCAGCCTCTGGTGGTGGTGGTCGAGACACCGCAGGCCGCCGTCACGGCCCAGGTGCAGGCCATGGCCTTGAAGGTGGCGGCCGGTACCACCGTCATGTTGCTGGTGGTGGGCGTGTTGGGCAGCCTCGCCTGGCGCAGTGTGCGCGGCCGTGAGGCGGCCCAGGGCGATCTGGCCACCGCCCGCGGCAGCCTGGCTGCGCATGACGCTTTCACCGACCGGCTGTTCCAGGTCAGCCCGATCCCGATGGTCGTCAAGGACAGCGAGGGCCGTTTTGTGCGGGTCAACAAGGCCTGGACCGACCTGACCGGCATGGCATCCGAGCAGGTGGTCGGCCGGAACATGGGCCGGCTGTACCCGGTGCAGCTGGCCGCACCGCACGAGGTGCAGGAGCAGATGGCGATGGCCTCGGGCCAGCCGGTGAACTACGAGGAGCAGATCCTGGACGGCGACGGCCTGCCGCGCGACGTGATGATCCGTGTGATGCCCTACACCGACGCCGCCGGCGCGGTGGCCGGCGTGATCAGCTGCCTGACCGATGTCAGTGAATTCCGTGAGGCCGCCCAGCGCACGCTGGAAGGCCGCGAGGCGGCTGAGCGCGCCAACGCCGCCAAAGGCGAGTTCCTGGCCAACATCAGCCATGAGCTGCGCACGCCGCTGCAAAGCATCCTTGGTTTTTCGGAGCTGGGCGGCCTGCGCAGCCGCACCGATGTCCGGCTGCAGGGCATGTTTGGCGACATCCACGGCGCTGGCCAGCGCATGCTGGCGCTGGTCAACAACCTGTTGGATCTGTCGCGGCTGGAGTCGCCGGTGGGCGAGATCGGCCTGCAGCCGATCGACATCACGCCCGGCCTGCGCGCGGTGGTGCGCGAGCTGTGGCAGATGGCCCAGGCACGCGGACTGCAGTTGAGCGTGCCGGACGACGACAACCCCGTCAACGGGCTGTGGGCGGAAGCCGACGACATCCGCCTGCAGCAGGTGCTGCGCAACGTGTTGGCCAACGCCATCCGGTTTGCGCCTGCGGGCAGCGACATCGCGGTCACCTGGGGCCATGACGGGCTGGGCGGGCTGTTTGTGCGGGTGCGCGACCACGGCCCCGGCATCCCGGCGGGCGAGCTGGAGGCGGTGTTCGAGTCGTTTGTGCAGTCCAGCCGCACCAAGGACGGCTCGGGCGGCACCGGCCTGGGCCTGGCGATCTGCCGCAAGATCATGGCTGCGCACCACGGCCAGATCAGCGCCAGCAACCACCCGGCGGGCGGCGCAGTGTTTGAGTTCAAGCTGCCGGCGCTGGCGTGCCGGCCCGACCCCAGGCCGCAAGCGACTCCCCAGCCGATGCCCACGCCGACCCCGACGCCGGCGCAGGGTCGACCGGCGGACGCGACCCTGCCCACGTCGCTGTAGGCGGCTGCGGCCGGCCGCCAGATGGCCTGCCTGGCCGCAGCGGCCTGCCTATCATCGGCGCATGCAGATCCTCGATGCGCCAGCCGCCGCCCGTGCCTTGCCCTGGATGCCTCTGGTGGCGGCGCTGGAGCGCACGCTGGCCGACGCGGCGGCCGGCCGGGTGCAGGCACCCGAGCGCTGGGTGCTGCCGGTGGCGCCGGGCACCTCGTGGTTCCTGATGCCGGCGTGGCTGGCGCACGACGCCGGCGACCTGGCGGCGATCAAGCTCATCACCTACGCCAGCGCAAACCCGGCGCGCGGCCTGCCGTCCATCCTGGGCGACGTGCTGGTGCTGCGCGCGTCCACCGGCGAGCGGTTGGCGCTGCTGGACGGTCCCACCGTCACCGCCCGCCGCACGGCGGCCGTCACGCTGCTGGCCGCCCTGCGGCTGGCGCCGGCGCCGATCGGCCCGCCCAGTCTCGGTAGCGCTGGAGCCGGTCCGTTGCTGGTCATCGGCACCGGTGTGCAGGCGCTGGCGCATGTGCAGGCGCTGGTGGCCGGTGCGGGCGTGCGCGAGGTCTGGGTGCGCGGGCGCACGCCGGCCCGCAGCCGCGCGTTTGTGCAGCCTTTGCAGGCGCAGGCGGGCACAGCCAGCCTGCCAGTCCCCGACCTGCAGGTCGCGCCGGCCGATGACCTGGACACCGCCCTGCAGCGCTGCCGCTGGATCGTCACCGCCACGCCGGCTGCGGCGGTGTGCCTGCACGGTGCCGTGCGGCCGGACGCCTTTGTCGCCGCGGTGGGCGCTTTCAGCCCCGCGATGATCGAGCTGGACCCGGCACTGACCCGGCAGCTCGCAGCTGACGGCCGGGTGGTGCTCGACAGCGCCGCGGCGCGCCACGAGGCGGGCGATCTGCTGGCAGCCGGGCTGGACTTGTCTGGCCTGCCCACGCTGGCCGAATTGCTGGCGGGATTGCCGCCTGTCCCGGCGGATACCGCAGCGCCCGCGTTGCCCCGGCCGGCCGGGCCGGTGCTGTTCAAGAGTTGCGGCGCGTCGCTGTGGGACCTGGCCGCCGCCCGCTGCGCGGTAGGCGCCTGACCCCCGGCCCGCGCGCCCGCTGTCAAGGTGCCGGCCGCGGCCACATCGCCCACAGCCGCAGCGGCTGCTTCATGCGTCCGGCCTGCTGCTCGGCGGCGTCACCGCTGCCCCAGAAATAGTCCACCCGTACCGCACCGGTGATCGCGCTGCCGGTGTCCTGCGCCATCACCAGCCGACGCAGCGGCGTGGCTGAGAGCGGCTCGGTGGTGTCCAGCCACAGCGGCGTGCCGTAGGGCACGGCCAGCGGGTCCACCGCCACCGATCGGCCGGCGCTCAGCGGCACGCCTTGTGCGCCTTTTGGGCCGGTCGGCAACGTCGAACCGGTTGGCGGCAGCGGGTTGGCCACGGCCGCGGCCGCGTCACCTGCCAGCGCCTCCTCCCGGAAAAACACCACCCGCGGGTTGCTCCACATCATCTGCTGCAGCCGGGCCGGGCTGGCGCGCTGGCCCCAGTCGCGGATCGCCGGCCAGTTGGCGCCGTCGGGCTTGAGCTCGCCCTGGTCGATCAGCCAGCGGCCCACCGACTTGTAGGGCTGGTCGTTGGCGCCGGCATAGGCCACCCGCACCAGGCGCTCTGGGCCTTCGGGCTCGCTGATGCGCAACCGGCCCGAGCCCTGAATCTGCAGCACCAGCAGGTCCAGCGGGCTGGCCAGCCAGGCGATCTCCTGGCCGCGCAGCGCGGCTTGCGCGGCCGGCTCGGTGGCCAGTTGCTGGCGTGTCCAGTAGGGCTTGCGTTGGGCCAGGTCGGCCGGCGGTCGGTGCACCGCCACGTTGAACCCGGGCCGCTGCCGGCGGCTGGCCAGCAGCACCGGCTCGAAGTAGCCGGTGGCCAGGCCCAGGGCGGTGCCATCCAGCGCCTCGACCCGGTAGGCCTGCAGTTCACGCTGCAGGAAGTCGCGCGCAAAGCCGTCGTCGGGCGGGGCAAAACCGCTGGCCCGGGCGCACACCGCCGCCCAGCCCGGCGCGGGTTTGACGCAGCCTGCGCGCAAGGCCGGCCACAGCTCGGCGCTGCGGTCGGCCTGCCAGCCGGGCAGGGCGGACCAGTCCACCGGCACCCAGCGGGCGCGTGGGCGCAGCAACGCCGCGCCGCCGCTGTCATCGGTCACGGCGGGCGGTGCAACGGCCGCAGCCGCGGGTGCGCCTGGCGTGGCCGGTGGCACGCTTGGCGCGGGCGGCGTCACCGCGCAAGCGCCCAACAGGGCAAACAGCAGCGCGGCCAGCGTGCGGCACAAAGGCCGGGATAATCGGGGCATGTGGCTGATTTTGCTGGAAGCGCTGGGCGCGTTGCTGATCCTGGGCCTGATCGTCTGGTGGACGATGTTTGCCGGCCGCCGCGGCGGCGAGCGCGACGACGACGCCGCGGGGCGCTGAAGCGCGCGTTGCAGCGGCCGCGGGGCCGCGACTCAAGCCCGCCGGCTGCCGGCTCAAGCCGTCGGCCCAGCTGCACGGCGGGGCATTCAAGGCCCGCAAGCGCCGGCTTTGGGTTGCCCCCGGTGGGTGCTTCTGACAGGCTAACCCTGCGTTTCGGGGCCAATCTCGACGGTGACCACCGCCTCGTCTCGGCCCTCCGGCGCGTAGATGGATTTCACCGTGCCGTAGCCGACGACGCTCGAACTTGCATCGCCCTCAGGGGGCAGGTCAGCGGCCGTTTCGTCGGGCACATGGCCGAGCTGCTTCCACGCCTTGACCAGCCCCAGCAGGGCTGTGCACTCTAGCCAGACATCGATGCGTGCGGCGGCCGGATCAACGCCCGGTTGCCTGCGCAGTTCGACCCGCGAGCCCTCTCGGCATTCGGTGCGCACCAGCGCAGCACGATCGGGCGTTGTGGTGCCACCCAGAATCGTGAATATCGACCTGTCGAGGCGGGTCAAAGCGGGCCCGATGGGGCGGATGTCGTTCATTGTCAAGCGCCTTCAGCCAGGGGGTCGATTCCACCCGCGCCGCCGGGTTTCGGGCTCGGATTTCGGTAGGCCGCCCCAGCCTGCGGGTCTGCCGCCGGTCTGGATGGCGCCGAGGAGGCCTTTTGGAGGTGCCGCAAGACATCACGGGCGATGAGGTACGCCTGGATCTGCGATTCACTGATCGCCAGCTTGTCGCGGCGTCGCTTGCCCTTGCGGTGACCCCGTACTGTGTTGTCTGAGCGCGATTCGCCAAACCGTGAAGACATCATCAACCCCTTCTCCATTGGGATGAACAAAGGACTCCGAACAGCCAAAAGTCTAGCGGCCGTGAGGCCGGATTTCAAACCCGC
>JANMXG010000093.1:0-2721 GCA_031394235.1 Betaproteobacteria bacterium
CAGCGACACCCCATTGGCATGGGCCCACACCTTGGCCTTCAGCCCAGACGCGCGGTATGCCTGCACCTGCACCAAACACCGCTCCAACCGTTCTCGATCCATCTCCACCTCGTCCTTCTCGCCGTCGCAATGGCCGCAAGGTTCTCAGCTTCGGCTTCGCGGCGAAAGATGGGTTGGCGGAACGCTCACACTATTTCTCTCGCCACCGTCGTGGTTCATGGAGAAAAATCAGCTCAGGCGCAAACTTGAGCGGCCCGCTTCAATGGACGCGATCCGCGCCATTCCCGCGGGCAATGCGCACGGCAACCGCACCGATGCGTCAGTCCGCCGACACTGGCGGCACCAAGCCCTTGACACTGGCATAGCGCTGGCAGGCCCTCACAAACGCCACCAGCATGGGTACGGCCTCATGCGCTTCGGTCACCGCCTCGGCCAACAAAGCGGGATCGCGGATGTACTCATGCACCATGCGGTTGCGCAGCACTCGGGCAGCAATCCAGACTTCGCTGGGCTGGGTCAACAGGCCCAAGCGCGCCGCGCGGTCGAGATTGTCCAAAACGCTTCCGACACCTTCACCCAGGCAGGTGAGCAGCGCTGGCAACAGTTTTTCGCCGGCCGTATCCTGCAAGCGGGCAAAGCGGGCAGTGAAGGCGTCCAGTCGCTCGGCCAACAGCGGGTCGGCCCGCAAGCCGGCTGCGCGAGCGGTGGTGAAGGCCTGCGCAAAGAGTGCGTGGTCGGTAAATTGCAGGTGTTGCGCCTCCAGCGTCACTGTCTCCAGCAAAAAGGCCAATCGCGTTCGGGCGGGGTTGACCGGGGCGCCGCTCATGCTGCTGTGCTCAACAACACACCCTGTGCCCGCGCGACAAGATGTACCGGCTGCATGGCGGTGTCCGGATCAACCAGCAGCACATCGATCTTGCGATCACCCAGTGCGCGTTGCAGGCGGGCAGTGATTTGCGCTGCCAGCCACACCGGCCGGGCCACTTTGTGCGGGCACTCCACGAGCAGGTCAATGTCACCACCCTGCAGCGCGTCGTCCAGCCGCGAACCAAACAACCGAACCTGCGCGTCAGGGCCGGCCAGCTCGGCGGTGGCGGCAACGATGGCTTGGATTTGCGGGGAGCTCAGGCGCATCGGTGAATGCTAGCCCAACTGTCGGAACCTGGGCGCTGAAACAGCCCTCAAGCGTCAGGCTGTGGCGCCGCAAGCTCAGCCTGCAAGTCAACCCGGCTGGGCACGCTCATCACCGCCAGTCCGGTGTGGCGCGCCAGCTCAAGCACACGCTCGCGGTCCCCAGGTGCGGCACCTGGCATCGCCACGATGACATGGGTGGCGCCGGCCAGCACATGCGGAAACACCAGGTCGGCGATACCGCCCTGGACTGTGACGCCGGCAATGCGCAGGCCGCGCTTGGCGGGGTCGTCGTCGAGCATCGCCAGCACCGTCCAGCCGTCACGGCGGTGGATGGCCCCGACCAGCCTGCGCGCGGCCTCACCGGCGCCCAGCACGATGGCGCGGCGCGGCTCGCCGTCCACGCCGCTGACGCGTGAGCGGGCATGCTCCCACACCATGCGGTAGGCCATGCGCATCAGGCTCAGGGCCATCAGGCAAAACAAGGGGTGCAGCAGCAACACCGCGCGCGCCACCCCCACCAGCTGCGCCATCAACACCACCACCGCGCTGACCAGACCGGCCATCACGCAGGCAGCGGCGATGCGCTTGAAATCATCAAAGCCGAAAAAGCGCCACAGGCCGCGCGGCACACCCGTGACCGCCATCGCCAACAGGTAGGCCAGCACGACGCCGAGGGAGACGTAGTCGTCGTACCAAGGGCGACCGGGCTGCCAACGCTCAAAACCGAGACGGAACAGGTAGGTGACATGCCAGCAAGCCAGGATCGCGAGCGCATCGGCCACCGTGGCCCAGGCGCGGTTGCGCGGGTTGAGCGCCGACATCGCCTGGTCCAGCCAGGGCCAAAGTTTGCTGTCGTTCATGTTGAAGCCGCTCCAAAGGGTTGGCAGGGACGGGGCAACCACCGTGCGCAGGGTCAGGCCCAGCACCCGCAAGTCACTGGCCAGCGTCGGGTTGTCGACATAGTGCAGCGCGTAGCGCAACTTGGCCGGCAGCACAACGTCGATGTACTCACGCTCGGGATCGCTGGCGCGCGCCAGCAAGGTGTTTTCATCCTGGTAGTGCACCGAGGCAAAGTCGGTGATGCCCGGCCGCACGCTGAGCAGGCGCTCGCGCCAGGCGGCCGGGTAGTGAGCAACGTAGCGCGGTACCTCGGGCCGCGGGCCGACCAGGCTCATGGTGCCGCGCAGCACGTCGATCAACTGCGCCAGCTCGTCCAGCTTGGTGCGGCGCAAGACGGCGCCCACGCGGGTGATGCGCGCATCGCCGGCCACCGTCAGCTCGATATCACCGGTCGGCCGGCTGACCGTCATGGTGCGGAACTTGAAGATGCGAAACAAGCGCCCAAAGCGCCCTACCCGCTCCTGGCGAAAGAACACCGGGCCGGGGGAGTCGAGCTTGATGGCAAGTGCGAGCAACAGCAGCAGGGGGGCCAGCAGCAGCAGGCCGAGCGCGGCAGAGACGAGGTCAATGAGGCGCTTGAACACAGCAGCCGGTCAGCGCAAAGCGGTCTTGATCGCCTCGCAAACCCGCAACACGTCACCGTCGGTCATGCTGGTGTAAATCGGCAAGCTCAGCATCGCATCGAAG
>JANMXG010000094.1:0-12383 GCA_031394235.1 Betaproteobacteria bacterium
CCGCGCAGGGATGAGTGCGCCTGCCGCATGGAAAAGTGGCCTCGGCGAGGCCGAAGAGCCTGCATTTCGGTCTGAATTCGGGCGCCGAACCGGCCAATCTGCATTCGGACACCCCTCAGACACCTATCGGGCTGGAATACCACGGATGCAAACGCACTGATCAGACCTTCCCTAACCCGCGGGTCGTCCGACAGGCTCAGATCCCAGGCTTTTCCGCGGCCACCTTCAAATTCGCCAGTCCGGCCTCGAAATCCTTGCCGATCAGCTTGTCCATGCTGACAAAGACCGACATCAGCTTGGAGACAAACGGCATCGGTCCGGTCATGGTCCAGGTCACGGTGGTGGCCGCACCTTGCGGCGCGAGTGTGAAGACCGTGGTGTTGTGGCCCTCGAACGGCCGCAGGAAGTCGAGTTTGATCTCGACACGGGTGGCGGGCTGCGCACCGGTGATTTCCATGCGCCCGGCACCCACCGCCTTGTTGCCCTCCCATTGGTAGATGGCGCCCGGGCCACTGGTCGGCCCGGCGTGGCTGCGCTTCATGGCCGGGTCCAGCGCCTCCCAGGGCGACCACTCGCCCCAGCGGTGAAAATCGTTAACCAGCGCAAAAGGCTTGTCCGGCGGCGCCGATACGCTGATCTGGCGCTGCACCGTGAACGTCTCAGGCTGGAAGGCCGCCAGGCCAAGCACGCCCAGCACGACCACGACGACGACGATGACCAGGGTCTTGAACATGGGGTTCTCCGGCGGGGTACTGGCCCGGTCTGGCCGGGGGTTGGGGTGCGGGGTGTTGTGCGGCCGCAATCAAGAGGTCAGCGCTGGCGCGGCCGGCTTTTCCGGCGCGGTCCATGTGGCCGGTGGCGAGGCTTCGATCATCAGCGCCCGGATTGCCAGCGCCAGCCGGCGCGGGTCAATCGGCTTGGACACCACGCCGTTCATGCCGGCCTCCAGGTACTGGTCTTGCTGCTCGGCCATGACGTTGGCGGTCATGGCCAGGATCGGGATGGCGCCTACCGGTCCGGCCAACGCCCGGACCGCCCGGGTGGCCGCCACGCCGTCCATCTCGGGCATCTGGATGTCCAGCAGCAGCAAATCGTAATGCGCCGCCTGTACTTGGTGCAAGGCTTCGAGACCGTTGCCGACGATGTCGCAAAAGTGGCCGAACTGGTCGAGCAGCGCCTTGATCAGCAGCTGGTTCACGGGGTTGTCCTCGGCCGCCAGGATGCGCAGCGGCCGCAGGGGCGCCTCTGAGACCGACCGACCACCCAGCACCGACAGCGCGGGCAGCGCTGCGCCCTCGATCAACGCCGGCGCCATCTCGCTGCGCTCCAGTGCCAGCGCGACCGTGAAGCAGCTGCCCTGGCCGGGCGTGCTCTGCACGCTGATCGTGCCCTGCATCAGCGCGATGATCTCGCGCGAGATGGCCAGCCCCAGGCCGGTGCCGCCGTAGCGGCGGGCCGTGGAGCTGTCGGCCTGGCTGAAGCGGGTGAACAGCCGCGGCAGCGCATCGGCGGCGATGCCGATGCCGGTGTCGTGCACGTTGATGGTCAGCGCCACCCGGCCGTCGGCTTGCGCCTGGTGGGCCAGCACCACCCGCACGCCGCCGCTTTCGGTGAACTTCAGCGCGTTGCCGACCAGGTTGAACAGCACCTGCCGTAGCCGGCTGGCGTCGCCCCGCAGCACCGGCGGCAGCCCGGGCGGCAATTGCAGCGTCAGGCTCAGGCCCAGCGCCTCGGCCCGCACCGCGAGCAACGAGATCACGTCCTGCACCGTGTCGGCCAGCGCAAATGGCAGGATGTCCAACTCCATGCGGCCAGCCTCGATCTTGGACAGGTCGAGGATGTCGTTGAGCACCGCCAGCAGCGACTGGCCCGAGCTGCGGATCAGCTGAGCCTGGCGAAGCTGGGTTGCATCCAGCGGGCTGGCCAGCAGCAGGCCGATCAGCCCGAGCACGCCGTTGAGTGGGGTGCGCATCTCATGGCTCATGGTGGCGAGAAACCGCGACTTGGCTTCGTTGGCGGCGTCGGCCGCGGCCTTGGCGAGCGACAGCTCCTGCTCGGCGCGGGTCACGTCGCGGTAGACGCAGACGGTGCCGCCGTCGGGGGTGCGGCGCTCAACCGTGTGCACCACCCGGTTGCTGACGATCAGCGGCTGCGCATAGCCCGCGCCGGCTTGCTGGCGCGCGGCGCCGCGCCGCGCCACCCAGGCAGCGCGCTCGTCGGTGGTGGCGTGGGGCAGCAGCGCGGTGGCGGCGGTTTCGGCCAGCTTCTGGAACGGCATGCCGACCCGGATGGCGTCCGCCAACCACGGGAACAAATCGACATAACGGCGGTTCCAGACCACCACCCGGTCGTCTTTGTCAAGCAGCAGCAGGCCGTCGTTCATCGACGCCAGTGCCTGGTCCAGCGTGGCCTTGGATGCCGCGAGTTCGGCACGCGCCCGGGCGATGCGGCTGAAGTGGCTTTGGCCCAGCGCCGCTGCGGCCAGCAGCAGGGCGCAAAAACCGCCGGCCACCACGAGGATCAGCGTGCGGTGGCGGTCACCTTCTCGGGCCACCGCGTCCAGCCGCAGGCTTGCCGCCAGCAACACGCCCGGGTAGAGCGTGGCCCGTGCCACCAGGAGGGCCGGTGCGCCGTCCAACCGGCCCGGCGCACGCCCGACTTGCCCGTTGGCCGAGGCCGCGCTCAAGCGCGGCTGCATCACCCGGTTGGCGCGGCGGTCGTCGGCCGGCACGCTGACCAGCAGCTGGCCGTCGCTGCGCTCCAGCGTCACGGTCAGCCCAGCAATGTCCACCGACTGTGCCGCGATGCCTGCCACCAGCGAAACTGGCATCTCGGCCAGCAGCACGGTGCGCTGGGCACCCTGGCCGACCGGCCGGGCAAAGTAGAGCGCGGACTCGGCGGTGGTGGGGTTGACGACCGGGGCACTGATCGCCAGCGCGGGCGGGTCCATGGCCAGCACCTCGGCCAAAAAACCGGGCGGCAGCGCGACGCCCAGGCGCAGGGTGCTGGCCTGGCCCGCCGCCAGCACTTGGCCGTCCTGGCCCAGCAGTGCCACTTCGCGCAGCTGCAGGTTCTGGCGGATCACCTGCGCCAGCAGTTTGCTGGGCGCTGCCTCGGCGGCGGCGCTGCGCGGGGCGGTCGTGGCTGGGCCGGTCAACGCCGCCAAGGGCTCGGCCAGGCCGGCCAGCAGCAGGTCGGTGCCGGTGAAGCTGCGGTTGATGGCCGCCTCGGCGCCGCTGACAAAGCGGGTGATGCGGGCCTCGTTGCTGGCCAGCGCTTCGGCCTGCTGGGACCGCAGCAAGGCGGCGGCTGCCAGCAGCACAGCGGTGACGAACAGCGCCGCCCCGCCCCACAAGATCATCCTCACGCGGTGTTCGCTGGTCATCGCGTCAGCGGCCGGTGGATGGGTTGGCCACTGCTGGCGCCGCGCCGGGTACCCGGTGGGCGCGGGTGGCGGGTGGGGCAGGCAGGGCGGGCGGCGCGGTGTTGGTGGGTGTCGTGGAGGTGCCGGGTGCGGCGGCTGTGCCGGGTGCGGCGGCTCTGGCCGTCACGCCCGCTGGACCGGCCAGCGTGTTGTTCCAGACCTCCGCGCAGCCGGCGCCGCAGCGCGCCAGCCAGCGGGGCAGCGTGGTCTGGCCCAGCAGCGCGTGCAGGCGCGCCCGGTCGGCGCTGTCAGGGCCCACCCGCTGCATCTGGCCAAGCCGGCCGGACTTGCAGGCCGGTGCACCGGTGTTGCAGGCCGCACCTTCGCTGGTTTCCCGTTCGGCGGCGGCCCAGATGTCGCGCTCGAGCAGCGGCAGGCGTTGATTGAGCAGGCTGCGCAGCTCGGGGCTGAGCGCAGACCAGGTCGCGCCGTTGGCCGCAAACAGCGACAGCCCCCAGCTCAGCGCCAGACTGTGCAGATGGCCGGTGACCTCGTGCAGGCCGATGGTGTTGCCCGACATCGCGCCGGTGATGGCGCAGTCCAGCGTGCCGGCACGCAGTTGCGGCACGGTCTCGGCCAGCGGCAGCAGCAGCGGCACGGCGCCCAGCGACTCAACCACGTCGGCCAGCGTCGTGCCCGCCACCCGCACCCGGCGTCCGCGCAAGTCGTCCAGCGTGGCGAACGGCTGCTTGCAAAACACCACCTGCGCCGGATAGGTGTAGACCGCCAGCAGCTCCAGGCCGTGGCGCTGGCGCAAGTGGGCGGCCAGGGCCGGTCGGAACGCGGCCACGCTGCGGCGCAGCGCGGCGATGTCGGGGTTCAGGCCGGGCAGGTCAACGGCGGCCAGCAGGGCGTCCTCGGCCCCAGCCAGGTTGAGCGGCGCAGTGCCGAAGGACACCACACCCTGCTGCAACAGGCGCAGCATGTCCTGGCCCCGGATACCGGCGCGGTCAAACGGCGCGATATCGGCCTGCACATTGCCCGCTGTCAGCGCGGGCAGGGTGACACGCCAAAAAGGCTCCTCCAGCCGGGTGTATTGGTTCAGGCTGCCAAGCCCGCCGACGATGCGCAACCGGGCGGCGGGCACGGTGCCGCCGTCAACCGGCGCCGCCGCTGCCGCCGCGGCGGGCGCAAGCGCTGCCACGGCCAGCACCAGCCAGCCCAGCAGCAGCGTCAAGCGCCGGTGGTTTTCGGCCAGCAGATTCTCAGGGACCACGGTGCGGACAACTTGCGCCAAGAGCAGGGCAGGAGATTGTGCCGCCGCCAGGTTCGGCGTGGGTGTGCGGTAATGCAGACATCCGCCACGCTGTGGCATTGCAGTGCGCCGCGCGGGCGCCGGGAGCAGACCATGGCCTTGAACAAGATCCTCGTCGCCCAGGGTGGCGGCCCCACCGCGGTGATCAACCAGAGCCTGGTGGGTGTGGTGCTGGAGGCGCGCCGCCACAAGGGCATCGACCTGGTCTACGGCGCCCGCCACGGCGTGCGCGGCATCGTCAACGAGGACTTTGTTGACCTGACGCAGGAGACCAGCCACAACCTGGAGCTGGTGGCGGGCACGCCGTCGTCGGCGCTGGGCAGCACCCGTGACAAGCCCGACCTGGCCTACTGCCAGAAAATCTTCGGCGTGCTGCAGGCGCACGGCATCGGGCATTTTTTCTATATCGGCGGCAACGACTCGTCCGACACGGTGCGCATCGTCAGCGAGCAGGCACGTGCCGCCGGCTACCCGCTGCGCTGCATCCACATTCCCAAGACCATCGACAACGACCTGGTCGGCAGCGACCACACGCCCGGCTTCCCGTCGGCGGCGCGGTTTGTGGCCTCAGCCTTTGCCGGCGCCAACCTGGACAACGCCGCGCTGCCAGGCGTTTACCTGGGCGTGGTGATGGGCCGGCATGCGGGCTTTTTGACGGCGGCCGCAGCCTTGGGCAAGAAGTTTCCGGATGACGGCCCGCACCTGATCTACCTGCCTGAGCGGGTGTTTGTGCTCGATCAGTTCCTGGCCGATGTGCGGGCCATTCAGGCCCGCCATGGCCGCTGCGTGATCGCTGTCAGCGAGGGTATCCACGACGCCAGCGGCCGGCCGATGCTGGCGCAGTTGGCCAAGGACCTGGAGCACGACGACCACGGCAATGTGCAGCTGTCGGGCACCGGCGCGCTGGCCGACCTGCTGTGCGAGGAGATCAAGGCCAAACTCGGCATCAAGCGGGTGCGGGGCGACACCTTCGGCTACCTGCAGCGCAGCTTCATCGGCTGCGTGTCCGATGTCGATCAGCGCGAGGCCCGCGAGGTCGGCGAGAAGGCGGTGCAGTACGCCATGTGGGGCATCAACGGCGAGCATCGGGACGGCTCGGTGGCCATCTTGCGCACCGGCTACTACTCGGCCGATTACACCTTGCTGCCGCTGGAGGCGGTGGCTGGCAAGACCCGGGTGATGGACGACGCCTTCATCAACGATGCCGGCACCGACGTGACCGACGCGTTCCGCCTGTACCTGCGGCCCCTGCTGGGATCTGGCCTGCCCGACGCCTACCGGCTGCGGCCGGCGCCGGTGGCCAAGGTGCTGGGCTGAGCGGCTGAAACCCGGCCTGGCCGGTGGCTGGGTTCAGGCGCCGGCGCCGCCCAGCACCAGTTGCGTCTGCGTCACCACCGCGCACAGCTTGCCCTCGGCATTGCGGATCAGGGTCTGCCAGACCTGCGTGGTGCGGCCGCGGTGCAGCGCCAGGCTCTCGCCGGTCACGGTGCTGCCGACCTTGGCGCCGGCAATGAACTTGGTGCTGGAGTCGGTGGTGGTGGTGCGTTGCCCCAGGCCCAGGTTGATGACCGTGCCCACCGCGCCCAAGGTGTCGGCAAATGCCATGTAGGCGCCACCGTGCAGGATGCCGCCGCCGGTGCACAGGTCGGGCCGCACCACCATCTCGGCCACCACCCGGTCGGGCGCCAGTGCCGTCAGCCGCACCCCCATCAGGCCGGGGAACAACGGGTCCAGCAAGGCTTGTAGGGCGGCGGGGTCGGTCATGGCGTGGGGCTTTCTTGGGTCGGGCTTGGCGTCAGGCTATGCCAAACCCGGCTGCGCCGCCACCGCGGCTTCCCGCAGGTGGACAAATCGAACGGGCTGGCGCGGACGGGCTGGGCCGGGCGCCGTCCGCAGCTGCCGCTATGCTGCGGGATTACCCGTAACCCGACACCCAATGGAAGCCTTTTTAGTCTCGACCGGCATCGTCGCGCTGGGTGAAATGGGCGACAAGACGCAGTTGCTGGCGCTGTTGCTGGCGGCGCGCTTTCGCCGGCCCGTGCCCATCATTGCCGGCATCCTGGTGGCCACGCTGGCCAACCATGCGCTGGCCGGCTGGTTGGGCGGCTGGATCGCAGGGCTGATGGGCCCGCAGCTGCTGCGCTGGGTGATTGGCGGCTCGTTCCTGGCAATGGCGGTGTGGATGATGGTGCCGGACCGGCTGGACGAGGCCGAGGCGGCGTGCGGTGGCCAGCGCTTTGGCATTTTCGGCACCACGGTGCTGGCGTTTTTTCTGGCCGAGATGGGCGACAAGACCCAGATCGCCACGGTGGCGCTGGCCGCACGCTACCCCGATTTGCTGGCCGTGGTGGCCGGCACCACGCTGGGCATGATGCTGGCCAATGTGCCTGCAGTCCTGCTGGGCGACCAGATCGCCAAGAAGCTGTCGATGACGCTGGTGCACGGCGTGGCGGCGGCGATTTTTGCGGTGCTGGGTGTGCTCACCCTGCTCAACGTCGGGCAGCTGCTCTGAGCGGGTCGCTGCGCGACGCGCCCTTGGGGTCCACCCGGCCAGGCTCAGGGCCGTACGGCCGGTGTCTCCACCGCCATGCCGGCAGCGCGCAGCGCCAGCCAGGCCTCCAGCGCCAACCACTCGGTGGCGTCAGGCGCAAACGGCTCGGCCCGCACGCCCACCACGCAGCCGCGCAGCCGGCGCTGCAAGCTGCCCAGGCCTTGCCATTCCAGCCGGTAGCTGGGGTAGCCGGTGGCATGGCCTTGCGGGATCGCGGCGCCGCCCAGGCGCTGGCCGGCCAAGGCGTCGTGGCACTGGCTGCAGGCCAGATTGAGCTGGCCCAGGCGCTGCTGCCACAGGACCTGGCCTTGCGCACGCAGCGGCTGCAACATGGCATCGGCCGGTGGTGCCACCGGCAAACCGCGCGACTGCAGGCCAACGTAGGCCGCCAGCGCCAGCAAGTCGGCCTGCTCAGTCGCCAGCGCGGGCGCCTGCTGGTGGCGCTGGCGGCATTGGTTGATGCGCCCGGCCAGGTTGAGCGGCTGACCGCTGAGGCTGTCCCAGGCCGGGTAACGCGCCGCCACGCCGCGCAGGCTTTGCGCGGTCTCGCCATGGCAATCGGCGCAGCGTTTGCCACTCGCGCCAGCGGGCGTACGCCACAGCGCGGCGCCGTCCTGCACCCACAGCATCGCCGGATTCTGGCCGTCGTCACGCTGCAAGGCCTGCAGCGCCGGGCTCATGAAGTCCAGGCCCGAGCGGCGCTCGTCGGGCGCTCGCTGCCGACTGGGCGGCTCAGCCGGCACGCCCGCCTGGGCCGGCAGGGCCAACCCCGCTGTTGCCAGCGCAAGCCACGCGGTGGTCCTTACCCCGCGGCCACACGCGCCCCCCGACAGGCCGCCCGACATGCTGCCCACGCTCATGCCGGCACGATCGCGCGCGACTCGCGGTGCATGAAGCCGTTGTCGCCCAGCCACTCGAAGACCAGGGTGCCCGGCGTGTCGGCCTGGACCCAAAACGCCAGATAGGGGTTGGCGGCGATGGCGGCGTAGAGGTCGACGCTGCAGACCAACACGCCGTCTTGTCGGCACTCGAAGCGCGTGACGAGGTTGCGCGGCACCATGTTGCGGTAGGCATCGGTGCGCAGGCCGTTTTCCATCGGGTGGCCCAGCGTGCTGCGGACCTCGAACGGCTGGCCCTTGCGGATCAGCTCGGGCAGGTGGATCAGGCTGCGGGTTTTGGGGGTATCGGCCATTGGGGGTTCGAGCGCTCAGCTCTCGATGCAGGCGGCCAGTGTGACCACCACGTCCACCGCATGCATCCACTGGCTGCCGTCGGCCAGGCGCGCCAGCGCCACCAGCTGCTGCGAGGTGGCCAGACGGATGCGCGTGGCCACCTCGGCGCGCGGGCTGGCCGGGCCGAAGGCAAAACGCACCACGTCACGCTGCGGGTTGCGCTCGTTGAAGACGATGATCTCGGTGACCCGGTCGGTCGCGCCCATGGGGTTGTCGACGGTGACGCGGATCGGCACGGCGTTGCCGTTTTCCACCAGCGCTGCGATCTCCAGCATGACCCGGCCGACCTGCACCGGCTGACCGCCGGCCCAGCGCTTGATGACATCCTGCAAGCTGGTGGTGGACACCGCGCTGGCCGGGCGCACCGCCAGCGCCAGCGCCAGGCCGCCGGCGGCAGAGATCCAGTCGCGCCGGGACGGGCTCACCGCAAGCTGGCCAGGTAGGCCACCACGTCGTCGATCTGCTGCGCATCCAGCAGCGGCTTGCCGCGCTGCGCGGGCGCAATGCGCATCAAGCCCTCGCTGCGGCCATAGGCCGGCATCACACTGTCGGGGTTGAAGCGCTCGGGCGTCAGCAGGTGGGCGCGCAACTCGGTGGCGTCGTAGCGCGCACCGACGCCGTGCAAGGGCGGGGCGATCGTGCCTTGCAAATGGTCGGGCTGTCCGGGCAAGGCGTGGCACAAACCGCACAAGCCCTGGCTGCGGCTTGCCACGATGGCCGCGCCCCGGCTGGCGTCGCCAGTGTCGCCCTTGGCGCCCGTCGCGCCCGCCGCGCCCGCCGCGCTGGCCGCTGAGCCCGTAGCCAGCAGGCCAGACAGCGCCAGGCTGCACAACATCCGACCACCCACCAACTGGCCGCCCAGCAACCCGCCGTCCCGCAATCCGCCGTCCCGCACCTGGCCATCCGTCCGGCGGGCCCGCTGCTCGGTCCTCATGCCCGTTTCAGGCTTTGCTGCTTGATCGGCAGCGTGCGAATGCGTTGGCCGGTGGCGGCAAAGATCGCGTTGAGCACCGCCGGTGCTGCCACCGCGATGGTCGGTTCGCCCACGCCGCCCCAAAACCCGCCCGAGGGCATCACGATGGTCTCGACCTGGGGCATCTGCGCCATCAGCAGCGCCGGATAATCGTGGAAGTTGCTTTGCTGGATGCGGCCCGCCTCGACCGTGATCTCGCCAAACAGCGCTGCCGACAAGCCGTAGGCAAACGAACCCTCGACCTGCGCCTCGATCTGCTGCGGGTTGACGGCGTGGCCGCTGTCGGTGGCAGCGACGATGCGGTGCACTGTCAGCACGCCGTCGGCGCTGACCGAGACCTCGGCGCAGGCCGCCACATAGCTGCCAAAACCCATGATCTGCGCCAGCCCGCGGTGCACGGTCTGGCCGTTGATGGGCGCGGCGGGCGCACCCCAGCCGGCGCGCTGCGCCACGGCGTTGAGCACGGCCAGGTGTTTTGGCGACGCCGCCAGCAGTTGCCGGCGCAGCGCCAGCGGGTCTTGCTGGGTGGCATGGGCGATTTCGTCGATGAAACACTCGAGGTAGATCGCGTTCTGGTTCAGGTTGACGCCGCGCCAAAAACCAGGCCGCACCGGCGGGTTGCGCATCGCGTGGTCGATCAGCAGGTGGGGGATGGCATAGCCCAACGCACCCTCTGCGCCGCCCAGGCTCAGGCCCTGGAACACCACCGGGTCGCGGCCGTTCTGGATGTTTTGCGGAAACAGCGCAGCCAGGATCGACTGGCCCGAAATGCGCATGTGCAGCGCGGTGAGCTTGCCGCTGGCGTCCAGCCCGGCGCGCAGCTTGCACTGGGTTGTCGGGTGGTAGTAGCCGTGCTGCATGTCCTCTTCGCGGCTCCAGATCAACTTGACCGGTATGCCGGGCATGGCCTTGGCGATCTCCACCGCTTGGCGTACCCAGTCGGTGGCGCCGCGCCGGCCAAAACCACCGCCGAGGTGAATCTTGTAGGCCTCGCATTGCGCCAGCGGCAGGCCGGCGGCTTCAGCGGTGGCGGCCAGGGCCGCCTCACCGTTCTGGGTCGGCGTCCAGACCTCGCAGCGCGCCGCCTGGCCAGCGGCGGCCGGCGTGAACCTGGCGGTGGCGTTCATCACCTCCATCGTGGCGTGGTTCTGGTAGGGATAGGCGTAGACCGCTTCCAGCGTGCGCGCCGCAACGGCCAGGGCCTGCTGGGCCTGGCCGGCCTGGGCGCCGACAGTGGCCTCCGGCGCGTCCAGCCCGGTCTTTAGCATCGCGGCGATGCCGGCACTGTTCAGGCCGGCATGGGGGCCTTCGTCCCAGTCGATCTTGAGGGCGGCCAGCGCAGTCTTGGCGCGCCACCAGGTGTCGGCCACCACCGCCACTGCGCTGTCGCCCACCGGCAGCACCGCCTTGACGCCGGGCATCTTGAGCACTGCGGCGGGGTCGAAACCGCGGCGTTTGCCGCCCACCACCGGGCAGTCGGCAATCGCCGCGTTGAGCAAGCGGGGCAGCTTCAGGTCCATGCCGTAGACCTGGGCGCCGGTGGTCTTGGGCGCGGTGTCGAGTCGGGGCAGGGGCTTGCCGGCGAGGGTCCAGTCCTTCGGGTCTTTCAGCACCACGTCGGTGGGTGGCGTGAGCTTGGCGGCGGCGCCGGCCACCTGGCCGTAGCGGATACGCCGGCCGCTCGCCGGGTGGCTGATCACGCCGGCGGCGGCAGAGCAGTCGGCCACCGGCACGCCCCAGCCATTGGCTGCGGCCTGCACCAGCATCATGCGGGCAGCGGCACCGCCCTTGCGCACGTACTCGTGCGACTCGCGGATGCCGCGGCTGCCGCCGGTTGAAAAATTGCCCCAGACGCGGTTGCGCGCCAGGTTCTGGCCGGGGGTGGGGTACTCGGTGGTGACCCGGGCCCAGTCGCAGCCCAGCTCTTCGGCCACCAGTTGCGCCAGGCCGGTCAGCGTGCCCTGGCCCATCTCGCTGCGGGCGATGCGGATCACCACGGTGTCGTCGGGCTGCACCACCACCCAGCAGTTGATCTCGGGCGGCAGGCTGCCTTGGGCCTGGGCCGGGTCAGCCGCCAGCGGCGCAAAAAAGCCCAGCATCAAGCCGCCAGCAGGCGCGGCCAGGCTGACGGCAACAGCGCCGCTACCAGCGATGAAGCCCCGGCGGCTCAGCGCGGTGTCGGCGTGGGTGGAGATTGCCGTGCTGGTGGGGACTGCAGCGCGGGCAGTGCGGGCGGCAGAACGTTTGGCCTTTAGGTTCATGGTGTGAGCCTTCAGCCTGCGCTCGACGATTGGGCCACCAGCGCTATCGCGGCCTGCACCCGGTTGTAGGTGCCGCAGCGGCAAATGTTGGTGATGGACTCGCGGACCTCGGCCTCGCTGGGCCGGGGCTTGCGCTTGAGCAGCGCGGCCGCCGCCATCAACATGCCCGACTGGCAAAAACCGCATTGCGGAACGTCGAGCTTGACCCAGGCTTTTTGCAGCGGGTGCTGGCCGTCGGGCGACAAGCCTTCGATGGTGATGATCGGCTCCTCAGCGCCCACCGACGACACCGGCCGCACGCAAGAGCGGGTGGCCACACCGGCAATGTGCACGGTGCAGGCGCCACACTGGCGATACCGCAGCCGTACTTGGTGCCCGTCAGGCCGAGCTGCTCACGCAGCACCCACAGCAGCGGGGTTTCGGGCTCGGCGTCGTGCGTGTGCACGCGGCCATTGACGTTGAGGGTGGGCATCAGGGCGAACTCCTGGGTGGGCGGCCTGCGCATGATGCTTGAGCCGGCGCGGGCCAGCATCGGTGTTGTCCTGAGGCCCGCACCGCACCGAGGCGATTGCTGCCGCCTTGACGGCCGGGGCCGTCAGCGTTACTTGGCGGCCAGGCCGAGCCGCTCGATCAGCGCCCGTTCCTTGCCGAAGGTGTCGCGCGCCCAGGCGCCGTAGTCGGCACTGT
>JANMXG010000095.1:0-22692 GCA_031394235.1 Betaproteobacteria bacterium
GTCGTGGTCTGTGGTGGTGCTGGGGTTGGGGTGGGTCGTCGTTGCGGTGTTCATCAGTGGTGCCCGTAGTAGCCGGGCCCGCGCACGTTGTCGTGGGCCGGCATGGGCGTGGCAGTGCCGCCATCCCCACCCAAGGGCTGCTGTCCTGCCGATCCAGCCCGCACGCCAGGATCGACTTGACGCTGTGTGAACGCTGGTCAGGAACCGCGTCTATTTGCTGGTGAGGCGGCGGAATTGATGTTGAGCTGATCGACTGGGGAGTTGGAGGGATTGCGCCTGCCCGGCCGCCCTGCAGGGCGGCCGGGCAGGCGCAGCCGATGGCGTGGGAGCAGCGCCAGTGCGGTCGGCGGGGTCTGGGTGACGGCGTGACTCCGGCGGTGCGCCGGTCGGTCGGGTCCGGCGCTCGGGATACAACAGCGCTCATGCCGAAGAAGGTGGGCGCGGCAGAGGCCAATCTTGTGGGGAAGCCTGACAACCGTACCGCGCCCTACACCGTGCCGATGAAGGCGGTGCCGCGTCAGTGTGGCACCGCTGGGACGCGTCCGTCCAGCACTGCATCTTCGGTTCTTGGCCGGGGTGTGCATGGAGACTGCGGGGCGCCTGTTCCTGTGTGCGCGTTGCCACGCCCAGGTCGTGTTGTGCAGCCACTGCGACCGAGGCAACCGCTACTGCGACCGGCCGTGCCGGCGCCTGGCGCGCGATGCGGCTCGGCGCGACAGCGCACGTCGATACCAACGGTCTCGGCGCGGCCGACTTGCCCACGCGCAGCGGTCGCGGCGGTGGCGCCAAGGCTGCCCTGCTCGCGGTGAGGGCCGCGGTGGCGGCGGTGGTCTTGAGCAGAACGTGACGCACCAGGGTTGCTCGTCCGGGGTGGCTGCGGCTCCACTGGCCGCATGGACACCCCACACCACCTCGGCGCCCGAGCCTTCGGACGTGGCAGCCACCACCGCCACCACCCCGATGACCGTGGCGACCACCTCCACCATGACCACCGCCACCGCGCCCACGGCCACCACCCCGCAGTGGCTGTGCCGGCGCTGTGCCAGGCCGCAGCCCGCCTGGGTGCGCCAGGGCTTCCTGCGCCATGGCCCGCGCCCCGCGCGTCCAGGGTGGCGTCATGACCATAGCCCCTGACCTGGTCGCGCGGATCCTGCGGCTGCATGCTGCGGAGAAGTGGCGGGTTGGCACCATCGCCCGGCAGCTGCATGTGCACCGCGACACCGTGCGCCGCGTGCTTGCGGCGCACGGGCAAGCCGTGCCGCCGTCACCCTTGCGGCCCAGCCGCATCGATGCGTACCGGCCCTTCATCCTCGCCACGCTGGCCAAGTTCCCCACGCTCACCGCAGCGCGGCTGTACGCCATGGTCGGCGAGCGCGGCTATGTGGGCTGCGACTCGCACTTCCGCCACCTCATCGCCGAGCTGCGCCCGAGGCCGCCAGCCGAGGCCTACCTGCGCCTGCGCACGCTGCCCGGTGAGCAAGCGCAAGTGGACTGGGCTCACCTCGGCCACCTGCAGATCGGCCGAGCCCGGCGTCCGCTGATGGCCTTCGTGATGGTGCTCAGCCACAGCCGGATGATCTTCCTGCGCTTCTTCCTGGACGCTCGGATGGACAGCTTCCTGCGCGGCCATGTCGAGGCCTTCACCGCCTTCAACGGCTGCCCCCGGGTCGCCCTGTACGACAACCTCAAAAGCGCGGTGCTCGAGCGCGTAGGCGATGCCATCCGCTTCAACCCGGAACTGCTGGCACTGGCCGGCCACTACCACTTCGAGCCACGCCCGGTGGCAGTGGCACGCGGCAACGAGAAGGGCCGGGTGGAGCGCGCCATCCGGTTCATCCGCGACAGCTTCTTCGCCGGGCGCTCGTTCGCCGACTTGCCCGACCTCAACGCGCAGGCCCGGGTCTGGTGCCAGAGCGTGGCCGCCGACCGGCGCTGGCCCGAAGACAGCGCCTTGAGCGTGCGCCAGGCCTTCGAGGCCGAGGTGCGCAGCCTGATGGCGCTGCCCGAGACAGCCTACCCACTGGGCGAGCGCGTGGCCGTGCGGGTCGGCAAGACACCCTACGTGCGCTTCGACACCAACGACTACTCGGTGCCGCATACCCATGTGCGGCGAACACTGACGGTGCTGGCCGATGAGAGTTCCGTGCGGGAGCTTGACGGCGCCACCGAACTCGCGCGCCACCGGCGCTGCTGGGACAGCCACGCGCAGATCGAGGATGACGCCCACGTGCAGCACCTGGTCGATGCCAAGCGTGCAGGCAGGGCCCACCGCGCCTGCGACCGCCTGGCCCAGGCCGCGCCGGCCAGCGCCGAGTTGCTCAAGCGCGCCGGCGCGCGAGGCGAGAACCTGGGCTCGATCACCGCCACGCTGATGCGCCTGCTTGAGCGTTGGGGCGCTGCCGCCCTGCAGACGGCCATCACCGAGGCGTTGGCACGCGACGTGGCGCATCCCAACGCCGTTCGCCTGGCGCTCGAGCGGGCCCGCGCGGCCAGCGGTGAGCCGCCGCCCGTGGCGCTGGTGCTGCCCGAGCACGTGGCCAAGCGGGACGCCCCGGTGCGTACCCACGACCTGCGGTCCTATGACCGTCAATCCGACCGCCAACCTGACCAGCAACCCGCCCCGCAAACCGATCACCCCCAGGACTCACCGGAGAGACCCGATGAATGACACCACCACACCGGCCGCGCTACGCGAGCAGGCCGCCTCACTTCGCCTGCATGGCCTGCTCGAGCACTGGGCCGAGGTGATGGCGCAGCCCGAGCAGGCGCGCTGGGTGGCGCAGATGCTCGCCTGGGAGGGCGCCGAGCGCAGCCGCCGCAGCCTGGAGCGGCGCCTGCGCGAGGCCCACATCGGGCGCTTCAAGCCGCTGGCCGACTTCGACTGGGCTTGGCCCACGCAGATCGACCGCGGCGCCGTCGAAGAACTGATGACGCTGGACTTCGTCAAGGACGCCAGCAACGTCGTCCTGGTCGGCCCCAACGGCGTGGGCAAGTCCATGTGTGCCTGCAACATCGGCTACCAGGCGGTGCTGGCCGGGCACACGGCGCTGTTCACCACCGCCGGGCAGCTGCTGGGCGAACTCTGCGCACTCGACAGCGACTCGGGCCTGCGCCGCAAGCTGCGCCAGTACGCCGCCCCGGACGTGCTGATCATCGACGAGGTGGGCTACCTGTCGTACTCGAACCGCCACGCCGATCTGCTGTTCGAGTTGGTCAGCCGGCGCTACCAGAACAAGAGCACGGTGGTGACCACCAACCGGGCCTTCGCCGACTGGGGCGAGGTCTTCCCCAACGCGGCCTGCGTGGTCTCCTTGATCGACCGGCTGATGCACCGCGCCGAGGTGGTGCGCATCGACGGCCAGTCCTACCGGGCCAAGGAGGCCCAGGAGCGCGAGGCCCAGCGCCTGGCAGCGCGCTCATCCAAGGCAGCGCCGACGCGCTCGCGCAAGGCCGCAGCATGAGCGCATCGCCGTCGCCGTCGGCATCGCCGTGGCCATCACCGACATCGCCCGCAGCGGCGGTCGTGCCCAAGCACTGGACGCCCGAGCAAGCACTGGCCGTCGCCGAGTGCCTGCAGGCCCTGCGCCAGGCACTGTGGGCCGCCTACGGGCTGCAGATGCAACAGGCCTGGCGAGAACAGCTCATGCCCGATCAGGCGCCGCCTGAGTTCGATCCCGACGAGCCGTTCTGACCCGTCGTACCGGCCGCGCCCATCAGCCTCGGCCACACAACCAACTCCCACTCCATCAGGGCCTGCATGCAGGCCCTGATGTCGTTGGGCCCTGCCACTGCATCGCAAATCCACGCCCCAGTACCAATCCGCCACCTCGCCAGCACATAGAGGCGGATTTACATCAGCGGCAACAGCAGACGCCCGCAGGTGTGATGTCGGCGTTGCGGCGCTCGATTGACAGGGCGAATGTCGGCCCTTCCCGCACCCGCACCCGCACCCGAACCCGCACCGCAAGCGCAAGCGCAAGCGCAAGCGCAAGCGCAATCGCAAGCGCAATCGCAAGCGCAAGCGCAAGCGGCACGCTGCATCGTCCGATCCGACGATGTTGCAGCTTTTGCAGAGTGTCCTGATTGACGCTGCGATCGGCCTGGCCTACCGTCGTTGATCAACTGCCGGAGCCGCCCCGCATGGACTTCAACCTGCCGCCCGACCTGATTGACTATTTGGCCCGGCTCGACAGCTTTATCGACGCCAAAATAGTGCCGCTGCAGGCGCAGCACGACAACGAGCGGTTCTTCGACCACCGCCGCGAGTGGGCACGCACCGACTTTGACAACGGCGGCCTGCCCCGCCCCGAGTGGGAGGCGCTGCTGGAGCAGGCCAAGCAGCTGGCCGACGAGGCGGGTTTTTACCGCTTTTCGCTGCCCACCGAGTTTGGCGGCGACGGCGGCGGCAACTTGGGGATGGCGGTGATCCGCGAGCACCTGGCGGCCAAGGGTCTCGGCTTGTTCAACGACCTGCAAAACGAGCATTCGGTGGTGGGCAACTTTCCGCTGATCGTGATGCTGCGCGACTTTGGCACCGCCGCGCAAAAAGAGAAATTCATCCGCGGCTCGCTGGCCCGCAAGATCCGCATCACCTTCGGCCTGACCGAGCCCGAGCATGGCTCGGACGCCACCCACATGGAGACGCGGGCGGTGCCCGAGGTGCGCAACGGCCAGCCCGGCTGGCGGCTGGACGGCGAGAAGATGTGGACCACCGGCATGCACACCGCCAGCCACTGCTGCTTGTTTGCGCGCACCAGCGGCGAGGCCGGTGCGGCCAAGGGCATCAGTGCTTTTCTGGTGCCGGCCGACGCACCGGGCGTGAAGGTCGAGGAGTACCTCTGGACCTTCAACATGCCGACCGACCATCCGCGGGTCAGCTTCACCCACGTCTGGGTGCCGGACGACGCGCTGTTTGGCGCACTTGACCACGGCCTGGCGCTGGCACAGGCGTTTGTGCATGAAAACCGCATCCGCCAAGCTGCCAGCTCGCTGGGTGCAGCGGCGTTTTGTGTGGCCGAGAGCGTCAAGTACGCGCGCCAGCGCAAGCCTTTTGGCCAGGACCTGGCGCGCAACCAGGGCATCCAGTTTCCGCTGGTCGAGCTGGCCACCCAGGTCGAGATGCTGCGCCTGCTGATCCGCAAAACCGCGTGGCAGATGGACCAGATGCCGCATCCCGAGGTCGAAAAACTGTTGTCAGACAAGGTCTCGATGTGCAACTACTGGGCCAATCGCCTGGTCTGCGAGGCTGCCGACCGGGCGATGCAGGTGCACGGCGGCATTGGCTACAGCCGCCACAAGCCGTTTGAGCACATCTACCGCCACCACCGCCGCTACCGCATCACCGAGGGCTCGGAGGAGATCCAGATGCGCAAGGTGGCTGGTTTCCTGTTCGGCTACATGGGCCCGAACAAATTTGCCTGAGTGATATGAGCCGGACGGCGCTCGATTTCAACAACACTTTTCAAGGACAGCGCATGTACTCACCCTTTGATTTGACCGGCCGCGGCGTGATCGTCACCGGCGGCAACGGTGGCATTGGCTACGGCATGGCACGTGCGCTGCTGGCGGCTGGGGCGTCGGTGGCGGTTTGGGGCTTGAATCCGGACAAGACCGCACGCGCCAAGACCACGCTGACTGCGGCCTGCGGCGACGCCGCGCGGGTCCATGCCTTTGTCTGCGATGTCGGCGACGAGGCGCAGATCGACAGCACCTTCGCCGCCTCGGTGGCCGCACTGGGCCGGGTGCACGCCTGTTTTGCCAATGCCGGCGTGGGCGGCAAGGGCACGCTGATGCAAGACATGAGCCTGGACGAGTTTCGCCGGGTGCAGCGCATCAACGTCGAGGGTGTGTTCCTGACCTTCCGGGCGGCAGCGCGGCACATGACCGAGCACGGCCAGGGCGGCTCGCTGGTGGCCACCGCCAGCACCGCCGCGCTGGAGGGCGCGGCCCGCGCCAGCCACTACGGCGCATCAAAAGGCGCGGTGACGGCGTATGTGCGGGCGCTGGCGGTGGAGCTGGCGCGTCACCAGATCCGGGTCAATGCCATCCTGCCGGGCTGGATCGTCACCGACATGACCGAGCGCTCGGTCAACAACCCCAAGTTTGCCGACGCGGTGCTGCCGCGCATCCCGGCCCGGCGCTGGGGCCAGATCGACGACTTCGGCGGTATCGCGGTCTACCTGGCCAGCGACGCCTCCCACTACACCACCGGTGAGCAGTTCACCATCGACGGCGGCTACACCAAGTTCTGACCGGCCAGCAGTTGACCCCGCGGCAACCCGGCAAGTCCCGACTATTCGGCCGTGATGTTCAGCCGCTTGATCAGATCGCCCCAGTTGCGCTGTTGCGCCAGCGTGCGGGCACGCAGCTCAGCCGGCGTGCTGGACCTGGCTTCGTTGCCGATCTTGCGCATCGCCTCGGCGAAGCTCGCCGACTGGAGCCGATCATGTCCATCGTGACCGGCGCCGCGCCCTTGCAGTGCACCTGGGTCAGTTTGACGTCCAGCCCGGTGGCGATCAGCTCGCCCAACAGGTGCACCCTGCTGCCCTGGCCGTTGGTGGCGTTGTTGATCTTGCCCGGGTTGGCCTGGGCATAGGCGGCAATCTCCTTGACTGTCCTTGCCGGGAAGTCCTTTTTCACGACAAAGGCAAACGGCACGGTGCAGACCAGGCCCACCGGCTCGAGGTCGTCAAGCTTGTAGAGCAGTTTGTCGTTGAGGTTGGGGAGCACCGTGAAGGGGGTGCCGGCCGCCAACAACAAGGTGTAGCCGTCCTTGGGGGCACGCGCAAAATAGGTGGCGCCGATGCCGGTGGCCGCACCGGACTTGTTCTCGACCACAACGGTCTGGCCCAATTCCTCCCGCAGGCGCTGGGCCGGTGGCGGTCAACGTGGCCGCACGCGCAGCGCGCCGTTCAGGCGGAGGGTTGTGCCGTTGAGCGCGACGGCTGTCAGACCTTGCGCCACCAGGCACTCGGCCATGGCCCGGCCAAGGCCCGACGCGCCTCCGGTGACGACGCCCACGCTGTTGGAGGTGTTCATGACGGGATACCCTGCGCAATCGCCGATCCGACCGATGCCATGATCTCGCCACCCCGCCCACTGCACCCGTCGACTCTGCGACGCGGTCAGGCGGTCGCAGGCGCTGTCACGGCCGGCTGCCGTGCTGGCCGGTCACCTAAAATTCGACGCAGTTCCGAACCTGCGTTGCCGAAGCCCGGTCAGGCAGTACCCGCCCGCAACCCACCCAGGTTGGGCATCACCTCAACACAAGGGAGCATCCGCGATGGGCGCGCAGTGGAAAGCAAAGCACAAGGACCTGGCGGCCAACGCCAAGGGCCGGCTGTTTGGCAAGCTGGCCAAGGACATCATGATCGCGGCCCGACACGGCGCCGACCCGGCCGCCAACTCTCGGCTGCGGCTGGTGGTCGAGCAGGCGCGCAAGGTCTCGATGCCCAAGGAGACGCTGGAGCGCGCGATCAAGAAAGGCGCCGGCCTGACCGGTGAGGCGGTGCACTTCGAGCACGCGCTGTACGAGGGCTTTGCGCCGCACCGGGTGCCGGTGATGGTCGAGTGCCTGACCGACAACGTGAACCGCGCCGCGTCCGAGATGCGGGTGCTGTTCCGCAAGGGCCAGCTGGGCACGTCCGGGTCGGTGGCCTGGGATTTTGACCACGTGGGCATGATCGAAGCCGAGCCCGCAAAGGCTGGCGCCGATGCCGAGTTGGCCGCGATCGAGGCCGGCGCCCAGGATTTCGAGCCTGGCGAGGATGCCGTCACGGTGTTCCTGACCGACCCTGCCGATCTGGACCTGGTCAGCCGTGCGCTGCCGGCGCAAGGCTTTACGGTGCTGGCGGCCAAGCTGGGCTACAAACCGAAGAATCCGGTCGACACGGCCAGCCTGAGCGCCGAGCAGCTGGAGGAGGTCGAGACCTTCCTGGCCGCGCTGGACGCCAGTGAAGACGTGCAGCAGGTGTTTGCCGGCCTGCAAGGCTGAATCCGACCGACCCGATGCTCGACCGAGCCATCCAGAAACGAGAGTGCCATGACCGAAGCCACCCCGCTGCCCCTGCAGCCCGCCCAGCCGCAGTTGCCCGACCGCCTGTCGGTCGATCCGCGCAGCCCGCACCATGTTGCCAGCGTGTTCGAGCACGACATCGGCATCCGGTTCAACGGCCGTGACCGCGCCGACGTCGAGGAGTACTGCATCAGCGAGGGCTGGATCAAGGTGCCCGCAGGCAAGGCCGTGAACCGCAAGGGCCAGCCCATGACGCTGCAACTCAAGGGCAAGGTCGAGGCTTACTACCGCTGAGCCGGCGGCGCGGGTTGGCCGGCCGGTGGACGGCACAGCCGGGGTTTGCCGGGGGTCCTGCGCCGGCCGGCGCTAGCGCTGCAGCGCGGCCCGGATGCGCAGTACCGTGTCATCGACCTGGGCGCGGGTCGATACATCCAGCCCCAGCCCGCGGGCGATGTGATTGACGCGGGCCGGGTGCAGGGGCAGACCGCCGGCATCGATGGCGGCGATCAAGTCCAGCGCGCGCTGGCGCTCCGGGTTCGGGGTCGGTTTAGGTGCCAGCCAGGACTTCAGCCAGGCCAGCAGCCGGCGTCGCAGGGGTCGGGTCAAGGCAAGATTCGGGTGGGTTGAAGGGGCGGTTGGGGCCGCAGCCAAAGACTAACACCTGACCCCAGGCCGAGACCCGGAGCGGGACCTTTTCGTGACGCTGCCGGGGCTTTCGGTCCTGCTCGCGCTGCTGCCCACGCCGGCACTTGGCCTGGGCCCGCACTCCAGGCCCGGGATCGAAGCGGCCTGCACAGCGGCCTACGCCTTGCGGGCCCACTCCCACCGCTCGGCCGGGTTATCGTGCGGCCTGGCAGGGCACTCAGCAGGCGGGCGATGAAGTCATTGGGCAAAAAATCCGACGGGTTGCGGCTGGCGCGTATCCAGGCCTCGCCGTTGTGGACAGGCGAGCGTTTCAGCAACCTGCACCCGGTGCTGCCAGGGCTGCGCGACAGCACGGTGGCCCGGCCCACGTTGGGCGATTTCCTGCGCGGCGGCAACCGGCGCGTGCCGCGCGCGCCGCTGCCCGCGCAAGACCCGCGCGCCACCTGGCTGCAGCCGCCTGACTCCGGCTTGCGCGCCACCTGGCTGGGCCACTCCACCGTGCTGGTCGAGATCGGCGGCCTGCGGGTGCTGACCGACCCGGTCTGGGGCCAGCGCGCGTCGCCGCTGCGACTGGCCGGCCCGAAACGGTTTCAGCCGGTGCCGGTGGCGCTGCGGCATATGCCGGCGATCGATCTGGTGGTGATCTCGCACGACCACTACGACCACCTCGACTACCCCACGGTCAAGGCGCTGGCCAAGCTGGGCGTGCCGTTTGTCACGTCGCTGGGCGTGGGCGCACACCTGCAGGCCTGGGGCGTGCCGGCCGACCGCATCACCGAGCTGGACTGGTGGCAATCCCACCAGCATGGCGGGCTGACCGTCACCGCCGCACCATCGCAGCATTTTTCCGGCCGCACCCTGAAAGACCGCAACGCCACGCTCTGGTCGTCGCTGGTGATCCGGTCGGACAGGCACGCCGTGTTTTTCAGCGGCGACACCGGTCTGACCACCGAGTACGCCACCATCGCCCAGCGCCTGGGCCCGTTTGATCTGGTGATGCTGGAGGTGGGCGCTTTCCACCCGTCCTGGGGCGACATCCACCTCGGGCCGGCCAACGCCCTCCAGGCGCACCAGCTGCTGGGCGGTGGCGCGTTTTTGCCGGTGCACTGGGGCACCTTCAGCCTGGCGATGCACGCCTGGGACGAGCCGCCCGAGACCCTGCTCAAGCTGGCGCCGGCCCACGGTGCGCAGCTGCTGATGCCGCGGCTGGGCGAGGCGGTGGAGCCGGCCCACGCCGGCAGGGTCACGCCGTGGTGGCGCGGGGTGGACGGCGCCGAACGTGACCCGGCGCCGGCCGCGCCCGAGCCCGACCCGCCAACCCAGGCCCAGGTCGACGCGGCGGCCGTGGCGGGCCCTAAAGCCCTGCCCTGGCCGATCGATTGAGCGCCGGTTGCTGGCCGATTTTTTTTTCTGCGCGCCGCGCCACTGGCTCAGCGGGCGAGCCAGTGGCCCGCCATGATCGGGGTGGTGCGGCGCTGTGCCGTCGTCCCGCCGCCGTCCCCGCGGTTGACCCTGTCGCAGCCCCCGCCGCATTCCCGATCTCGACCTCGCCCCGCCCGACCTTTTCCTGATCCCGCCCCCCATGCCCGCTGACATCGCGCCCGGCCTGCTGGTGCTGCACGGCAACCGCGCCGAGCTGCTGGGCGACGCCGTGTTCGCCTGGCTGCGCCGCCAACCGCTGGCGCCGCTGGAGCAGGAGGTGTTTCTGGTGCAGAGCAACGGCGTGGCGGAGTGGCTCAAGATGGACCAGGCCACACAAGGCGGCATCTTTGCCGCGGCCCGGGTCGAGCTGCCGGGGCGGTTCTTGTGGCGTGTCTACCGCCAGATGCTCGGCCCCGCTGCCGTGCCGGCCGAGTCGGCGCTGGACAAGCTGCCGCTGACCTGGCGCTTGATGCAGCAGCTGCCCGATTGGTTGGACACACCCGGCTTCGAGCCGCTGGCCGGCTTTTTGGCGCGCGGTGGGCTGGAGCGGCGGCTGCAGCTGGCGCAGCGCCTGGCCGACCTGTTCGACCAGTACCAGGTCTACCGCAGCGACTGGCTGGACGCCTGGGCCGACGGCCATGACACCCTGCCGCGCCAGCCCGCGCAAGCCCCGGCCGCAGCGCCGCCGTTGCCGCCCGACCAGCGCTGGCAGGCGGCGTTGTGGCGCGCGCTGCTGGCGCCGCTGGACGCCACGCAGCGCGGTGCCACCCGGCCCCAGCTGCACCGGCGGTTTCTGGCCGCGCTGGACGCGGGCGCTGCACCGGTTGGCGTGCTGCCGCGTCGGGTGGTGATGTTTGGCATGACCCATGTGCCGCTGCCCACGCTGCAGGCACTGGCCGCACTGGCCCGCCACTGCCAGGTGCTGCTGGCCGTGCCCAACCCCTGCCGCTACCACTGGGCCGACATCCTGCCCGGGCGCGAGTTGCTGCGATCCGACCGCCGCCGCCATCCACTGCGCCAGGGCCGTGACCTGGCGGCGCTGTCGCTGGAGGACATGCACGCCCACGCCCACCCGCTGCTGGCCGCCTGGGGCCGGCAGGGGCGCGACTTCGTGCGCCAGCTCGACGCCTTCGACGACGCACAACTCGCTGCTGAACGGTTTGCGCTGGCCAAGATCGACCTGTTCGACGACGGCCCCGGCGACAGCCTGCTGCAGCAGGTGCAGGCCCACATCCGCGACCTGGTGCCGCTGGCGGACCATGCCGATCCGGCGGGTTCGGCCGACCCCGCCGATCCCGCTGACACCGCCGATCCCGCCGACCCTCCCGACCGCTCCATCGTCTTCCACATCGCCCACAGCGCGCAGCGCGAGGTCGAGATCCTGCACGACCAGTTGCTGGCGCTGTTGGCCGGCCCTCCCGGCCAGTCCAGCCCACCCAGCCCACCCAAGCCGTTCGATGGCGCGCCGCTGCAGCCCCGTGACGTGGTGGTGATGGTGCCCGACATCGCCAGCTTCGCGCCGGCCATCCGCTCGGTGTTTGGCCAGGTGCCGCGGGGCGATGCCCGCTACATCCCGTTCGACATCGCCGACCTGCAAGAGCGCGCCAACAACCCGCTGTTGCAGGCGATGGAATGGCTGCTGCGGCTGCCGCAACAGCGTTGCGGCCAGACCGAGCTGCGCGACCTGCTGGACGTGCCCGCCGTGATGGCCCGCTTCGGCCTGCGCGCCGACGAGCTGCCGCGCCTGGCGGCCTGGATCACCGGCGCCGGCGTCCGCTGGGGCCTGGACGCCGGCCAGCGCAGCAGCCAAGGTCTGGGCGCCTGCGGCGAGCCCAACACCTGGCTGTTCGGCGTGCGCCGCATGCTGTTGGGCTATGCGGTGGGCGAGGGCGCCGACCTGGCCGGCATCGAACCGTATGCCGAGATCGGCGGGCTGGACGCGGCCATCGCCGGTGCGCTGGCCACCCTGGTCCAGGCCCTGCTGGACTGGGCGGCGCTGGCCGCTACCCTCGCCACACCTACCGAGTGGGGCCAGCGCTGCCGCACGCTGATCAGTCAGCTGATGGCCGCCACCGACGACCGTGAGCGCGCCAGCCTCAACGCGCTGCACGAAGCGTTGCGCGACTGGCTGGCCGCCTGTGCGCTGGCCGATTTTGATCAGCCGGTGTCGCTGGCAGTGCTGCGCGAGGCCTGGTTGTCCGGCCTGGATGCGCCCGTCCTGAACCGGCGCTTCCGCGCCGGCGGCGTCACCTTCTGCACCTTGATGCCGATGCGGGCGGTGCCATTCGAGGTGGTCTGCCTGCTGGGCATGAACGACGGCGACTACCCGCGGCGCAGCCCGCGCAGCGATTTCGACCTGATGGGCCAACCCGACCAAGCCCGGCCGGGCGACCGCTCGCGCCGCGACGACGACCGCCAGCTGATGCTCGAAGCCCTGCTGTCGGCACGCCGGGTGCTGTATGTCAGCTGGACCGGCCGCAGCGTGCGCGACAACAGCGCGCAGCCGCCGTCGGTGCTGGTGTCGCAGCTGCGCGACTACCTGGCCGCCGGCTGGGGTGACGCCGTGCTGGTGCACAACACCACCGAGCATCCGCTGCAGCCGTTCAGCCGGCGTTATTTTGAGCAGACCACCGCCGCGCCGGCCTTGTTCACCCACGCCCGGGAATGGCGGGCGGCCCATGCAACGGCCGGCGCAGCGTTTGATGCGGGTCCGGCGGGGTTCGCGGCCGATGCGGCGGCCGATGCAGTGGCCCTGGCCATCGCGCCCACCACTGCCCAGCTGCCGCTGACGCTGGACTCGCTGATCCGTTTCTTGAAAAATCCGGTGCGTGATTTTTTCCGGCGCCAGCTCGACGTGGTCTTTGGCGACGGTGAGGCGGTGGCCGATGACGACGAAACCTTTGGCCTCGACGGGCTGCAAGCCCACAGCCTGCTGCAGGCCCTGATCGACGCCGGTCTGGCGGCGCTGCAGGCGGCCGAGACCGCCGGCGCTGCGGTGGGCACTGTTGTGGGCGCTGCGTCGGGCAATGACGGGGCGGGTCATTGCGTGCAAGGTCCAGCCTTTGCCGCACCCGACCTGCGCAGCGTCATCACCGCCCAGGTGGCCCGCGTCCAGCGGGCCGGCCGCCTGCCGATGGCCGAGTCGGGCCGGCGTGCGGCGCAGGACCTGGCCGACACCGGCGTTGCGCTGTTCGACGCCTGGTGCGACCTGCAGGCGCTCTACCCGGTTCAGGCACCACGCCAACCGCTGCGTTTTGACGCTGCCGGCCTGCAACTCGACGACTGGCTGACGCCGCTGCGCTGCGCCCCAGGTGCGCCCGCCGAGGGGGTCTGGCTGCAGCTCAGCCCCAGCCGTTTGTGTGACGACCTGGTCAAACTCAAACCGCGGTGCGATGCGCTGATCCCGACCTGGATCGCCCTGCTGGCGGCTGCGGCTTGCGGCTTGCCAGTACGGGCGGTGCTGGTCGGGCGCGACGCCACGGTCACGCTGGACGCCCCACCGCAGGCCGACGCCGCTGCGGCGCTGCAAACCCTGATGCAGGCCTGGCGCGACGGCATGGTCAGCCCGCTGCCGCTGGCCGCCCGCACGGCGCTGGCGCTGCTGGCAGGCGGCGACCCGGTGGGCGTCTACGAGGGCCGCAGCTTTCCGCGGGGCGGCCAGCCGGCCGAGGGCGACGAGCCCTGCCTGGCGCGCCTCTACCCCGACTTCGAATCGCTCGCCGCCGACGGCCGCTTTGGCGCCGCGGCCGAGGCGCTGTTCGGCCCGATGCTGCGCTGGATCGACGGTCACGCCACGGTCCGGCTGCATGCCGCGCCCGCCATCGCCGCCATCGCTGCCATCGCCACCCCCGCTGCCACCGCCACCACCCACGCAGCCCCGTCCACCGCCGCCGGAGCCGACCATGGCTGACACCCTGGACGCGCTGCGTTTTCCGCTGTGGGGCAGTCGGCTGATCGAGGCCAGTGCCGGCACCGGCAAGACCTGGACGATCGCCGCGCTGTATCTGCGGCTGGTGCTGGGCCATGGCGGCGACGCCGGCTTTGGTCGGCCGCTGCAGCCGGCCGAAATCCTGGTGATGACCTTCACCCGCGCCGCCACCCGCGAGTTGTCCGACCGCATCCGCAGCCGGCTGCTGGACGCGGCGCGCTGCTTTCGGGGTGAGGCCCGGCCCGCGCCACACGACCGGCTGCTGATCGACCTGCTGGCCGACCACCCGCCCGGCCCGCTGCGCAGCCAGGCGGCCTGGCGCCTGGCGAGTGCTGCCGAGGGCATGGACGACGCGGCGGTGCACACCATCGACGCCTGGTGCCAGCGCATGTTGCGCGAGCATGCCTTTGACTCGGGCAGCCTGTTCGACGAAGAGCTCGCTGCCAATGCGTCGCAACTGCTGGCCGAAGCCGCGCGCGACTACTGGCGGGCCCAGCTCTACCCGCTGTCCGGCGCGGCCTGGGACACGGCGATCGCGGTCTGGCGCGATGTCGCGGCGCTGACCGATGACGCCCGCCAACTGCTGGATCAAAACCTGCCGGCGGACGCCGGCCGCGGCAGCCTGGGCGAGCAGATCGCGCAGCGCAGCCAGCAGCTGGCCGACGAGGTCGCCACGCTCAAACAAGGCTGGCCCGCCCGCGCCGCTGCGATGACCGCCTGGCTGGACGACCAGACCGCGCTCAAGGCATGCCCGTTCAACAAGGTCAAGCTGGCGCACCGCCACTACACCGGTTGGCTGAAAACGCTGGCCGATTGGGCCGCGGGCGATGCCATCGAGCGTCCCGACCTCAAGACCGGCGCCACCCGATTGACACCGCAAGGCCTGCAAGACGCCATCAAACCCGGTTGCTGGGTGGATCTGCCCGACCACTTCGAGGCCTTTGCCCAGTTGCAACAGGCGCTGGACGAACTGCCGGCGGTGCGCACCGGCCTGCGCCTGCATGCCGCAGCCCGCATCGCCGACCGGCTGGCCGAGCTCAAGCAACAGGCGGGCAGCTTCGGCTTTGCCGATCTGCTGAACCGGCTCGATCGGGCGCTGGATCCGGCGCACAACGGCGCCGGTGCCGAGCGACTGCGCAGCCGCATGCGGTCCCAGTACCCGGTGGCGCTGGTGGACGAGTTTCAGGACACCTCGCCAGTGCAGGCGCGCATCTTCGACCGGCTCTACGGCATTGCCGACAACGACCGGGCCAGCGCGCTGCTGCTGATCGGCGACCCCAAGCAGTCGATTTATGGTTTTCGGGGCGCCGATATCCAGAGCTACCTCGGCGTGCGCCAGGCCACCGCCGGCCGCCACTACGCGTTGGGCACCAACCACCGGTCGACGGCGGCGCTGGTGGCGGCAGTCAACCAGCTGTTCGAGCAGGCCGAGTTGCGGGCCGGCGCAGGCGCGTTTTTGTTCCGCGGCGCGGGTGATGAGGAGGCCGCCAACCCGCTGCCGTTCAGCCCGGTGCTGGCGCGCGGCCGCGCCGAGCAGCTGGTCGATGCCAGCGGTACCGTGCCGGCGCTCAGCCTGGTGCTGGACGATCATTTGCGCGACAGCAACAGCAGCCAGCGCCTGTTTGCCGCCCGTTGCGCCGAGCGCATCGTCAGCCTGCTCAACGATCCGCAGGCCGGTTTTCAGCCGGTGCCCGACACCGCCAACCCGCCCGGCGACGGCCCACCGCAACCGGGCTTTGCCCGCCTGCGGCCGGCCGACATCGCGGTGCTGGTGCGCACCGGCCGTGAAGCCGCTGCGGTACGCCGCGAGCTGCGCCGCCGCCAGGTCGCGTCGGTCTACCTGTCGGACAAGGATTCGGTCTTCGACAGCGCTGAGGCGCACGACCTGCAACGCTGGCTGGCGGCGGTGGCGTCGCCGCTGGACACCCGCCTGGTGCGCGCCGCGCTGGCCACCCGCCTGATCGGCCTGCCGGTTGCCGAGTTGCTGCGCCTGGCCCGCGACGACGAAGCCTTTGATGCCCGAAGTGAGCTGCTGCGCCAGCTGCACGGCGTCTGGCAGACCCAAGGCGTGCTGAGCATGCTGCGCCAGACCTTGCACCGGCTGGACCTGCCGGCGCGCTGGCTGGGCGGCGACGCCGGCAGCGGCACCGACCCCGACGGCGAACGCCGGCTCACCAACGTGCTGCACCTGGCCGAGCTGTTGCAAGCCGCCAGCGCACAGGTTGACGGCGAGCAGGCGTTGATCCGCTGGCTGGCCAGCCAGATCGACGACACCCAGACGGCCGGTGACGAGCAGACCGTGCGGCTGGAGAGCGATGCCGACCTGGTCAAGGTGGTGACAGTGCACAAGTCCAAGGGGCTGGAGTACCCGCTGGTGTTCCTGCCGTTTGCCTGCAGCTTTCGCGCCGTCAGCAAGGCGCGCACCGCCTTTGTCAGCCCGGCCGATCCGGCGGGCGGGCGTTGCCTGGTGCTGCAACCCAGCGATGCCCAGATCGCCGCTGCCGACCTGGACCGCCAGCGTGAGGACTTGCGCCTGCTGTATGTCGCGCTGACCCGCGCCCGCCATGCGCTGTGGCTGGGCTTTGCCGCGCTGAAAACCGGCAACGGTAGCGACTGCACCGCCTGGCGCAGCGCCATCGGCAGCCTGCTGTGCGGCCCGGGCAAGGTGCAGGCCGAGCAACTGCAGGCCGTGCTGCGCAACACCCTGCAGCCCCAGGCCGACAGCCAGTTGCTGCGCGCCGAAGCCCCCGCCGACATTGGCCTAGGCCGCCTGTTGCCGCGCGACCCGCCCCCGCCGCTGCGCGATGTGCAGGTCTACGCGGCCGAGTTCGAGCGCCGCTGGACGGTGGGCAGCTTCTCGGGCCTGGTGCGCGACCTGGCTGCGCCTGGCCCGCAGGCCCTGGGCGCTGCGCTGCTGCGGGACGACGAGGCGCTGGCCCCGACCGGGGGCGGTGACGGTGACGGCGACGACGACGGCGAATTCGAGGGCGAAGGCGAAAGGGTTGAGGGGGAAACCCCAGCGCGGCCCACGTTGCCGCTGCCGCTACCGCGGTGGGTGTCTGCAGCCACCGCCCCGGGTGCCGACAGCCAACCCTGGCACCACTTTGCCCGTGGTGCGCTGCCGGGCAATTTTTTGCACGACCAACTCGAATGGCTGGCCGGTGAAGGGTTCCAACTGGCGGCGTCCGATGACCTGCAACACCAGCTGCGCCAGCGCTGCGAGCGCCAGGACTGGGGCCATGCCGCCGATGCGGTGGTGGACTGGCTGCGGCAAGCGGTGCAAACACCGCTGCCGCCGGTCGGGGCAGCGCTGGACGGCCTGGGCAGCCTGCTGCCGGAGATGGAGTTCTGGTTTCCCAGCGACGGCCTGGTGGCCAGCCAGGTCGATGCGCTGTGCCGGCGTCACCTGCTGGCCGGCCGCCAACGCCCGGCGCTTCCCGAGCGTGAGCTGCGCGGCATGTTGATGGGCTTTGCCGACCTGGTGTTCGAGTCCGGCGGTCGGTACTGGGTGCTGGACTACAAATCCAACTTCCTCGGCCCGCAGGACAGCGACTACCACGCCGATGCGCTGGACGCAGCGATGGCCGCGCACCGCTACGATGTGCAGGCAGCGCTGTATCTGCTGGCGCTGCACCGCTTGCTGCGGTCCCGCCTGGGCGCGGCCTACGACCCGGCACACCAGCTGGGTGGCGCGGTGTACTTTTTCTTGCGGGGGCTGCGCGGTCCGACCCGCGGCTGCGTGCATGTGGCGCCGCCACTGGCTTTGCTGGACGGGCTGGACGCCTTGCTGGCGCCCGCACCGGCAGCCGATGCCGTGCCGTCGAAGGTGGTGGTGCGATGAGTGTCACGACCCCTTCCGACCCTGCCGCACTGCTCAACACCCTGCAACAGTGGGCCGAGCTGAGCTGGATCCGGCGCCTGGACCATGCGCTGGCGCGGTTTCTGGCCGACCTGTGCCCGCAGGCGCCGCCACAGGTGTTGCTGGCGGCCGCCTTGCTGGCACAGCTGGAGGGCCGCGGCCACACCTGCCTGCCGCTGGCCGACCTGCTGGAGGATGCCGATGGCCTGCTCGCCTGGCCCGCGGTGGCCGCTGTTGCGCTGCGGGCCGAACTGGCGTGCTGGCCGGGCACGGTGGCCGACTGGTGCGCGGCCTTGCAGGGCTGTGACCTGGTCGATGTCGATGACGGGGCGGCGCCGTCTGGGGCCGCCACCGGCCGGGCGCCGCTGGTGCTGCGCGGCCAGCGCCTCTACCTGCGCCGCTACTGGGACTTCGAGCGCCGGGTTGCCGCCCAGGTGCTGCAGCGGGTGGCCACGGCCGACACGCCCGACCCCGCGCAGGTTCGGCCCTGGCTGGACGCCTTGTTTCCGGCGCCCGAGCCCGCTGCGCCGGCCCAGCCCGCGTTGGACCTGCACGCCGAGGGGAACGCCGAGAGAAACGCCGAGCGAAACGCCGAGGGACACGCCGCCGTGATGCCCGCCGCCATCCCCCAGGCCAGCCGCCATGCCAGCCCCGATAGCAGGCCTGACGGCGCTGACCCGGACTGGCAAAAAATCGCTTGCGCCGTGGCGCTGCGCGGCCGGCTGGCGGTCATCACCGGCGGCCCGGGCACCGGCAAGACCTATACCGCCGCACGCCTGCTGGCGCTGCTGCTGGCGGTGTCGCCACAGCCCGACCGGTTGCGGGTGGCGCTGGCCGCGCCCACTGGCAAGGCGGCCGCGCGGTTGCGCCAGGCGATCGAGACCGCGCTGGCCGGCCTGCAACAGCAGCTGGGCGACCGCCTGGCGCTGACCGCGCTGGCCACCCACATCGGCCCGGCCCGCACGCTGCATGGCCTGCTGGGGGTGCGGCCGGACAGCCGGCGCTTCCGGGCCGATGCGGCGCACCCGCTGGCGGTGGATGTGCTGATCGTCGACGAAGCCTCGATGGTGCACCTGGAGATGATGGCTGCGTTGCTGGACGCGCTGCCGCCGCAGGCCCGGCTGGTGCTGCTGGGCGACAAGGACCAGCTGGCCTCGGTCGAGGCCGGTGCCGTGTTGGGCGACCTGTGCCGCGGCGCCGAGCACGGCCACTACCGGCCCGCCACCGCCCAGTTTGCCGCGGCCGCTGCCGGCCAGGTGTTGCCGTCCGCGCTGCTGATGGGAGGCAGCGCGCTGGCCCAGCAGACCGTGATGCTGCGCCGCAGCCGGCGCTTTGGCGGGCCGATCGGCCAGCTCGCGCTGGCGGTCAACACCGGCAACGCCGCCGCGGCCGCCGCGCTGCTGCGCCCGCCGCCAGACGGCCCAGCACCGCTGGGCAGGGCAACCGATGGCCCAGCGGTGCTGGGCCTGGACGCCAGCACGCCGGCTGTGGTTTGGCGGCTGGCGTTGCAGGGCCGCGACGGCGCGGCGGGCGGCTACCGGCGCTACCTCCGCACGCTGCAGCAGCGGCCCAAAGGCCTGGTGCCCGACGACAGCGACGACGCCGCCACCGCAGCCGCCCGCACCGCCGCGTGGCAGGCCTGGGTGCTGGCGGTGTTGGCCGACTTCGAGCGCTTCCGCCTGCTGTGCGCGGTGCGCGAGGGTGAATGGGGCTGCGACGGGCTGAACCGTGCGGTCGAGCGGGTGCTGGTGGCCGACGGCCTGCTGGTCAAGCGCGGCGAGTGGTACGAGGGCCGGCCGGTGATGGTCACCCGCAATGACCCCGGCATCGGGGTTTTCAATGGTGACATCGGCATCGTGCTGCGGCCGCGTGTGCCCACGTCGCCGCTGCGCGCCTGGTTTGCCGACGGACCGGCGCTGCGCTCGGTCGGCGTCAGCCGCCTGGTTTCGGTCGAAACTGCATTTGCAATGACGGTGCACAAGGCCCAGGGCTCGGAGTTCGACCACACCGTGTTGGTGCTGCCGCAAGCGCCCAGCCGCGGCCTGACCCGCGAGCTGGTCTACACCGGCATCACCCGCGCCCGCAGCGCCCTCACGCTGGTGTCGGGTCGGCGCGAGGCGCTGGCCGACGCCCTGGCCCGCCGCACCCGGCGCGCCAGCGGCTTGCTCGACTGGCTGGACCAGCCCGGCCCTGACGCCGATCCCCCTGACTCGCCCAGCTTGCCCGACCAGCCCGGCCAGCCCGGCCAGCCCGACCATCCCGACCCGCCCAACCAGCCCAACCAGCCCGAGACCCCCGCATGAAGTTCATCCACACCGCCGACATCCACCTTGACAGCCCGCTGGTGGGTCTGGCGGCCTACCCCAATGCGCCGGTGGCGGCGCTGCGCACGGCCACGCGCGACGCCTTCCGGGCGCTGGTGGACCTGGCGATCGACGAGGCGGTCGACTTCATGGTGATCGCCGGCGACCTCTACGACGGCGCCTGGAAGGACTACAACACCGGCCACTTCTTCGGGCGCGAGATGGGCCGGCTGCAACAAGCCGGCGTGCCGGTCTACCTGCTGCACGGCAACCACGATGCCGACAACGAGATGACCAAACGGCTGACGCTGCCGGCCAATGTGCATCTGTTCGACAGCAAGAAGCCCAGCAGCCACCGGATCGAGCATTTGCGCGTGGCGCTGCACGGCCGCAGCTTCCGCGAGGCCGCAACGGTCGAGAACCTGGCCATCGGCTACCCCGACGCGCTGCCGGGCTGGCTCAACATCGGCGTGCTGCACACCGCACTGGAAGGTGATGCGGAGCATGCCCGCTACGCCCCCTGCTCGCTGGCCGAGCTGTGTGCCAAGGGCTACGACTACTGGGCGCTGGGCCATGTGCACGCGCATGCGGTGTTGCAGCAGAACCCTTGGGTGGTGTTCCCTGGCAACCTGCAGGGCCGCCACATCCGCGAGACCGGCCCGCGCGGTGCGGTGCTGGTCACGGCCGACGAGACCGGCATCCTGTCGGTCGAGCGCTGCATCGTCGACGTGATGCGCTGGCAGCACCTGCACGTGGACGCCGGTCGCGCGACCGACTTGCCGGGTGTGCTGGCACTGGCCAGCAGCGCGCTGTCGGCACTGCTGGACGGTGCCGGGCACAGCCTGCCGATCGCGCTGCGCATCACGCTGACGGGATGCAGCGCCGCCCATGGCGCGCTGTTTGGCAGTGAGCCGCAACTGCGTGAAGAGCTGCTGGCGCTGGCCGCCACACTGGGCGGTGAACGCCTGTGGATCGAGCGGGTGCGGGTGCGCACCACGCCGCTGCTGGACGCCACGCTGCTGCACGAGCGCGCCGGTGCGCTGGCCGACCTGCAAACCCTGCTGGCCAGCGTGGCTGACGATGCCGACTTCATACAAAGCCTGACCGACGACCTGCGTGGCTTGGCCGGCAAGGCGCCAGCCGAGCTGACCGACGCGGTGCCCGGTTTCAAGGCGATCCGTGCGGGTGAGATCGGTCCGCTGATCGACGCGGTGGTGCCGGGCCTGTTGGCCCGGCTGGCGCAGGCGCACTGAGCAGCGCTTCACCCGGCCTGATCGATCCCATTCCCCCACCCAACGCCGCCCGATGCGCATCCAACAACTCGACCTGCTGGCCTACGGCAAGTTCACCCAGCGCAGGCTGGACTTTCCGGCCGCTGCGCGGGATTTTCATATCGTCGTCGGTGCCAACGAGGCCGGCAAATCCACCACCCGCAGCGCCATCCTGGACCTGCTCTACGGCATCGAGACCCGGTCGGCCTTCGACTTTGTGCACATCAAGGCCGACCTGCGGCTGGGCGCCACGCTGACCCATGGTGGCGAGTCGCTGGCCTTCGTGCGCCACAAGGCGCGCAACCGCACGCTGTTCGACCCCCAAGGCCAGCCGCTGGCCGAGTCTGCGTTGGCCGTCTGGCTGGGCGGCGCCGACCGCGACTTCTTTGACCAGATGTTCGGCCTGGACCAAAGCCGGCTGGCGGCGGGCGGCCAGTCGATCCTGAGTGCCAAGAACGACATCGGCCAGATCCTGTTCCAGTCGGCCGCGGGCATCGGCAGCTTGGGCACGGTGCGCGACCAGCTGGCCGCCGAGGCCGATGCGCTGTGGGCCCCGCGCAAATCGGCCGGCCGGGCGTATTACGTCGCCGCCGACGCGCTGGCGGCGGCGGAGGCCCGGCTCAAGGCCGCCACCGTGCGCACCAGGGATTGGGTCGAAGCCGACGCGCGGGTGCGCCAGCTCGATGACCAGCGCAGCCAGTTGCGGGCCAGCCTGCACGCGCTGGAGTCCCAGCGCCTGACGCTGGAGCGGGTGCGCCGGGTGCTGGCGCCGCTGCGCCAGTGGCACGGGCAACAAGCGGCGCTGCAGGCCCTGGGCGATGTGCCGCTGTTGCCCCCAGACGCCGGCCGCCAACTGGCCGAGGCAGAGTTGGCACTGGCAGCGGCCGGCCGGGAGCAGCAACTGCACGCAGGGCAGGCCGCGCAGCGCGCCGCGCAGCTGGCGGCCCTGCCGGCAGACACCGGCTTTCTGCGCTTTGGGGCCGAGATCGACGCCCTGGCCGAGCGCCGCCAACAGCTGCGCCAGCACGACCGGGACATCCTGCGCGCACAGGCCGAGCTGGCCGGCCACTGGCAGCAGGTCCAGACGGCACTGCGCCAGCTCGGCTGGTCCGCCGCGCCTGTCGGCATTGCCAACGCCCTTTCGAACGCTCCCGCCGAAGCCCCGGCCAACGCCAACGCCCCTGCCAACGCCCTTGCCGACGCCCGCGCCGACACCCCCGCCGACACCCCCGCCCACGCGCCGCCCAGCG
>JANMXG010000096.1:0-4884 GCA_031394235.1 Betaproteobacteria bacterium
CAGGATGAACAGGCCCAACTGGCGGGTGCCGATGACGACTACCGCCAGCGGGATCAACACCGGCCAGGTCGCGCCGGCCCACATCGCCGCGCCGATCACGCCCCAGCAGTGGACCACCAGCCACAGACCGCGCCAGGACGATCGTTGGGTCAACGCCCGCCATTGCTCGGCGTCAAAAAACGCTTGCGGCTGGGCGCGGGGGGCGGCGGGCATGGCGTGACAGTTTAGCGGCGGTCAGAGCCGCCGCCCCCGCCCTCACTTTGAGGTCGGGAACCCGAACTCCGCACCCTTGGCGATGCTGTCGGGCCAGCGCTGCATCACACTTTTTTGCTTGGTATAAAAACGCACGCCTTCTTCGCCGTAGGCATGCATGTCGCCAAACAGGCTGCGCTTCCAGCCGCCAAAACCGTGCCAGGCCATCGGCACCGGGATCGGCACGTTGACGCCGACCATGCCCACTTGAACCCGGCGGCTGAACTCACGTGCCACGCCGCCGTCGCTGGTGTAGAGCGACACGCCGTTGCCGTACTCATGGTCGTTGATCAGCTTGAGCGCGCTGGCCATGTCGGGCACCCGCACACACACCAGCACCGGGCCGAAGATCTCCTCCTGGTAGATGCGCATCGCCTGGGTGGCGTGGTCGAACAGCGTGCCGCCGGTGAAGAACCCGCCTTCCAGCCCCGGCACGGTCAGGCCGCGGCCGTCCACCACCAGCGTTGCCCCTTCTTCAACACCGATGCCGATGTAGCCCTCGATCCGGTCACGCGCCTGGGCGGTGACGATCGGGCCCATCTCGGCCGCCAGGTCCATCGGGTTCATCACCTTGAGGGTGCGGGCGCGGGCGGCCACCTTGTCCACCACCGCGTCGGCGATATTGCCCACCAGCACGGCCACGGAAATAGCCATGCAACGCTCGCCGGCCGAGCCGTAGGCCGCGCCCACCAGTGCGTCCACCGCCTGCTCGACGTTGGCATCGGGCATCACCACCAGGTGGTTCTTGGCACCGCCCAGTGCCTGCACTCGCTTGCCGTGGTGCGCGCCGGTCTCGTAGATGTACTGGGCAATCGCAGTCGAGCCGACAAAGCTGATGGCTTTGACATCCGGGTGCACCAGCAATGCGTCCACCGCCGCCTTGTCGCCCTGGACCACGCTGAACACACCGGCGGGCAGGCCGGCCTGCTGCAGCAGTTCGGCCATGAACATCGCGCAACTCGGGTCACGCTCGCTGGGCTTGAGCACAAACGCATTGCCTGCGGCCAGCGCTATTGGAAACATCCACAGCGGCACCATGCACGGGAAGTTGAACGGCGTGATGCCGGCCACCACGCCCAGCGGCTGACGCAGCGTGTGGTTGTCGATGCCGGTGGAGACCTGCTCGGTGAAGTCACCCTTGAGCAGTTGCGGCGCGCCGCAGGCGAATTCGACGATGTCGATGCCGCGTGCCACTTCGCCCTGCGCGTCAGTAAAGACCTTGCCGTGCTCGGCACTGATCATGGCGGCCAGCGTGTCCTTGTGCTGGTTCAGCAGCGCCAGGAAGTTGTTCAGCACCCGGGCCCGGCGGATCGGCGGAAAGTCGCCCCAGGCCGGCTGCGCGGCCACCGCAGCGGCCACCGCCTGGCCCACCTCGTCGGCCGACGCCAGCGCCACCTGGCGTGCCACCTTGCCGGTGGCCGGGTTGTAGACCGGCTGCGATCGGCCGCTGGTGCCGGCTGCCGTGCGCCCGGCAATGAAGTGGCCCACATCGGTGGTTTGGGTGAAGGCTTCAGGGGCGCCCATGGCGGTCTCCGGCAGAGTGGATGAAAGTGGGCGCAGTCTAGGCCGCCTCGCCACGCCCGACTAGCGGCCTGGCGCTGGATTCATTGTTCAGGATATAGAACAATGGGCGCTCAAAATCAGGAACAACATGGACGAGCGGCGTATCGATACCCTCTGGCGCCACGTGCACTGGCTCGCGGTGCTGGGCTTGGCGGGCAGCTTTACCGCTGCGGCGCAGCGGTTGGGGGTCAGCAAGGCCGCAATGAGCCAGCGCATCACCGAGCTGGAGCAGGCCGCCGGCGTGCCGCTGGTGCAGCGCACCACCCGCAGCGTGCGCCTGACCGAAGCCGGGCAGCAGCTGGTGGACGCCACATCGGGTGCCTTTGAGGCGATCGGCACCGCCTTTGCCGGCATCCGCGATCTGGCGGCCACCCCCCGCGGCCGCTTGCGCCTGACCGCACCGGTGGCACTGGCGCACCAGCAGATCGTGCCGTTGCTGCCGGCCTTTTTGCGGGCGCATCCGCAGGTGCGCATCGAGCTGGACTTGTCCGACCGGCTGGTGCCGCTGGCGCAGGAGGGCTTTGATCTGGCGATCCGCCACGCCCCGGCGCCGCCGGACACCCACGTCGCCTGGGCGCTGTGCGCCACCCGGTCGGTGCTGGTGGCCAGTGTGGCCTACCTGCGGCGGCGCGGCACGCCGCAGGTGCCGGCCGACCTGGCGTTGCACGATTGCCTGCCTTACCTGCGGGCAGGCGAATCACCGGTCTGGCAGTGGATGCCGCCGGCAACCGGGCAGCCCGACCCCGCCTTGAAGCTCAGCGTGGCGGTGACCGGCCCGTTTTCAGCCAACAACAGCGAGGCGCTGCGCGAGGCGGCGCTGGCCGGCCTGGGCATCGCGCTGCTGCCCGACTTCAGTGCCCAGCAAGCGGTGCGCAGCGGCCGGCTGGTGGTGGTGCTGCCCGACTGGCAGCCGGTGGGCAGTTTCGGCGAGCATCTGTATGCGATGCGCCCGTTCAGCCCGCAGGTGCCGCGGGCGGTGCAGGCGCTGGTGGCCTACCTGCGGGACGCGCTCGAGGCGGGGTTTGCCCTCTGACCGAGCGCTTGGCGGCCGCCGGTTTGGTGCCCGGGCTTCAACCCGCGGGGCTGACCTGGGTTACAAGCGTAGATGTCCGATGAATCCCAGATCCACATCCCGCCCTCGTTCGAGGCGGTTTACCGCGATGCGCGCGGCCGCTTGACGGTCACGCGGGCCGTGTTTCAGGCGCGCTACGAGCTGTGCGAGGACATGGCGCAGCTGCTGGTCGAGCCCAGCCAGGCGGTGCACCATGACCAGGGGGTGAGTGAGGACCTGGTGCTGGCGCGCTCCCAGACCGGCCTGGCGACGCCGGACGCGGGGTTCAGCGACGCCGAGGCGTTGTGGGTGGTCACCCGGCTGGCCGAGTTGCTGGGTTGGGCCTTCGCCGGCCTGGCGCAGGCTCAGCCGCCGCCGCGCATCGTGTAGAGGTCAAAATAGCGCATGAAGCTCGCGCGCTGGTCGTCGTCCACCCCGTAAAACTGGTAGTGCACCGCCAGCCTGGGCATGCACATCATCGCGATCTGGCGCGGCGCCATTACCGTCCAGCGCAGCAGCAGCTGGCCGCCGCCGATCTGCACCCGGGCCAGGCCGGGCTGGCTCCGGTCAAGCGTGCAGTCGCGCACCGCACCGGGCAGGCAGCGCAGCCAGTCGCGCTCGGTAAAGCCCTGCTCGCGTTGGAAGTCTGCGGGGTAGTCAGTCTGCATGGAGCACTGTCAGCGGCCGGGTCATCCGCCAGCTCAGCCGCCGGCAATCGGCGGCCAGATCGCCAGCACATCACCCTCGACAAAGGTGCGGCTGGCGCGCTGCTCGGGCGGGATGAAGACGCCGTTGACCAGCACCAGGTGCACCAGCTTGATCGGCATGCCGTAGGGCTCGATGATCTGGGCGATGGTGGCGTCGGGCGCCACTTCCAGCTCGATCCGGTTGCCGATGCGGGCGGCGGGCGGCAGGTAGTCGGTGAGGCTGGCGTAGAGCTTGAAGGTGATTTTCATGTCGCGTTGGATGATGCCCGATCGCCCTTCACCTTGGGCGTCCAGGCAATCAGGCGGCACTCAGGCACGCAGGTGGGCCATGGCCTGCTGCGCCTGGGCGTTGGCCAGGTAGGCCTCCATCAGCAGCGTCGGGTCTTGCATCAGGCGCTGCTTCCAGTCGGCTGAGAGCTTGACCTCGCCCTCGACCAGACCGCGCATCACGCCCACGTGTTCGGTCCAGCCCACGCTGTTGCAGCCCACCAATTTGTCGCCCGAGAACTGCAGGCTCAACAGCTTGCCGGCAGCGCGGTCGACCAGTTCCACCTGCTCGCCGCCGGGCACGCCATCCCATTTGCCAAAGCTGGCCGAGATCATGCCCAGGGTGTCGAGCACGTTGATCTGGGTCACGCCCTTGAGCGATGTGGGCTTGCCCACCATGTTGAGCGCGGCCACCCGCGCCTGCTCGGCCGCGTTGGGCTGGATCGCGCTGACGATGGTGCTGCCGCTGACCTTGTCGAAGGCCTCGGCGCAGTCGCCGGCGGCGTAGATGCCGGGCACGCTGGTCTGCAGGTGCTCGTCGGTCAGCACACCGACCAGGCAACGGATGGCCGAATGTTCGAGAAAACCGATGTTGGGTTTGACGCCGGTGGCGCTGATGACCAGGTCGGCCTCGATGCGCTGGCCGGTGGACAGGCGCACCACCATCGCGGCGCTGGGTGCAGCAGCGGCCACAGACGCAGGCACGGCCGGCGCTGCCGGTGCGGGCTCCGGGTCTGACCCGAGGCCCAGCGCATGCGCGATCTTGCTCAGCAGGCCGGGCTCATGCGCGGGCGCAGCCGGCGCCGCCGCCTCAGGGGCTGCTGGCGGGCTGGCCGGCACGGCCTCGGCGGGCCGCTCCACCGCTTCGACCCGGGCGCCGGTGTAGACCGTCACGCCCTTTTTCTCGCACCAGTCCTTGATCATGCCGCCGGCGGTGGGGCCCATCATGCGCGGCACCATGCGGTCGCCCATCTCGACCACGCTCAGCTTGACGCCGCGCATCGCCAGCGACTCCATGATGATGCAGCCGATGAAACCCGCGCC
>JANMXG010000097.1:0-2700 GCA_031394235.1 Betaproteobacteria bacterium
ATCTCGTAGAGCTTGGCATCGCGCCACAGCCGGCCCAGCGGGTAGTCGTTGATGTAGCCGTTGCCGCCGAAGATCTGCACGCCTTCGCCGGCCATCCAGGTGGCTTTCTCGGCGCACCACAGGATGACGCTGGCGCAATCCTTGCGCACTTGACGGACGTGCTCGACCCCCAGCTTGTCGAGGTTCTTGGCCACGGTGTAGGCAAAACTGCGGCCGGCCTGCAGCACGGTGTACATGTCGGCCACTTTGCCCTGGATCAACTGAAACTCGCCGATGCTCTGGCCGAACTGCTTGCGATCATGGATGTAGGTCACCACGCTGTCCATCACGCTCTGCATGATGCCCAGCGGGCCACCGGTGAGCACCGCGCGTTCGTAGTCGAGCCCGCTCATCAGCACCCGGGCACCACTGCCCACCTGGCCCAGCACGTTCTGCGCCGGCACCTCGACGTTGTTGAACACCAGCTCGCCGGTGTGGCTGCCGCGCATGCCCAGCTTGTCGAGCTTCTGGGCGCAGGAAAAGCCCTTCATGCTTTTTTCGATGATGAAGGCGGTGATGGCGCGTGCGCCACCCCCGGCCGCCCGGCCGCCCGAAGGCCGGGGTGCCCCCGCGGGGGGCAGAGAAGCGTGGGGGCTGTCAGGATCGGCCGCCCGGCCGCCCGCAGACGCGGCCGCGGCGGCCAGCGCAGCGTGGGGGCTGTCCGCATCGCCCCCTGTCTTGGCGTAGACCACCAGCGTGTCGGCGTCGGGGCCGTTGGTGATCCAGAACTTGGTGCCGTTGAGCAGGTAGTAGCCGCCCTTGTCCTCGGCCCTCAGCTTCATGCTGATGACATCCGATCCCGCGCCCGGCTCGCTCATGGCCAGCGCGCCGACATGCTCGCCCGAGATCAGCTTGGGCAGGTACTTGGCGCGCTGCGCCTCGCTGCCGTTGCGCTTGATCTGGTTGACACACAGGTTGCTGTGCGCGCCGTAGCTCAGGCCCACAGACGCGCTGGCACGGCTGATCTCTTCCATCGCGATCATGTGCGCCAGGTAGCCCATGTTGGCGCCGCCGTACTGCTCGGCCACGGTGATGCCCAGCACGCCCAGCGCGCCCATCTTGCGCCACAAGTCCATCGGAAACTGGTCGCTGCGGTCGATCTCGGCGGCGCGCGGCGTGATCTCTGCGGCGCAAAAGTCACGCACCGCGTCGCGCAACGCATCAATGTCTTCACCGAGCTGGAAGTCGAGTCCGGGCAGTTGGCTCATCGCGTATCTCCTGAGGGTGTGGCCGGGTGCGAAGGTGACGCAACACCGTCAAGCATGCCACGGCTGCCTGAGCGGGCGAGCAGCTTCGCAGCAAATTGACGTTTACGTCAACGTCAATGTCAATGATACCGGAGTGCTTTGGCAAGGACCTGATCTCGGGGTCAGGATCTGCGGCGGGTCGGTGCTGGCGCAGCACCCGCAACCGGGGCACTCTGGGCCACTGTGACCACTGCAGCTGTCGCCGTCGTCAGCAACTGGTGGCACCGGCCCTCGTGCAACGTCAGCTCGTCCAGCGTGACGCGGATGTCTTCAAGCTGCAGCTCCAGTTGCCGCCGGTGCGCAGCCAACACGGCCAGAAATGCTTGAAGCTGGGGCGCCGTGTCCGAATCGGTGTCGTACATCGTCACCAGGCCGCGGATCTCCTGCAAACTGAAACCCAGACGCTTGCCCCGCAGCGTCAGCTTGAGCCGGGTTCGGTCACGCTGGCTGTAGACGCGATTGCGGCCGGCGCGGGTCGGTTCGAGCAGGCCGGAATCCTCATAAAACCGTATCGCGCGCGGCGTGATGTCGAACTCGCGCGCCAGCTCGCTGATCGTGTACGTCTTGGAGGCGCGTGCGGGTAAGGTCATGAGAGCTTGGAACTTCGTCAGGTTGACGTAGACGTCAATGTAGCCCAAGCCCAAATTTTCACCCCGTTGCAGGGTACGGCCCGCCCACCGTTGCCGGCTCAAAGTGAACCTTTCGCGGGCGGCTGGCGGCTGGCGGCTCTGAGCTGTCTTTCCTCTGGTGGGGATGCAGTCGTTCGATGTGCGGCGTGCGGCGCCAAGGCAACCAAGGCCGTCGGGCGACCGCCTCCGTGAATGTCCTCCATGCCGGCCGGTCGGCCGACATTTCCCCCTTTATTTCACTGCGCCGGTCACCCAACGCCCTTGGCCGCCGCCACCGTTTCCGCCTGCGTTGGCTTGAACATCCCGCGCGCTCCGTCGATGGCGTAGCGCTGCGTCGGGCTGGGGTGTCCCGCGCAGGTAAAGAAGGGAGGGCCGGTGGTTGTCCGGCCCGGAATGACACGGAGCGGGGCACGCCAGACCGGCGCGGCGCGGTCGCTCAACACCCCCGACCGGTCAGCTCTCAGGCCAAAAAACAAAAGACAGCTCAGAGCCGGAAACTGACATGAACGTTCAACCCCAGGACATGCCGGCGTGTCGGTGTTGGTCAGTCGCGATGCCACCGTGACCAGCGCTGGCGCACCAGGCGCTTGACTGCCCGCGCGGTGCGCCAGGCCCAGGATGCCCGCACGTGCAGCAGCAGCGCCGCTTTCCAGCCAACCCAGCGCAGGTAGAGGCGGGCAAACCAGGGCAGTTGCAGCAGGGCCGGCCGGGTGAGGATGAACAAACGCGCCACGATGGCCGTGCCGACCACTTTGGCCGCCACGATCACCAGTGCGCCCAGGACC
>JANMXG010000098.1:0-12918 GCA_031394235.1 Betaproteobacteria bacterium
GGCCGGTGCGCCCGGACTGCCGCCGTTCGGCCCGGCGATGTGTGCGTCGGTGCTGCACCGCTTTGGCACGCCCGAGCAAAAGGCGCGATTTTTGCCGCGCATCCGCGAGGGCGATGATTTTTGGGTGCAGGGCTACTCCGAGCCGGGCGCCGGGTCGGACCTGGCCGCGCTGAAGTGCCGCGCCGACCGGGACGGTGATCACTATGTGGTCAACGGCCAGAAGATCTGGACCACGCTGGGCCACTACGGCGACTGGATCTTCTGCCTGGTGCGCACCAACCCGGCGGCCGAAAAGCGGCAAGAAGGCATCAGTTTTTTGCTGATCGACATGGCCACGCCCGGCATCACCGTGCGCCCGCTGATCCTGATGGACGGTGGCCATGAGGTCAACGAGATCTTCTTCGACAACGTGTCGGTGCCGGTGGAGAACCTGGTGTTCGAGGAGAACAAGGGCTGGACGGTGGCCAAGTACCTGCTGGGCCACGAGCGCATGGGCTCGGGCAATGTAGGCGCGTCCAAGCGGGAGCTTGCGGCGCTCAAGTCGCTGGCCACTCGCGAGCAAAAAGGCGGCAAGCCGCTGATGCAGGACCCGCGCTTTCGCGACAAACTGACCCGGGTCGAGGTCGAGTTGGACGCGCTGGAGATCACCTCGATGCGGTTCCTCGACAAGATGCGCCGAACGGGTCAGCCGCCGGGCGCGGACGTGTCGATGCTCAAGATCCGCGGCACCGAGGTGCAGCAGATGATCACCGAGCTGATGATGGTGGCGGTCGGCCCGCTGGCCCAGCCCTTCAAGGCGGTGGACTCGGGCGCCATCGACCACTTCACCTCGCGCTTGGCGCCGCGCTACTTCAACTACCGCAAGGCCAGCATTTACGCCGGGTCCAACGAGATACAGCGCAACATCATCGCCAAGATGTCGCTCGGTCTGTAGCCGCCAACGCGAGACAAACATGAACTTCGACTACAGCGACGAGCAACAACAACTGGCCGACTCGGTGCGCAAGTACCTGGGCAATGCCTACGACTTCGAGAATCGCAAGGCCATCCTCCATTCCGCCAGCGGTTTCAGCGAGCCGGTCTGGGCCGCGTTTGCCGAGATGGGCCTGACCGCTATCGCACTGCCCGAGGACGATGGCGGTTTTGGCGGTGGCGCGGTCGACCTGATGGCGGTGATGGAGGCCTGCGGCGAGGCCCTGGTGGTCGAGCCCCTGCTGGATGTCGTGGGCCTGGCCAGCCGGCTGGTGGCACGCGCCGGGTCGGCCGCGCAGCGGGCAGCGCTGTTGCCGGGCGTGATCCACGGCACGATGCGGCTGGCCTTTGCCAGCACCGAGGCGGGTGGGCGCTACGGCCTGGCGCCAGCCCTCACCACGGCCCGCGCGGCGGCTGACGGCTGGGTGCTGGACGGCGACAAACGTGTGGTGGTGGGCGCGGCGTCGGCGCAGCGGCTGATCGTGTCGGCCCGCACCAGTGGTGCCGCTGGCGAGACCCTGGGCGTCAGCCTGTTCATCGTCGATCCCCAGGCGGCAGGCGTCAGCCTGAACCCCAGCCGCACGGTGGACGGGATGCGGGTGGCCGATGTGCGCTTGGCCGGCGTGGTGCTGGGCGCCGACGCGCTGCTCGGCCCGCTGGGCGGCGCCATGCCGCACATCGAGGAGGCGACCGACTTTGCCACCGCGCTGCTCTGCGCCGACGCCATCGGTGCGATGAAAAGCGCCAACGACGCCACGCTGGACTACATGAAGCAGCGCAAGCAGTTTGGCGTGCCGATCGCGTCGTTCCAGGTGTTGCAGCACCGCATGGTGGAGATGGTCATCGCCACCGAGCAAGCCCGGTCGATGGCCATCCTAGCGGCCACCACGGTGGACGCGGGTGGTGATGCCGCGACGCGGGCGCGTGCGGTGTCGGCCGCCAAGATCAAGATCGCCGATGCGGCACGCCAGGTCAGCCAGGAGTCGGTGCAACTGCTCGGCGGCATGGGCATGACCGAAGAGCTGAAGGTCTCGCATACCTTCCGCCGGCTGACGATGATCGCCCAGCGCTTTGGCGATGTGGACCACCACCTTGAGCGCTATGCGGCTTTAGGCTGAGCTCGGCCTGCCCGCGCCCGACCACGCCATCACGCTGCACCAGGAGAAGAAATGTCCCAGAGTCTTGAAGGCAAAGTCGCCATCATCACCGGCGCCGGCTCGGGCATAGGCCGCGCCACTGCGCTGCTGTTTGCCCGTGAGGGCGCGCGCCTGGTGCTGGGCGACAAGACCGACGCCGTGTTTGACACCGCCCGCAGCGTGGTCGAGGCCGGCGGCGTGGCCACCGCCTTGCAGGGCGATGCCGGGGTCGAATCCGATGTCGCCAGCCTGGTGGCCACGGCGCTGTCCAGCCATGGCAGGCTCGACGTGGCGTTTGCCAATGCCGGTGTGTCCGGCGGCATGGCCGGCATTTTCGATTTGACGCCCGAGCACTTTGCCGAGGTGCTGCGGGTCAACCTGATCGGGCCGTGGCTGATGGTCAAGCACGCCGGCAAGGTGATGGCCGACGCCGGCCAGGGCGGTTCGATCATCTGCACCGCGTCGGTGGCCGGCATCCGGTCGGGTGCCGGCGGGCCGGCGTACTCGGCGTCCAAGGCGGGTGTGATCAACCTGGTGATGGTGTCGGCCCAGCAGTTGTGCGAGTCCGGTGTGCGGGTCAACGCCCTCTGCCCGGGCCTGACCGAAACCGGCATGACCCGCCCCACCTTCGATTACGCCAAGGACAAGGGCGTGACACACAAGCTGGGCCGCCTGAACCCGCTGCGCCGGGCCGCGCAGCCCGACGAGTTGGCCAATGTGGCGTTGTTCCTGGCGTCCAGCCAGTCCAGCTACGTCAACGGCCAGGCGATTGCCGTGGACGGCGGCTTGTCGAGCTCTCATCCGGTGACACGGCAATTGCCGGGCCAGACAGCGGTTTGAATCCTGGCCCGCAAACGGGCCTGAACCAGGAGTTTTCATGGGCATGAACATCACCAAATCCGCCATCGATCTGGGCATTGTCACCACCAACGGCCCAGCGATGCTGGCCTTCTACCAGCAGGTGCTGGGGCTGAAGTTGCAGGGCGAGATGCCAATGCCGGGTGGCACCGGCGTGATGCACCGCCTGCTGTGCGGCGACAGCCTGATCAAGCTGGTGGTGCTGCCGGCGGTGCCGGCCACGGCGCCGCCCGGTGGCATCCAGGGCGCGGCGGGCTACCGCTACTGGACCATCACGATCGACAACTTGCCCGAGATGGTCGCCGCCTGCGCTGACGCCGGCCACAAGGTGGTGATGGGCGCCCGCGAGATCCGGCCTGGTGTGCGCATCGCCATCGTGGCCGATCCGGATGGCAACTGGGTCGAATTCCTGCAACTCGGCTGACCCGGCGGGCCTGGGCGCGGGATGGGCTGCTTGCGTCGTACCTTGCGGCGGCTGGGCGGGTTGTGCAGCCTGCTGCTGGCTTGCGCGGCCCCCGCGCAAGCCAATGACCGGCCGTTCCAGATCGCCCGTACCGCGGTGATGGAGGACGACGAGCAGGTGTGGTCGTTCGAGTCCTGGGCCGAGCGCCGGGGCACCCTGCGGGGCTTGTCGGTGGAGTCGGAGTACACGTTCGGTGGTGGCAACTCGCTGCAACTGCAGTGGTCGCGTTTCGTGGACCGCCATGCGGTGTTGACCGGCAACGAGACCGAGCTGGAGTTCAAGCACGTGTTCAACCACATCGGCCGCGACGGCTGGGGCGTGGCGATCACCGGTGCGCTGGGTTGGGAGCGCAGCCCGGGTGAGGCCAGCGTGCGCACCGCCGGCGTGAAGCTGCCGGTGTCGGTCACGCTGGGCGAGGGCTACGCCACCTTGCACCTGGACCTGGGCCTGAACAAATCCAGCGGCGCGCGCCGGACCTGGACCCGCGCCGTGGCGATTGATCGCGAAATCTTCAAGCGCACCATGGCGTTTGCCGAACTGGCCCAGGAGGGCACGCTGCGGCTGACCCAGATCGGCGCACGGCATTGGCTGCGCCGGGACAAGTTGGCGATCGACATTGCCTGGCAACAGCAGCAGCGCAGCGGTGAAGCCCGCGTCAGCGGCCTGACGCTGGGGCTGGGTTGGTACGACCTGTGAGCCGCGGCTGGCTTTGACGGCCAGCCGGAAGCGGCTCAGGCGGAGGTGGCCAGGCGCAACAAGCGCAGGTAGCTGGGCTGGGTCACCATACGCCCGCTAGCCTGCTGCTGCTGCAACAAGGCATGCGCCTCGGCCAGGTTCCAGCAGGGGATCTGCGTGAACAGGTGGTGCTCGGCGTGGTAGTTGACCCAATGTTGACCCAGAAGGGTGCAATCAGTGCCCGCTCGACCCAGCTGGCCAGGGCGTGCGGGCCTGGCGCAGCGGATCGGCCTCGTCCTGGGCCACCAGCGCATGCTCGGCAATGTTGCGGATGCGGCTGACCAGCGGCAGCCAGGTGGCCATCGGCAGCAACCACATCAGCAGCCACACCCAGCCCGCGCCCGCCGCAGCGAATACAGCAAATCCCAGCGCATTGCCCAGCAGGAATCGGCCATCCCGGCCCAGCTCACGGCCCAGCTCGGGCAGCGTGGTTGCCGTGCCGCCGGCAACCCGTTGCCTGAGGCGCTGCACGACCGGGCCGAAGCGCTGCTTGACGAAGGTCTGGCCGCTGAGGTCGCGCCAGACTTTGCGGGCGAAGGATGCACGGTTGATTGGGAACGGCGCCGACAGCGGCAGGTCCGGGTCCTCGGCCTGCTGCACATAGCGGTGGTGCTGCAGGTGGTAGGGGCGGTACGCCCGCAGTGTGGACGAGCACAGCCAGGTCGCCACCCCGTCGTTGACCCGCCGGTTGCGGTGCAGGGCGCCGTGCGCCGCGTCGTGCATCAGGATGAACAAGCCCAGTTGGCGTGCACCGATCACCACCACCGCCAGTGGGATCAGCACCGGCCAGGTTGCACCGGCCCACAGGGCTGCGCCGATCACGCCCCAGCAGTGCGCCACCAGCCACAGCCCGCGCCAGGACGAACGTGCACTCAGGTGCTGCCACTGCGCGGGGGTGAAGTGGTCCAGCGGGTCGGCTCGCGGGGCAACGGCCATGTTGGTGTCCTGTTGTCGGTGGGGTGCGCGGAAGGGCTGCCACCAGCCTGCCAGGTGCAGAGTTGGCGACAAGCTTTGGGCGCACAGTACGACCGGTAAATGCCGGCATGCGCCGGCAAATGCCGGCTTATGCCAGCCAGCGCGCGGCCAGCACGCCGCCGTCAGCCCGGGTCAAACGGTATCGCGTCGGCCGGGTGGGTCGCCTGACCACAGCGCGGCCATCGCCTGGACAAAGTCGCGCTGGATGGCCTTGCCCCGGACGTGCCGGCCGCCACGCAGCACCCACTGCCCCGCCACCATCACGTCCTGCCAGGGTGCGGCGGGGCTGGAGAACACCAGCGCGTCGATCAGCCGATCACCCGGGATGCCGAGCAGGTTGGCGCTGGCGCAGTCAAGCTGCAGCGCATCGGCGCGGGCGCCGGGCAACAAGCCCCAGCGCCGGTGGCCCATCGCCGCGCCACCGCCGGCCAACGCGCGTGAAAACAACCGCTGCGCGGTGGATGGCTGGGCCGCGGCCGGCGCAGCGGCGACATTGCGCTTCCGCAGTTGCAGGCGTGCGCCGTAGTCCAGCCAGCGCAGCTCCTCGCGCCAGTCGCGGGTGACGTGGCTGTCCGAGCCGATGGCCAGCGGCACGCCAGCGTCCAGCCAGCCGCGCAGGTCACACATCCCATCGCCCAGGTTGGCTTCGGTGCTGGGGCAGATCACCACGCCGGCGCCGCTGCGCGCGACCGCCTCGATCTCCGCTGTGACGCTGTGGGTGGCGTGCACCAGTTGCCAGCGGGCGTCCAGCAGCCCGGCCTGCGCCAGCCAGGCGATCGGCCGGGCACCGGTGGCGGCCAGGCAATCATTGACCTCGGCAGTTTGTTCGGCGACATGGATGTGCACCGGCCCGGCGAAATTGGCGGCCAGCGCGCGCAGCGCCTGGATAGAGCCCGATGCTGCGGCCCGCAGCGAGTGGATCACCAGGCCAGCGTCCAGGCCGGGTCGCTGCGCCGCCGCGATGCGCTGGGCCATGGCCCAGACACTGCCGGCATCGGTGCCGAAGCGCCGCTGGTCGTCGCGCAAGTGCGGCTGCTGAAAGCCGGCGCGCTCGTACAGCGCGGGCATCAGCGTCAGGCCCAGGCCAACGTCCTGCGCCGCGTCAGCCAGCGCCCAGCCCAGCGTCAGGGGGTCCGGATAGGGCTGTCCGGCCGGGTCGTGCTGCAAGTAATGGAACTCGCAGACCTGGGTGTAACCGCCTTGCAGCAGCTCCAGGTAAAGCTGGGCCGCAATCGCGCGCAGCTGCGGCGGGCTGATGCGCAGTGCCACCTGGTACATGCGTTGGCGCCAGGACCAGAAGTCGTCCGTCTCGGCCTCGCGCCGCTCGGCCAGCCCGGCAAAGGCGCGCTGGAAGGCGTGGCTGTGGGCATTGACCAGGCCCGGCAGCAGCGGGCCGGGCAGCACGGTGGCGGCCTCGGGTGCCTGGCTGACCCCGGCTTGCACCTCGGCCCAGCAGCCGTTGGTGTCAATGCGCAGCAGCACCTGCGGCTGCCAGCCGTCGGGCAGCCAGGCGCTGGGCGCCCACAGCAGCCGGGGGTCAGACACCGGGCCGCCAGTCCAGCATCGTTTGCAGCAGCGCGCGCAGCACCGGCTCAAGCGCTTGGCAGCGCTGGGGTGCCAGCTGCCAGGGCGGAGCCTCGATGTCCATGTAGCAGGACCAGCACATCTCCAGCTGCACCGCATGCACGCCGTCTTGCGGCCGGCCGTAGTGGCGGGTGATGTAGCCGCCCTTGAAGCGGCCGTCGGTGACATGGCTGAAAGCGTTTTGCCGGTCCAGCACCTGCACCAAGGCGCTGCGCAACGAGGGCGCGCAGCTGGCGCCACTGGCGGTGCCCATGTTCAGGTCGGGCAACCGGCCGTCGAACAGCCAGGGCAGCTGCGAGCAGATGCTGTGGCCATCCCACAGCAGCGCGTGGCCATGGGTCGACTTCAGGCGAGCCAGTTCGGCCGCCAGCGCGTCGTGGTAGGGCTGCCAGTGGCGGTCGCGGCGCTGCTGCACCGCGGCGGGGTCGGGCGCCTGGCCTGTGCGGTACAGCGGCTCACCGGTGAAGAAGCGGGTCGGGCACAACTCGGTGTTGTTGCTGCCGGCATACATCGGCGTGTTTTCGGGCGGCCGGTTCAGGTCGATGACGTAGCGCGAGTGGCGCGGCACGATCAGGCTGGCGCCCAGGCTGCGGGCAAACTGGTACAGCGTGTCCAGGTGCCAGTCAGTGTCCTCCATCAGCAGGGCACGGTCCACCAACTGCGGCTTCAGCGTGTCAGTGATCAGCGTGCCAACGTGCGGCAGGCTGACGAGCAGCGGTGAGTTGCCGCGGTACAGGGTGTAGACCGGGGTGGTTTCCGGAGCATCGCCGGGTGTATGCGTCGCGGGGTTGGGGGTGAAATTCATGACAGGCGCTCCTGCCCGCCGACGATGCTGCGGGCGCAAAGGCGCTGGCCAAACCCATAGGCCAGCGCGTTGGGATGGTCAACCGGCCAGGCAACAAAGTCAGCCCGTTGGCCGGCGGCGAGTTGGCCGCGGTCGTGCAGGCCCAGCGCCCGTGCGCCGTTGACGGTCAAACCGCGCAGCGCTTCTTCGGGCGTCAGGCGAAACAGCGTGCAGGCCATGTTGAGCATCAGCAGCGGCGACAAGGTGGGCGATGAGCCGGGGTTGTGGTCGGTGGCGATGGCCATGGGCACACCCGCGGCGCGCAGTGCAGCCACCGGTGGCGCTTGGGTCTCGCGCAAGAAGTAGTAGGCGCCCGGCAGCAGCACCGCCACCGTGCCGGCGCTGGCCATTGCCTGGATGCCGGCAGGGCTGAGGAACTCCAGGTGGTCGCAGGACAGCGCGCCGAACTCGGTCGCCAGCTGCGCCCCACCCTGGTCGCTGAGCTGCTCGGCATGCAGCTTGACCGGCAGCTCCAGCGCCCGTGCCGCCTCAAAGACCCGGCGGGTCTGCGCCGGGCTGAAGGCGATGTGCTCGCAGAACGCATCGACCGCATCGACCAGGCCTTGCGCATGCAGCCCGGGCAGCCAGGCGCAGACGGCGTCGATGTAGTCATCGGCGCGGCCATCGAACTCAGGCGGCAGTGCGTGCGCCGACAGGCAGGTGGTGCGCACCGTCAGGGCCAGTTCGTGGCCCAGCAGGCGGGCGATGCGCAGGCAGCGGGCCTCGTGGTCGGCGCTCAGGCCGTAGCCGGATTTGATCTCCAGCGTGGTTACGCCCTCGGCCATCAGGGCCTGGGCGCGGCCCAGAGCGGCTTGGTAAAGCTCACCGTCCTGTGCGGCCCGGGTGGCGGCCACGGTGGACCGGATGCCGCCGCCCGCCTGCGCAATCTGCGCGTAGCTGGCGCCTTGCAGGCGCAGCTCGAACTCGGCCGCGCGCTGGCCGCCGTAGACCAGGTGGGTATGGCAATCGACCAGGCCGGGCGTGACCAGCGCGCCCGCCAGATCGTGCTCGGCGTCGGGCTGCAGGCCAGCGGGCAGGGCAGCATCGGCGCCAACCCAGCGCAGCGTGTCGCCGTCGGTCAGCAGCGCACCGTGGGCGATATTGCCCCAGCCGCTGCTACCGGCCAGCGTGGTGAGGTGGGCATTGCGCCACAGCGTGATCATGGCAAGCGGGTTTCTGGTCCAGGGTTCGTGGGGCTGTCCAGGTGGGCCCAGATCCACCAGGCGCGGGCCCGGGCTGCATCGTCGCAGGCAAAGGTCAAGGGGCCGGGCGGCTGGTCGAACCACAGCAGCGACAGGGCCGGCATGGCGCAGTGCCGGCCTTGCACTTGGCACTGGCCAGCCCCGGTCGTGAACAGGCCGCAGGCGACGTTGCCACCAGACCAAGCCTGGCCCGGCACCACGGTGACCAGACCGCCCGCGCAGCCGCGCAGCATCAGGTTGAGGTCGCGGGTCGGGCCGTCGGTGAGCCAGCAGTCGGTGGCCGCATCGCCCGAGAAACGCAGCGGCGGGCTGTCGGGCGTCAAGTGATGAGACTGGCCGGCTGTGTGCAGCCTGACACCGGCACCATCCAGCACGACAAACCAGCGTTGCACCCCCTCGAATACTGAAAAAGGCCCGTCGGCCTGGATGTCGGCCACGCTCACGCGCAGGCGCCATGCTGCACCGGGCGGCCGGGTCAGCAGCTCGCGGGTTTGGCCACCGCCGTTGCGCCAGGGCTGTGGTGACACCGCCGCACAGCAAACCCGGCGCGGCTTGGCGACGGGCGCGTAGCCCGGTGTTCTCATCGGCTGAACTGCCCTTCAAGCTGGTAGCGACCGCCCGGATGCACCAGCCGCGCCAGCGTCACCGGCACACCCTGGCTGGTGGTGCGGCGCACCAGCACCAGGCAGGGGGCATCAGCAGCTATGCCCAGCAGGTTGGCCTCTTGCTCGGTGGGCGTGCTGGCCTCGATCGTGTACTGCGCGTCCCACCAGGGCGCCACCTCCAACAGATGCTGGGTGGGGGTGATTCGGCTGAAGTCGACGCTGAGGTAGTGCGGTGACCAGGCCGGGTTGACATAGCGGTCTTCACATTGCAAGGACTGGCCGTTGTCGTGGTGCACGATCAGCGAGTGGTAAACCGGCGCGCCCTCGGCCAGCCCGAGTTGCTGCGCCAACGCCAGCGGTGCGCGCTCTTCGCGCATCAGATGAACCACGGCGTGGTGGTGGTGGCCACGCGCTTCGATCTCTTCGTGCAGGTCACGCACCGTCAGAGTGGACGACATCCGGTGCGATTGCGCCGCAAAAGTGCCCACGCCCTGCACCCGGTCGATGAAGCCCTCGGACTGCAACTCGCGCAGCGCCCGGTTGACCGTCATGCGGCTGACGCCGAATTGCGCGACCAGCGCGGCCTCGGACGGCATCAGCGTGCCGGGCGGCCAGCGGCCTTGCGACAGCTCGCCCATCAGGTGCTGCTTGACCAGGGCAAACGGTGCCAGGGCAGTCTTGCGGCGCGGGCTGGAGCTTGAACTCATGGGGCAATGGTACTTGTGCGCGCCTGTCTAGACAAGTTGCACTGCGGGCGTCGGCGCTCAGTGCAAACCCCGATACTGCGGTGCTTGTCTGCGCTTGTCTAGACAAGTAAAGTCCACCACCGTAGCTCGACCTTGACGAGGCCCCCATGACCGATTTGTCCCAACCGCCGCTGTCCGCCAGCCCCGCCCGGCCCCGGGTGGTCCGTGCGCCACGCGGCGCTGCGATCACCTGCCGCAGCTGGTTGACCGAAGCCGCCTACCGCATGCTGCAAAACAACCTCGACCCCGAGGTCGCCGAGAACCCCGGGGCGCTGGTGGTCTACGGCGGCATCGGCAAGGCCGCCCGCAACTGGGACTGCTTCGAGGCCATCCTGGCCAGCCTGAAGACGTTGGGCGATGACGAGACGTTGCTGGTGCAGTCAGGCAAGCCGGTGGGCGTGTTTCGCACCCATGCCGATGCCCCCCGGGTGTTGATCGCCAATTCCAATCTGGTGCCCAAGTGGGCCACCTGGGAGCATTTCGACGAGCTCGACCGAAAGGGCCTGATGATGTATGGCCAGATGACGGCCGGCAGCTGGATCTACATCGGCAGCCAGGGCATCGTGCAGGGCACCTACGAGACCTTCGTCGAGGCCGGCCGCCAGCATTACGGTGGTGACCTGGCCGGCCGCTGGTTCTTGACCGCCGGGCTGGGCGGCATGGGTGGTGCGCAACCGTTGGCAGCCAGCTTTGCCGGCGCCTGCTCGCTAAACATCGAGTGCCAGCAAAGCCGCATCGACTTCCGGCTGCGCAGCCGCTACCTGGACGAGCAGGCCGCCGACCTGGACGATGCGCTGGCCCGCATCAGACACTACACCGCCGAAAAAAAGGCCGTGTCGATCGGCCTGCTGGGCAATGCCGCCGACATCCTGCCCGAGCTGGTACGGCGCGCACGATTGCCTCTGGACAAAGGTGGCATCCGCCCGGACCTGGTGACCGACCAGACCTCCGCCCACGATCTCGTCAACGGCTACCTGCCCGGTGGCTGGACAGTGGACGGCTGGCGCGCCGCGCAGGCCGACAGCAATCAACATGCCGCACTGCGCCAGGCCGCTGCCCGCAGTTGCGCGGTGCAGGTGCAGGCCATGCTGGACTTTCAAGCGCTGGGCGTGCCCACGGTGGACTACGGCAACAACATTCGGCAGGTCGCGCTGGACGCGGGCGTGAAAAACGCGTTTGACTTTCCGGGCTTTGTGCCGGCCTACGTGCGGCCGCTGTTCTGCCGCGGCCGGGGGCCGTTCCGCTGGGTGGCGCTGTCAGGCGACCCGGAGGACATCCGCAAAACCGACGCCAAGATGAAAGCGCTGTTCCCCGAGGATTTACACCTGCACCGCTGGCTGGACATGGCGGCCGAGCGCATTGCCTTTCAGGGCTTGCCAGCACGCATTTGCTGGATCGGCCTGGGCGAGCGCCACCGCGCCGGGCTGGCCTTCAACGACATGGTCAAGTCGGGTGAGCTCAAAGCCCCCATTGTGATCGGCCGGGACCACCTCGACTCCGGCTCGGTCGCGTCACCCAACCGCGAGACCGAGGCCATGCAGGACGGCAGCGACGCGGTGTCCGACTGGCCGCTGCTCAACGCGCTGCTCAACACCGCCGGTGGTGCCACCTGGGTTAGCCTGCACCACGGCGGTGGCGTGGGCATGGGCTACTCGCAGCACGCCGGGGTGGTGATCGTCGCCGACGGCACTGACGCAGCGGCACAGCGGATCGAGCGGGTGCTGTGGAACGACCCGGCCAGCGGTGTCATGCGCCATGCCGATGCAGGCTATGCGGACGCGGTGGCTTGCGCCCGCGAGCAGGGCCTGGATTTGCCGATGGTCAACACCGGGGCCCGCTGATGCTGCTGCGACCTGGGCAACTTTCACTGGACGAGTTGCAAGCCATCCACCAGGGCGGCCAGCCGCTGATGGTGGACCCGGCGGCGCTGCCGCGCATTGCCGCCAGTGCAGCCGTGGTGCGGCGGGCAGCTGAGGGCACAGCCCCGGTCTACGGCGTCAACACCGGCTTTGGCAAGCTGGCGTCCACCCGCATCAGCGAGTCCGATCTGGCGACGCTGCAGCTCAACCTGATCCGCTCGCACAGCGTGGGCGTGGGGGAGCCGCTGACACCGCCGGTGTTGCGGCTCATGCTGGCGCTCAAGGCGGCCAGCCTGGCGCGTGGCCATTCGGGCGTGCGGCCGGTGGTGATCGACAGCTTGATCGCTGTGCACAACGCCGGCCTGTGCCCGTATGTGCCCAGCCAGGGTTCCGTGGGCGCCTCAGGCGACCTGGCGCCGCTGGCGCACATGACCCTGGCGCTGATGGGCGAGGGCGAATTTTTGGTGGATGGTAAAAAGCGGCCTGCCGCCGAGGTGCTGGCCGCCGCCGGCATCGCGCCATTGCAACTTGCCGCCAAAGAGGGCCTGGCGCTGATCAACGGCACCCAGACCAGCACCGCGCTGGCGCTGCATGCGCTGCTCAGCTTCGAGCCCGTGCTCGAAGCCGCGCTGTTGATCGGCGCGCTGACGGTGGACGCGGCACGCGGCAGCGACGGCCCGTTCGACCCCCGCATCCACGCACTGCGCGGCCAGCCCGGCCAGATCGACGTGGCCCAGTACTACCGCAGCTTGCTGGCTGGCAGCCAGATTCGCCAGTCCCACCAAGAGGGTGACGACCGGGTGCAAGACCCCTACAGCCTGCGCTGCCAGCCGCAGGTGGTGGGCGCCTGCCTGGACAGCCTGCGCCATGCCGCTTTGGTGCTGGTGCGCGAGGCCAACGCCGTGACCGACAACCCGCTGGTGTTTGCTGGCGACAACG
>JANMXG010000099.1:0-17977 GCA_031394235.1 Betaproteobacteria bacterium
TTCCCGACCCCTGGCAAGGTGGCCATCCACGCCACCAAGCAGATGGTCAACCAGCACGATTTGGCACTGGCCTATTCGCCCGGCGTGGCGGCGGCCTGCGAGGAGATCGTTGCCGACCCGGCCAACGCCTGGCGCTACACCTCGCGCGGCAACCTGGTGGCGGTGGTCACCAACGGCACGGCCGTGCTGGGCCTGGGCAACATCGGGCCCTTGGCGTCCAAGCCGGTGATGGAGGGCAAGGGCGTCTTGTTCAAGAAGTTCGCCGGCATCGATGTCTTCGACCTGGAGATCAACGAGCTGAACGTGGACAAGCTCGTGGACATCATCGCTGCGCTCGAGCCCACCTTTGGTGGCATCAACCTGGAGGACATCAAGGCGCCGGATTGCTTCTACGTCGAGCGCAAGCTGCGCGAGCGCATGAAGATCCCCGTCTTTCACGACGACCAGCATGGCACGGCGATAGTCGTGGGCGCCGCGTTGCTGAATGGCCTGAAGGTGGTGGGCAAGAAGATCGACGAGGTCAAGCTCGTGACCTCGGGCGCGGGGGCTGCCGCACTCGCTTGCCTGAACCTGCTGGTCAAATTGGGCCTGCCCAGGAGGAACATCTTCGTTACCGACCTCGCGGGCGTCGTCTACGAGGGTCGGGTCGAGCTGATGGACCCCGACAAGAGCGAGTTTGCGCAAGACACCACCTACCGCACGCTGGCGGATGCGATGGTCGGTGCCGATGTGTTCCTGGGCTTGTCGGCGGGCGGCGTGCTCAAGGCGCCGGCGGTGGCCAGCATGGCGGCCAACCCGATCATCTTTGCGCTGGCCAACCCCACGCCCGAGATCATGCCGGAGGAGGTCAAGGCGGTGCGCGGCGACGCCATCATGGCCACCGGCCGCACCGACTACCCGAACCAGGTCAACAACGTCCTGTGCTTCCCGTACATCTTTCGCGGTGCGCTCGATTCGGGCGCCACCACCATCACCGACGCGATGGAGATCGCCGCAGTGCGCGCCATCGCCGAATTGGCGCAGGCCGAGCAAAACGATGTGGTGGCTGCCGCCTACGCTGGCACCACGCTGGTGTTTGGCCCCGAGTACCTGATCCCCAAGCCGTTCGACCCGCGGCTGATGATGAAGATTGCGCCGGCCGTGGCGCGGGCCGCCGCCGAATCTGGCGTGGCGGCCCGCCCGGTCACCGACTACGACGCCTACGAGGAAAAACTGCAGAGCTTTGTCTATGCCTCGGGCAACGCGATGAAGCCGATCTTCAGCCAGGCCAAGCGTGCGCTGCGCCGCAACGTGGCCTACGCCGAGGGCGAAGACCGGCGCGTGCTGCGGGCGGTACAGGTGGTGGTGGACGAAGGCTTGGCGCGGCCCTGGCTGGTCGGGCGGGCAGCGGTCATCAATGCCCGGATTGAAAAACTCGGCCTGCGGCTCAAGCAAGGCCGCGATTTCGAGATCGTCAACATCGACGACGACCCGCGTTACCGCGACTTCTGGCAGACCTACCACCAGATGACCGAGCGCAAGGGCATCACCGAGCAATTTGCCAAGATCGAGATGCGGCGGCGCCTGACGCTGATCACCTGCATGCTGCTGCACAAGGGCGAGGTCGACGGCATGATCTGCGGCACCTGGGGATCGACCGCCCAGCACCTGGCGCACATCGACCAGGTCATCGGTCGCCGCGCAGGCGTTGACACCTACGCCTGCATGAACGGTCTGATCCTGCCGGGCCGGCAGATTTTTCTGGTCGATACCCACGTCAACTACGACCCGACGGCCCAGCAACTCGCCGAGATCACCATCCTGGCGGCCGAGGAAATGCTGCGCTTTGGCGTGCAACCCAAGGCGGCGCTGCTGTCGCACTCCAACTTCGGCTCCAGCAACCAGCCCTCAGCGGTCAAGATGCGTGAGGCGCTGGCCCTGATACAGGCCCAGGCGCCGTGGCTGGAGGTGGACGGCGAGATGCACGGCGACGCCGCACTCGACGCCGACTACCGGCGCGAGCTGATGCCGCGCTCGGCCCTGGTCGGCGAGGCCAACCTGCTGGTGCTGCCCAATATCGACGCCGCCAACATCAGCTACAACCTGCTCAAGACGGCGGCGGGTGGCGGCATTGCGATCGGCCCGGTGTTGCTGGGTGCGGCCAAGCCGGCCCACATCCTGACGCCCTCGGCCACCGTGCGCCGGATCGTCAACATGACGGCGCTGACCGTGGCTGACGCCAACGCGGCGCGTTGAGCGCAGGGCTGTGCTGGCGGCCGGTACAGCGCAGCCCCAAACCGGTGCGTCGGGAGGCGCTGAACAAAACTTTGCATCGAACGGATGTCATTTTCTGTTGACAGACGGCAAAGCATTGATTTTCCGAACACACCGCGCATGTGAGCGCCCACTCATATCCTTAGATTTCTGCCCAAATATGAGGCAGTCGCTTGAGTTTTCGGGCCTGTTCCGGTAACATTGAAAGTTCAGAATTCAGGGTAAACCAGTGGAACAAAGCGGTGGTTCATCGACGTGGCGCTCTCTGTGCAAGCAGGGGTTTCAGTCGGTAGTCGTCGGGTTTTTGCTGGTCGGCACTTTGGCACAGGCCAAGGGGCCGGTGGAAGGTTTGGGGTCGGTGGCACTGTCGGTGCTACCGCCCGAGGCCCAACAAACCCAGCGTTTGATATTTGCCGGCGGCCCGTTTCCTTACGCCAAGGATGGCGTGGTCTTTGGCAATTTCGAACGGGTGTTGCCACGGCGTGAGCGCGGTTTTTACCGCGAGTACACCGTGCGGACACCGGGGTCACGTGACCGGGGGGCTCGCCGCATAGTGTGTGGCGGCACCCAGCCCACGCGTCCTGATGCCTGTTTTTACACCGCTGACCATTACGCGAGCTTCAAACACATCGCGCAATGAGCAGTGACTGATTCGGAACCGTATTTTTGACTCTGGAGGAACGCGACCATGCTGCTGCAGACCGTCCGTCCCAATATCGTGCAAGCGATTCGCGCATACCGCGTCGAAGACCTGATGACCGCTGCCGAAGGCGCGGGCCAGCATTTCCTGTATGCCAACCTGACCGAGGCGCAGACCAAACAGGATGTGCTGGACAAGATCGCCGAGTCTTTCCTGTTCCCGGCGCACTTTGGCAAGAACCTGGACGCGTTGTTCGATTGCATGACCGACCTGGTACACCGCGCTGGCAGCCAGCCCGGCTTTGTGGTGGTGCTCGAGCAAATTCCGGACGGCAGCAAGTTCGACCGCGAGGCGCGTGAGCAGTTGCTGGATGTCTTTCGGGACACCGCCGATTTCTGGGCCGAGCGGCGCATCCCGTTTCGCTGCTTTTACTCGTTTGCCGTGGCGCGTGGTGCCGAGGCCAACGCCTGGGAGCGGGCAGGCGAGGTGGCCCAGGTACCGGAGAAGCCGCCTGCAAAGACGGTGACCAAGACCGGCATCAACCCCAACTTCGGCATGAACATGCCGATGATGAGCAGCGCGTTCGATACCGCCATGTGGCTCAACGCCGCTTGACATACAGCCACTGACCTTGCCGGTCGGTGGGTCCCAAAAAGCGCCCCGAGAGGCGCTTTTTTTGTGTCAGTGGTCGCCCAGGTCGTTCAAGGGCGCTGCCGGACCGCGCGGTGCTGGGCCCACCGCCTGGGCCAGCGCCACATACTCGGCCACCGGCACTTCCTCGGCACGGCGCTGCACGTCAAAGCGGCCGCCAAAACCGTTGTCGTCCAGCCAGCGGCCCAGGGTGTGGCGCAGCAGCTTGCGGCGCTGTGAAAACGCCAGCGCCACCAGGGCCTGCAAGCGGGACTCGTCGAGCAGTGGCGGCTGGGCCAGTGGCCGCATGCGCACGATTGACGACTGCACCCGCGGCGGCGGATCAAACGCGCTGGGCGCCACGTCGAACAAGGCCTCGACGCTGTAGCGCCACTGCAGCATCACCGTCAGCCGCCCGAAGTCCTTGCAGCCTGGCGCGGCAGCCATGCGGTCCACCACCTCTTTTTGCAGCATGAAGTGCTGGTCACGCACCTGCGGCGCCACCGCCAGCAAATGGAACAGGATCGGCGTCGAAATGTTGTAGGGCAGGTTGCCGATCAGCCGCAACGGCTGGCCGGCGCTGGTCGAGAGCGCGCCAAAATCGACCTTGAGCGCATCGGCCTCGATCACGGTCACGCCGGCGCGTTCGCGCCAGCGCGCGGCCAGATCCCGGTCGAGCTCAACCACGGTGAGGGCGCCGCAGCGCTCCAGCACGGGTTGGGTCAGTGCCCCCAGGCCGGGGCCGATCTCGACCAGCGCCTCGCCTGGCTTGGGGGCTATCGCCCGCACGATCGCATCGATCACGCCGTGGTCGACCAGAAAGTGCTGGCCGAAGCGCTTGCGCGCGGTGTGGCTCACTGCGGTGGCTCGCGCAGCTCGATGTAGGCGCGCAAACGAAGCTCTTTGGCCCAATCGGCGTAGGCCTGATCAAACTTGGTCTCGCGCAATTGGGCGCGGGCCTGATCGCGGATCTCCTTGGGATCGGGCGTGATGTTGCGGCGCTCCTGCACCTGGATCAGATGCACGCCGAAGCGCGACACCACCGGCGGGGAGATGCCGCCCGGTGCCAGCTTGGCCATCGCCTCTTCGAACTCTGGCACAAACTGGCCTGGCGAAGCCCAACCCAGGTCGCCTCCGCTGGACGCCGAGCCGTCCTCGGACACCGCACGCGCCAAGTCCTCGAACTTCTTGTCGCCGCGCTCGATCTGGCGACGCAGGTCTTCCATCCGGCGCAACACTGCGGCGCCCTGGGTCTTGTCGGTCGAGCGCAGCAGGATGTGCCGGGCGCGCGTCTGGGCGATCTGGAAAGCGTTGCTCTCCTGCCGGTCGAGCAGCTTGAGGATGTGGAACCCGGCCGGACTGCGCAGCGGCTGGGCCGTCACCTGGCCGGCCGCCAGGCCACGCACCGCGTCCACGAACAGGTCCGGCAGCCGGCCGGCCGGGCGCATGCCGATCTCACCGCCGGCCTCGCGGTTGCCGTCTTCGCTGACATCGCGGGCCACTTTGGTGAAGTCCTCGCCACCACGCACCCGGGCCTGCGCCTGCTCGACACGCGCCTGCCGCTGCGCCAGCAACTCAGCCGTGGCGTTTTCGGGCACGGTGACCAGGATCTGCGCCAGGTTGAGCTGGGTTTCGCCCGACGCCTTGGCGCGGTGGTCGTCCAGCAGCTTGTCGATGTCGGCGTCAGACACCCGGATGCGGGCGTTGACTTCGCGCTCGCGCACCCGCTCCAGCATCAGCTGGTCCCGCAGGTTGTTGCGAAAGCGTGGCATTTCCATGCCCTCGGCACGCATCCGGTCGCGCAACTGCGGCACGGTGATCTGGTTCTGCGCGGCCACGTTGGCCACCGCACGGTCGATGTCGGCGTCGTCCACCTTTTGTCCGACCTCGCGCGCAAAGGTGATCTGCACCCGCTCGTCGATCAGCGCGTCCAGCACCTGCTGGCGCAGCACGTCGGCGTTGGGCTGCGGCCCGCCGGCCCGTCGGGCCTCGGCGCTCAGCCGCTCGACACGCTGGGTCACCTCGACCGCCGTTACCGCCTCGGTATTGACCACCGCCACGATGAAGTCGGCGCTGCGGTTGGCGTTGCGGCTGGCGCTGGCTGCGGTCTGGGCCAGCGCCGCCGTCGGGGCCGTCCCCAGGCAGGCCGCCGCGGCCAGGGCCAATGCGGCGACGCGCAAACGGGGGATGAAGGGGATGTGGGTCATGGCTCGGGGGTGGGGAACGGGGTGTTGCCGGGCTCGCGCAGCAGCCGGTATCCGGGGATATTGTCCTTCAACACCTGCAACGGGTTGGCGCCCAGGCGCGACAGGCCCACCAGCTCAAGCTGCAGCAGCAACCGGGTGGTGGCCTCGGCGCGGCCGGTCGACAGGCGTTCGGCCACCACGCGGCCGATCCAGCAGCCGGTGTCGTACTCCAGGCCCACGGTCGAATCGGTCGCCTGGCCGTCTTTGAGGCTGTAGTTCAGCCGGCCCACGGCATACAAGATACCGCCACAGCCGCCGGCGCCGCCCACCGGCCGCGCCGTGCCGCGGTAGACCGGCCACTGCCACCCCAGCTCGACCTGCTCGGACAAGCCCTGGGCCAGCCGGTAACGCAGGCTGAGTGTGTTGAACGGCGCCGGCGAGTACCGCATCCCGGCGATGGCGCGCACGACGCTGCGGTTGTCGGGGTTGTACTGCAGCGCAGCGTCCACGGCCCAGGGGTTGAAGACCGAACTGGCGCCTTCGATCAACACGTCCGAGAAGCGCTGGTCCAGCGTGGCGCCGCTCAGCACCACCCGCTGGTTACGAAGCCGGATTCGTTGCGCCACGCCCAGGCGCAGGGTCTCGGCGCCGCTCTCCGCATCGACCAGCCGGGTGGTGAAGCCGGTGGTGACCTGGTGCCCGTCGGACACCCGGTCGATGCCGGTGAAGGCGCTTTCGGCATAGATCGAAACGCTGTTGAAGTCACGCTCGGCCGAGTCGAAGTTGGGCAGCGTGGCCTGCGCGCGGTAAGGCGTGTTGACATAGAGCAGGCGCGGCTCCAGCGTCTGGCGCTGGGCGCGGCCGAACCAGGTGGTCTGGCGTTCGAACACCAGCCCGGCGTCCAGGCTGGCGGTGGGAATCACCCGCTGCGCCCGCCGGTCTGGCACGCCGGCACTGACGCTGTCGACCTGGTAGGCCGCGGCGTTGAGCGTGAGCTTGGGTGTGATCCAGCCGCCGGGCGGTGCAAACGGCCGGCTGACGGACCCCAGCAGGTGCGCGCGCCAGCCGGTGGGCCGCAGCGCGCTGCCTGAGGCGTCAGGCAGGGTGAAATGATTGACCTCTGACTCCAGCGCGGCACGCAGGCCGGCACCCCAAGCCGGCACCAGCCGCACGCCGAGCTGCGGGCTGCGCTGGTAGGGCGAACCGATCAGGTCACTGCCGCTGCCGGTCTGCAGCACCTGCCAGCGCTGCACGCGGGCGTAGGGCGTCACCGCGCCAAAGGCGGTGTTGAATTCGCCTTCGGCGCCCAGTTGCTGCGTCAACAGGCGCTGCACGGTCGAGTCCGGCAAGGACCGCGGAAAATCCTTCCAATAGGCGTCGTCCGAGACCTGGCGCCAGCGTGCGGTGTAGCCCAGGTTGCCCAGCAGCTGGCCCTTGTTGTCCAGCTCCCAGGCGTAGCGCTGCCGCCCGGTGCTGCGGTCTTGCGGCAGCCAGTTCAGGCGCATCCGGCCGCTGTGTTGCGCCTCGAGGTAGCGGAACTCGCTGTCCAGCGCCAGCCCGCGGCGGGTCAGCAGCGTCGGGATCAGCGTGGCATCGCGGTTGGGGGCAATGTTCCAGTAATACGGCACCGCCAGCGTAAAGCCGTTACGGCTGTCGATCGGCACCACCGTGGGTGGCAGCCAGCCGCTTTTGCGGTCGTCGCTGAGCGGGAAGCTCAGCACCGGCAGGCCCAGGATCGGGACGCCCAGGAACTGCAGCACCGCACCTTCGGCCACGCCCTCGTTGGCGGCGAAATCAAGCTTGACGCGTTTGGCGCGCAGCAACCAGTCGGGCTCGGCGCCAGCGTCGCGCGGGCAGCTGGTGTAGATCAGGCGATCGGCGCGCAGGCGCTCGCTGTCCAGAAAGTCGATGCGATCGGCATGGCCACCGGCACCCAGCCGGGTGAACTCGAAGTCGGGCTGCAGGAAAAATCCCTCGAAGCGCTGTACCTGCAACTGCAACTCGGGGCCGCTGTATCGCACGCCGTCGCGGGTGACCACCACCTGCCCGCGGGCGTTGGCCAGGTCGTCGGCGGTGTCGTAACGAAAGTGATCCGCACGGATCACGGTGCCGGCGCGCCGGAACTCGACATCGCCGTCGGCGACCGCATCGAGCTCCGGCCGCACCTGCAGCGTGTCGGCGCGCAGGACCATCGGCCGCTGCCGCGCCGGGTCACCGGTGGGCCGCGGACCCAGCGCCGTGCTGGGATGCAGCACCAGGGGCGGGTCTGGCGCCGGCAAGGCGGGGCTGACAAGCGGCGGGTTGGACATGCTGACCGCGTTGCCGGCATCCGCGCCCCAGGCCGCTGTCGAGCCGCCCATCAGCCACGCTACCGGCCACGCTACCGGCCACACCACCAGCCACGCCGCCGGCCACACCCCCCGCACCGCCCGCCACACCGACGACCGCCGCTCGGCCCGGCCACAGGCGCAGCCCGGCACGCTGGCACGGCGGGGCATTTGGGTGGCATGTCGGGTCGCAACGGGCACAGCGGATGAATGGAGGTGCGTCGGCCGGCAAGGTCGGCGGGGCCAGGGTGGCCTGCGCCAACTTGGGGGACGGCCCGCACAATACCGACAACCGGTCAGGCGGCCATTGCCCGACCGGAGCCGCCGAAACGAGCGGTTCGTAGAATCGACCGATTATCCATGAGCCCCTGCACCACCGGTGCGCCCCGGCCAAGCGCCGCCGCCCGCGCCACACCCTGTCCCCATGACCCCAGCCCCCACCAACATCGCCTGGACCGACACTGCGCGCGAAGCCGCCTTTCACCGCTGGTTTGCGCCGCTGGCGCAGTTGCTGTCGCTGGACGCCAGCAGCCTGGCGCCGGCATCAGCCGATGCCAGTTTTCGGCGCTACTTCCGGGTGCGGGGTGCCGGCGGCGTGAGCCGTATCGTGATGGACGCCCCGCCGCCGCAAGAAGACGTGCGCCCGTTTGTCGACATCGCCGGCCGCATCCACGCGGCCGGTCTGCACGTGCCCGAGGTGCTGGCGGTCGACGCTGAACAAGGCTTTGTGCTGCTCGCCGACCTGGGATCGGCCCTGTACCTCACCGCCCTGCAGCAGGCCGAGCCCGCCGAGGCCGACCGGCTGATGAAAGACGCGGTGGCTGCGCTGCTGCAGTTTCAGCAGCGTGTGGACGCCACCGGCCTGCCGGCCTATGACGAGACCTTGCTGCGGCGCGACCTGGCCTTGTTCCCGGAGTGGTGCGTGGGCCGTGAGTACGGCATCACCTGGACCGCTGCCCAGGCGGGGGTGTGGCAGCGGCTGTGCGACACCCTGGTGGCCAGCGCGCAGGCCCAGCCCCAGGTGCCGGTGCACCGCGACTGGATGCCCCGCAACCTGATGGTGGCCACGCCCAACCCGGGCATCCTGGACTTCCAGGACGCGGTGCTCGGGCCGGTGACCTATGACATCGCGTCGCTGCTGCGCGATGCCTACCTGTCCTGGGACGAAGCCCAGGAGATCGACTGGGCCGCCCGCTGGTGGCAGCAGGCCCGCGACGCCGGCACTTTTGGCGACCACGCGATGGCCGGCGACTTTGGCGAAACCTGGCGCGCGCTGGAGTGGATGGGGCTGCAACGCCACTTGAAGGTGCTGGGTATCTTCTGCCGCCTCAAGCACCGCGACGGAAAACCCGCCTACAGTGCCGACCTGTCACGCTTTTTCGGCTACGCCGCCAAAGTGGCCTTGCGCTACCGCGAGCTCAAACCGCTGGTGGCGCTGATCGAGCCGATGACCGGCGCACTGACCACCACCGGGTTTTCAATGCGCTGAGACTTGGGCTGTCACCTTGCAGCACCGCCGGCGTTATTGCCTTGAAACGTTGGCTTGTCGCTACCCTGGCCCTGTTGGCCTCTGCGCTCATGTCGTTCCCCCCGTCGACCCCGGCCCAAACGCCAGCAGCGTCACCGAAGCCGGTGGTGGCTGCACAACCCACCCAGCGCCTGCGCGGTGCGGTGCAGTCGCTGGGTGGCAGCACGATGACCAATGCCACGTTGGCCGATGGGGTGACGCAGGCCCAGGGCCGCAAGCTGACGCTGCACTACAACGACGGCGAAAAAGCGCTTGACGTGCCGCCCGGTGCGCCGGTGGTGACCTTCAAGCCGGCCGACCGCAGCCTGCTCGTGCCCGGCGCCAAGGTGCTGGTGATTGCGCAACTCGGCAACGGCGTGCCCACCGCTCTGCGGGCACTGGCCGGGCACGACGGCTTTACACCGCCGATGTAGCGGCCGGCGGGGCTGGGCCTGCGCCGCAGTGCGGCCAGGTCTGCGTCTCGCAGCCCGCGGCGGCCAGCCAAGGGTCCCGGTCCTCGCCGCCAAACACCTGCACCAGAAAGTCCAGCATTGCCCGGGTGCGTGCCGGCAGGTGCTTGCGGGTGGGCAGCGCCACCCACAGGTCCAGCGAAAACAGCCGCCAGGCGGGCAGCACCCGCTCCAGCGCATGCTCCAGCAGCGCGTCCTCCAGCACGTAGGACGGCAAACCGGCCACACCCAGGCCGTGCAACGCCGCCGCGTAGGTGGTGTCGATGTGGCTGGTGGACAGCACCGGCCGCCGCGGCACCAAGGTGACGGCCAGGCCGGTCGGCGCGCCCGGGTTGCTCTCAGGGTTGCCTGCTGCGACTGCGGCTGCCTCACCGCGGGCCAGCGGTCCAGCCACGAAGGTGATGCCGCGTTGCAGGCTGTTGATCGGCGGCAGCAGGGTGTCGTGCAGCATCAACTCATCAGGATGCACCGGCCGGCCGCGCCGGTCGAGGTACTCGGGTGAGGCGCACAACACCACCTCGGTGCGTGCCAGCCGGCGCGCCACGAACTCACCCGACAAAGGCAGGCGGCTGGACAGCAAGGTCAGGTCGTAGGCCTCGTCCAACGTCTCGACCGGCCCTGGCGAGTGCAGCTCCACCGTCACCTGCGGGTACTGTTTGTGGAAGCGCGGCAAATGCTTGGCCAGCTGGTGCACCGCCAGCGCGGGCGGCACCAGGATCTTCAGGTGGCCCCGCGGCTCGGCGCTGGATTCGATGGCCAGCGACTCGGCCTCGTCCAGGTCCGCCAGGATCTGGCGGGCCCGCGCCAGGTACTGGTCGCCGGCCTCGGTCAGCGTCAGCCGCCGGGTGCTGCGGTGCATCAGGCGGGTGCCCAGGTGCTGCTCCAGGTCGGCCACCAGCCGGGTGACCACAGCGGGCGCCAAGTCCAGCGCCCGGGCCGCTGCCGCCATGCTGCCCTCGTCGGCCACCCGCAGCACCACGCGCATTGCTTTGAACATGTCCATGTGAGATTGTTGCGGCAATGGCAATCACAGGTCTGATTCAGGGTTTTTTAAGCAATTGCCTGGAAGATTGTTGCCAATCCAGCAATGAACCATTCCGCTGGCGAGGCTGGATCAGCTACGGGTTAATCCCTAAAGTTCATGCCATCGACGGGTCAGACGGCCCACCGACACCGACCCGTCGGGCTTTGCCCAGACCGCCGCCGGTGCTTTTCTTGACCTTTTGGAGCCCCACATGACCTTCATCACCACCCAGAAGCCGCTGCTCATCGTTGCCGCCGTGGCACTGACCACCGTGCTGAGCGCCGCCAGCGCGTTTGCGCAGGACGCCACACCCGACTACGCCCGTGCGCAGACCACGGTCAGCAGCAGCAGCCGCATTGCGGTGCAGGCCGAAGCTGCGGCCTTCCGTGCCAGCGGCGAACCCAGCCCCTGGTCGAGCAAGTACCACCTGCGCAGCCTGAGCGTGGCCAACCCCCAGCCGCGTGCTGCCGTCAAGGCCGACACCCTGCGGGCGCTGATCGACCCGGCCCGGACCGACGCCGGCGAGGTGTTCAGCGTCGGCCCGACACGGCCCGCCATGCTGGCCAACGTCAGCCGCTGACACGCTGTGCCGCTGCGGTCGGGCCAACGGCCCGGTCGGTTCAGGGGCAGGCCGCGATCACCTGCGCCACCGCAGCCGTCAGCCGCTTGGCATAAGGCACGTGCAGGAACTCGTTGGGCCCGTGGGCGTTGCTCTTGGGGCCCAGCACACCGCAAACCATCATCTGCGCCGACGGGAACCCCTGCTGCAGCAGGCTCATCAGCGGGATCGTGCCGCCCTGGCCGATGTAGGCCACCGGCGCGCCGAACTGGGCCTGCGATGCGGTGTTGAGCGCCGACGCCAGCCAGGGCGCCAGGTCGGGGGCGTTCCAGCCGTTGGCGCCCAGCGCGCCGGCCCGGCCGTCAGGATGGAACGTGACGCGGGCGTTGTAGGGCGCGTTGTCCTCCAGCAAGGCCTTGAGCTGCATCGAGGCCTCGTGGCCGTTGACCAACGGCGGCAAGCGCAGGCTGAGCTTGAACGCGGTGTAAGGCCGCAGCACATTGCCGGCACTGCTCATCTCGGGGAACCCATCGACCCCGGTCACCGACAGCGTGGGCCGCCAGGTGCGGTTAAGCAGGGCCTCGACCGGGTCGGTGGTGGTCGGCAGGGTGTTGCCACCGTCCGCACCGCAGGCCCAGGGAAAGGTCTTCCAGGCCTGGTCGCCCAGGATCACGGCAGCGGCGCGCACCTGTGCGGCCCGGTCGGCTGGCAGCGGACAGTGAAAGCTCTTGGGCAACAGCTGGCCGGTGGCCGAGTCCTCCAGCCGGTCCAGCACATGGCGCAGGATGCGGAAGCTCGACGGCACCACGCCGCTGGAGTCGCCCGAATGCACGCCCTCGGTCAGGATCTCGACCTTGAGCACGCCCGAAACCATGCCGCGCAGCGAGGTGGTCAGCCAGAGCTGGTCGTAGTTGCCGGCGCCTGAATCCAGGCAGACCACCAGCGACACCTCGCCCAGCCGGGTGCTCAGCGCGTCCAGGTAGGGCGGCAGGTCGTGTGAGCCGCTTTCCTCGCAGGTCTCGATCAGGCCGACGATGCGCGGATGCGTCAGGCCTTGCGCCTTGAGCGCCTCGACCGCGGTGATCGCGGCATACACCGCATAACCGTCGTCCGCACCGCCCCGACCGTACAGCTTGCCGGCCTCGTACTTGGGGGTCCAGGGGCCCAGGTCATTGCGCCAGCCGGTGAACTCAGGCTGTTTGTCGAGGTGGCCGTACATCAGCACGGTGTCGGTGCTGCCGGCCTTGGTGGCCGGGATCTCGAAAAAGATCACCGGCGTGCGGCCGGGCAGGCGCACCACCTCCAGCGTCAGGCCCGCCACCTGGCGGGATTCGACCCAGGCCGCTGCGTCGCGCACCACGCGCTCGATGAAGCCGTGGGCCTGCCAGTCGGCATCGAACATCGGGCTTTTGGCCGGGATGCCGATGTAGTCGGTGAGCGCCGGCACGATGGCTTCGTCCCAGCGGCGGTTGGCAAAACTGCCCAGCGCGCTGGCTTCGTCGGGCTGCAGCGGCAGCAGGGGATCGCGTGCGTTCATCGGGCGTCCTTGGAGGCGGTTGATCCCGTCGGGGACCGGACCGGCCAGTTTAGGCGGCTGCGCGCAGCATGGTGGACAACCCTGCGGTCAGGTCGACCAAGACGCGGGCCTGCTCGGGCTCATTGAAGATTTCATGCGCCAGGCTGTCGTAGCGCCGGCTTTGCAGCACCGCGCGCGGTGCTGCGGCGGCAAAAGCCGAGCTGCCCCGGGGCGCAACGCAGCGGTCGGCACCGGCATAAAGCAGCAGCGTCGGCGTGCGCCAACCCGGCGCCTGCCGCCGCACAAACGCGCCGCCGTCCACGATGAAGCGCGCCAGCCGGGGCGTGACGCGGTCGTGGTTGAGCGGATCGGCCACATAGGCACGCACCACGGCTGGGTCGCTGCAGACCCACTCGGGCGTCAGGCCGTTGCCCAGCGCCAGATTGGGCAGCAATGGCGCGGCCAGCGCCAGCAGCAGCTTCAGCGCCAGGCCCATGCCGGGGTCGAGCGCGGGCGACGACATCACCAGCGCGTCCACCGGCTGCCACCAGGGCGCCGGCTGCGCTGACAAGCCCTCAGCCACATAGCGGCCCGCCACCAGCCCACCCATGCTGTGGCCTAGCAGCACCAGCGGGCCGGGCAGGCGGCTGCGGGTGTGTCCGATGAGCAACCCCAGGTCGGCCAGCAGGCTGTCGGCACCGGCCATGCCGCCGCGCGGACCGCCGGACCGGCCGTGGCCGCGCTGGTCATAGCCTGCAACGGCCCAGCCCGCCTGTGTCAGGTGCGCTGCCACGTGGGCGTAGCGGCCGCCGTGCTCACCCAGGCCGTGCACCATCAGCACGCTGCCGCGCGCCGGCGCGGCGGGCTCGGGCCAGGTGTGCAGGTGCAGTGCCAGGCCGTCCGCAGTGGTGAGTGTGCGCATGCCAGCAGTCTATGGCCGGCCCCCCGGACTGACCGGCCCCTGCGCCACCGGGATGACCCGCAAGCCCACGCGCCGCGGTGCAAAAGCCCCTTCGCGCCGAGCCCGCCCGCGCGCAGCTTGTCGGTCAGGCGCGCAGCGCGCCGACCCGCGCCACAAAGGCGGGTGCCGCCAGCCCCCGGACATCAGTCAAACCGCACAAATCACAAATAGTGCACGGGCCACTACCCCCCTTTGCGACGGCACCCCGCATCCACAGGATGGTCGGCACCGAGGCCGGTACGCAGAATTTATCTATCACTTTTTAACGCCACCGCCCAAGGAAACGCCATGAAATTGTCCGCCCTGCTGACCGCCATCGCCGCTGTTGCCCTGTCTACCGCCGCGTCGGCTTCGCCCTTCACGCTGGACTTTGAGAAAGTTGCGGTCTACCCCAACGGCAACAATGTATTTGTTCAGAACTTCTACAACGGCGGCACCGCCAGCAACGGCTTTACCGGCACCAACTACGGTGTGTCCTTTGGCAGCAATGCGCTGCTGATCTGCCTGAACTCCACCAGCACCTTCTGCTCGAACACCTCGCGCGGCGGCCTGGCACCGACGTCCTCTGAGGGCGGGCTGTTCTTCCTGAGCGGCAACCAGACCTACATGAACGTGGCCGCGGGCTTCGACACCGGGTTTTCGTTCAACTATGTCGGCGCCATCAACGGCACGGTCGGCGTGTACGACGGCCTGAACGGCACCGGCACCTTGCTGGCCAGCGTGGGGTTGACGCCCAACCTGGGCAGTTGCCCGGGCTACAGTGCCGGCTATTGCCCGTTCGGCGCAGCGGGTGTGAACTTTGCCGGCACCGCCAAGTCCGTTTCCTTTGGCGGCGTGGCCAACCAGATCGTGTTTGACGACATCACCTTCGGCAGCGCCACCCCCAGCGACCCGGGCAACCATGTGCCCGAGCCGGCCTCGCTGGCGCTGGTCGCCCTGGGCTTGCTGGCCGCCGGTGCATCCCGCCAGCGCCGTCGCCAGGCCTGATCCGGCGCCAGCCTCCGGGCCAGCAAAAAGGCCGCCCTCGGGTGGCCTTTTCTGGTTTGAAAGTGGACTGCGGCGCCGCGTCATCCCCGGTCGAACTTGAACACCGCCACGCTGGCCATCAGGTTGGGCCAGCGCCGCACCGTTCTGCCGGCCTGCAGACCAAAACTGTCCAGGATGTTGAGCCCGTTGCGCCGTGCCAGCCGCTCGAAATCGGCGAAGGTGCCGACCCGGATGTTGGGGGTGTCGTACCACTCGTAGGGCAGCGCGCGTGTGACCGGCATGCGCCCGCGCAACACCGACAGCCGGTTCGGCCAGTGCGCAAAGTTCGGGAAGCTGACGATGCCGGTGCGGCCGACACGCGCCGTCTCGCGCAACATCTTCTCGGTATTGCGCAGGTGCTGCAGGGTCTGCAATTGCAGCACCACGTCGAAGCTGCGGTCCTCGAACAGCGCCAAGCCCTCCTCGAGGTTGAGCTGCACCACGTTGACGCCCGCGCGCGCGCAGGCCAACAGGTTGGCGTCGTCGATCTCCACGCCGTAGCCGCGGCAGCCCTTGCTGCGCTGCAAGTGCGCCAGCAGCGCGCCGTTGCCGCAGCCCAGGTCGAGCACCCGCGAGCTGGCAGGCACCAGGTCGGCGATCAGCGCCTGTTCGGGCGTGATCGGGGGCAACGCCGCCAACTCGCCAGCGATGCGGTCAAAAGTGGCGCGCAGCACGCCGTGGTAGCGCGGGTCGTCCAGCAAAAACGCGTCGTGGCCGTGCGGCGCGTCGATCTCGGCATACGACACGTCGATCCGGTTGTCCACCAGCGCCTTGACCAGCTCACGCGAGCGGGCCGGCGAAAACCGCCAGTCGGTGGAGAAGCTCACCAGCAGAAAACGGATGCCGCGCGCGACCGTGAACGCCGCCGACAAATCGCCGCCGTGAGCCCGCGCCGGATCGAAATAGTCCAGCGCCCGGGTGATCAGCAAATAAGTGTTGGCATCAAAGTACTCGCTGAACTTGTCGCCCTGGTAGCGCAGGTAGCTCTCGATCTGGAACTCGATTTCCTGGGTCGAGTAACCCGGCTCGGCAGAGCGCCCGTCCTCGCCCGCCTTGCGCAGGCTGCGGCCGAACTTCTCCTCCATCGAATCGTCCGACAGGTAGGTGATGTGGCCGATCATGCGGGCCACCCGCAGGCCCCGTTTGGGCACCACGCCATGGGCATAGAAGTGCCCGCCGTGGAAGTCGGGGTCGGTGATGATGGCGCGGCGTGCCACCTCGTTGAAGGCGATGTTTTGCGCCGACAGATTGGGCGCGGTGGCCACCGCGATGCACTCACCCACGCGATCGGGGTGGCGCAGGGTCCAGCTCAGTGCCTGCATGCCGCCCAGGCTGCCGCCCAGCACGGCGGCCAGGCGCCCGATGCCCAGTGCGTCCAGCAACCGGGCCTGGGCATCGACCCAGTCTTCGACCGTGACCACCGGAAAATCCGCGCCCCAGGGGGTGCCGGTGGCCGGGTTGATGTCTGCCGGCCCGGTCGAGCCGAAACACGAGCCCAGGTTGTTGACGCCGATGACGAAGAAGTGGTCGGTGTCGAGCGGCTTGCCCGGGCCGATCAGGTTGTCCCACCAGCCCTCGCTGCGCTCCACGCCGGCATGGGTGCCAGCGACATGGTGGCTAGCGTTGAGCGCATGGCAGACCAGCACGGCGTTGTTGCGCGCCGCGTTGAGCGTGCCGTAGGTCTCGTAGACGAGGGTGTAGCCGGCCAGCGTCGCCCCGCTCATCAGCGCAAGCGGCGCCTCGAAAACCATTGTTTGCGGTGTGACGTTGCCGATCGAGGCCATGGGTGCGAGGCGCTTGAAAAAACCGGGGCACCGCTGCAAGCGCTGGACGACCGGGGTGGGGCGTCACACTTTTAGCGGCATTTTTAGAGCGCCCGCAATCTGGATCAAATCGGCGCTGTAGGGAAAGTATAGCGATCAGGCTGGCGCGGCGACCTGCGCTGTGACCTGCAGCACGCCGCCGTTGATCGCGCGCAGCTGCGCCAGCACGTCGACCTGGGTGCGGAAAACACCGAAGGCGGTGAGGTCGTGCTCACGCACGATCGGGAAGCTGTCCAGAACATGGGCCGCTTCGGCCTCAGACAGGCCGTAAAGGTGCATGGTCGATGAAATCTCCTGAAGCCCAGCGCCCATTCAAAACCATTGGCGCTCGTATCGGTTGCCCGCACCCAACCCTGCGGGATTGAAAACCGATCAGGACGCTCTTTGCTTGCCGTTTGAATTGCTTCCGGCTGGGCAGCGCGATGGAGATTCGCCGGGTTGAGCACAACATCCGCAGCACGATGATCGAACATCTGAATCATCTTGCCCGCGTAGAGCGGCACGGCTTGAGCGCCGGCCAGTCGCCACCGACCGAGAGCACCAGGCTGCCACCCCTGCGCCCGCAACTCGCTTTGCTTCAGGAACAGCCCGGAGTGATTGGTCATGGGGAACATGCCGAGGTACTTCACCGGCCAGGCCTTGCGGTCCGGCAGGACGCCCTGAGTTTCGCTTGCGCCGCGGTGCCGGATCAGCACCGGGTTTTCGCGGTACAGGCGTGGGGTCAAGTCCGCATCGAGGCGGCTGCGGAAAATGGGCGCAGCACCGGTGTTCGGGTTGACCAGCTGACAGTCTTCGCGCGTCAGCGCCAGCGTGCGGTCGGGCCGGTCCAGTTCGGCCAGGCTGTGCAGGAAGAACGCGCAACGGGCTTGCTCAAACTGGCGCTCAGCCCCACCAAACACCAGCGTGCAGAACTTGAAGCTGGCGTGTACATCCGGAAAAAACACCTTCTTGTTCTCGAAGTCGAACAAGGCGCCCCACCGGCCGGTGGCTGAAATGCTTTTGAAAAACTCGGCCGCGCCCTTGTCGGCGGCGATGCCGCTGGGCGTGAGCAAGGC
>JANMXG010000100.1:0-6625 GCA_031394235.1 Betaproteobacteria bacterium
GTACCTTCAGCCCGGTAGCTTGCTACCGGGCTTTTTTACGTCTGCCCGGGAGCGCGTGCTACCGGGCTTCTTTACGTCTGCCCGCGCAGCGTGTGCTGCCGGCCTTTTTGATGTGCGCGCGTCAGCGGGTCAGTGCAGCCAGACGCAGCCGCAGTGCCGCCAGCGCGGCGGTCGCTGCCTCGCGGCCCGAGTCGATTGCCCGCTTGCGTGCGGTGAAATCTGCGCTCGACACGCCCAGCAGCCGCGGCCTCAGCACCAGATCGGCGTCTTTCAACTCCAGGGTATTGATGCTTTTGGCCATGATGGCAAAGGTCTGCAGCAGCATCTTGAACGGATCGCCGGTGGCGTTGCCGTCGGGCGGCGACGAGATGTCGACCGCAATCACCAGCTCGGCCCCCATCTGCCGGGCAAAGCGCACCGGCACCGGCGACACCAGGCCGCCGTCGACATACTCCCGCCCGCCAATGGCCACCGGCTGGAACACGGCCGGCACGGCACTCGAGGCCCGCACCGCCAGACCGATGTCGCCACGCTGGAACAACACGGCCGAGCCGCTGTCCAGATCGGTGGCGACGATGCCCAAAGGCAAGGGCAGTTGCTCGATCGTGCGGCCGCCGGTTTGGTCCCGCACATAGCGTGCCAGCGCGTCGCCGCGGATCATGCCTCGCCCCGGGAACGACCAGTCGGTGATGGCCGACTCGTCCATCGCCAGCGCCACCCGCGCCAACTCGGCCCCCGTCCGCCCGGCCGCATACAGCGCGGCCACCAGGCTGCCGGCTGACGTGCCCACCACCAGGTCCGGCCGGATACCGGCTTCTTCCAGCACCTGGATCACCCCGATATGGGCAAAACCGCGGGCTGCACCACCGCCCAGCGCCAGGCCGATGCGCGGCGGCTTGGGGGGTTTGAGGGCGACCGGCGGGAGGGGCGACGCGGCGGGGGGTGGTGCGGGGGTTGCAGGAGGCGGTGTCTGGCAGCCCGCCAGGCCACCGGCCAGCAAAGCGGCCAGCAGCGCCCGGCTTGTCTGTCGTCGATTCATCGGTCGATTGTAGGAAGCAGGCACACCGCCGCCCCGCCTTTATTCCAATTGAGTATGAGCAGCAAACTAATGAGTCGTTTGAATTATGAATCTGCCGTTTTAGAGTTGCCCCCTGATCGGGGCAACGCGCCCCACAACTGGCATTGGGCGGCTGAATGGACTGGATGGCGGGTGGGGCGACGGAGGGGGTGGCAGGCTGGGTGGCCATCGCCAGCGGCTTCGGCATTGGCGCCATCGTCGGCATGACCGGCGTTGGTGGCGGGTCGCTGATGACACCGCTGCTGATCGGCGTTTTCAAGCTGCACCCAGCGGTGGCCATCGGCACCGACCTGTGGTTTGCCGCCGCCACCAAGTCGGGCGGCGCCTGGGCCCACCACCGCTACGGCCATGTCGACTACCGCACCACGGGCCTGCTGCTGGCCGGCAGCATCCCGGCAACGATCCTCACCATCGCGCTGATGAGTTTCACCGGCATCACCAAGGGCTGGGCCAGCGCGTTGACGTTTTCACTCGGCATCGCGCTGCTGCTGACCGCCGTGGTGGTGGCCTTCAAACAGGTCTGGCACCGCTTGGGCCTGAAGCTGGAGCGCTGGCTGCCCGAGCGCCGCAAGGCGATGTTGACGGTGGCCTGTGGCGTGATGCTGGGCGTGCTGGTGTCGCTGTCGTCGATCGGCGCCGGCGCGGTGGGCGCCACGCTCATTCTGCTGCTCAACCCGCGCTGGCCAACGCAGCGGGTGGTAGGTACCGACATTGCGCATGCCGTGCCGCTGACGCTGGTGGCTGGTCTGGGCCACGCCTGGCTGGGCCATGTGGAATGGGCGCTCCTGGGTTCGTTGCTGATCGGCTCGCTGCCGGGTATCTGGCTGGGCGCCCACCTGACCAAGACCATGCCCGAGCGGCTGATCCGTGCGCTGCTGTGCGTGTCTTTGGTGACGGCGGGCCTCAAGGTCATCCACTGACCCTGGCCAGAATCAACCCTTCCTATCAATCGCCCTTCATTTTCAGACCCTGACGATGTACGCCTACACCGACTTCGACCGCCAGTTTGTGCATGCCCGCGCCGCGCAGTTCCGCGACCAACTGGACCGCCACCTCAGCGGCACCTTGCCGGAGGACGACTTCAAGGCGCTGCGCTTGCAAAACGGCTGGTATGTGCAGCGCCATGCGCCGATGCTGCGGGTGGCCGTGCCCTACGGTGAGCTCAACGCCGCCCAACTGCACCAGTTGGCCAGCATCGCCCGCCAGTACGACCGGGGCTACGGCCACTTCACCACCCGCCAGAACCTGCAGTACAACTGGATCCCGCTGACCCAGGCCGCCGACGTGATGGACCAGCTGGCCGCGGTGGACATGCACGGCATCCAGACCAGCGGCAACTGCATCCGCAACATCACCGCCGACGCGCTGGCCGGCGTGGCGGCCGACGAGATCGTCGATTCACGCCCGTATTGCGAGGTCATGCGGCAGTGGAGCACGCTGCACCCTGAGTTCGCTTTCCTGCCGCGCAAGTTCAAGATTGCGGTCTCGGGCACGGTCGAGGACCGGGCCGCGATCGGCTGGCACGATGTCGGTCTGCAACTGCTCAAGAACGCGGCCGGTGAGGTGGGCTTCCGGGTGCAGGTGGGTGGCGGCATGGGCCGCACCCCGATCATCGGCACGGTGATCCGCGATTTCCTGCCCTGGGCGCAGATCCTGTGCTACCTGGAGGCCATCGTGCGGGTCTACAACCGCTACGGGCGGCGCGACAACGCCTACAAGGCGCGCATCAAGATTTTGGTCAAGGCCGAGGGCCAAAAGTATTTCGATGCGGTCGAGGCTGAATTTGCCCGCATCCTGAGCGAAGACGTCGGCGCCGGCACCCAGCTGATCCCGCAGGCGGAGTTCGACCGCATCGCCGAAAGCTTTGTGCGGCCGGCCGGTGTGCTGGCATCGCCCGAGGTCGCCGCCCCGGTGGATGACGCCAATGCCGCCCCGCTGGCCTACACCCGCTGGTTGCAGCGCAATGTGCACGCCCACCAGGTGGCGGGCTACCGGGCGGTGACCTTGTCGCTCAAGCGCACCGGCCTGCCGCCGGGCGACGCCACCGCCGACCAGATGGATGCCGCGGCCACGCTGTCCTCCCAATTCAGCCACGGTGAGCTGCGCGTCACGCATGACCAGAACCTGCTGCTGCCCTGGGTGAGCGTGACCGATCTGCCGGCGCTGTTCGAGGCGGCGCGGGGCCATGGCTTTGCCACCCCCAACATCGGCCTGTTGACCGACATGATCAACTGCCCGGGCGGCGATTTTTGCGCGCTGGCCAATGCCCGGTCGATCCCGGTGGCCGCGGCAATCACCGAGCGCTTCGCCGACCTGGACGAGATCTACGACATCGGCGACATCGATCTGCACATCAGTGGCTGCATCAACAGCTGCGGCCACCACCACAGCGGCCATATCGGCATCCTGGGCGTGGACAAGGACGGTGACGAGTGGTACCAGGTCTCGCTGGGTGGCTCGGACGGCAGCACCCTCAGCGGCGATGCGGCGGCGGGCAAGGTGATCGGCCCGTCATTTGCGGCCGAGGAGGTGCCCGACGTGATCGAAGCAGTGGTCGATGTCTACCGCGCCCAGCGTCTGGCCGGTGAGCGCTTTATAGACGCGGTGCGGCGCATCGGCCTGCCCAGTTTCAAGGCTGCCGCCGACGCGCAGCGCCACCTGACGGCCAAGCACTGAGCGCTGCAATGCTTCACGCCAACCGCCCAAGCCCCCTACCGCATTGCGCCGCAGCCTCATGAACTTCATCGACTCCCACCACGATCGCTGGCAAACCGCTGGCGGTGAGGACGGCCCCCAGCCGCATCCGCCCGCCCGCGCGCACAGCCTGTTGACGCTGGAGCAGTGGCATGCCGTGCGCGACACCTGGCCGCAGGGTGTGCGGGTGGGCGTGACCGTGGCCAACACCACCGACATCGAATCCCTGGCGCCCGACCTGCCGCGCTTGTCCCTGGTGGTGTTGCACTTCCCGAAATGGGTGGACGGCCGGGCCTACAGCCAAGCCCGCTTGCTGCGCGCGCGTTACCGCTTTGCCGGGGAGGTGCGCGCCACCGGCGACGTGCTGGTGGACATGGTGCCGCTGCTGGCGCGCACCGGCTTTGATGCCGCGCAGTTGCGCCCCGACCAGAAGATCGAGGTCGCCGAGCGTGCTTTGGGCTTTTTTGCCGGCCACTACCAGGGTGACACCCGCCAACCGCTGCCTGCTTTTGCCCGTGATTTGTCGCGCGAAGTCGGTCCGGTTGCGGCCCGCCTGACGGCACAACAAGCCGCCGAGTTGTCTGCCGGCCAGGGGATTTGAGGATGAGCGCGATCGACCTGTACGCCCGTGAAACTGCCGGCTTTGACGGCCGCGTGGCCCACGCCCTGGCGGTCTTGCAATCGGCTGCGGTAGACCATGCTGGCACCATCGTGCAGTCCACCAGCCTGGGTGCCGAGGACATGGTGGTCACCGACCTGATCGCCCGCCACCACCTGACCGTTGCGATCGCCACGCTGGAGACCGGCAAGCTGCATCCCGAGACGGTGACGCTGATCGACACCATCAGCCAGCACTACCGGCTGGCGGTCGAGGTCTTCCGGCCGCAGGCCGACGCTGTGCTGCACTTCGTCAAGAACAATGGCCAGGACATGATGTACCGCAGCCTGGCGCTGCGCAAAGCCTGCTGCGGCGTGCGCAAGATGGAGCCGCTGGGCCGGATGCTGGCCGACCGCCAGGCCTGGGTCACCGGGCTGCGTCGTGCGCAAAGTGGTGCACGCGGTGAGGTGCCGTTTCAGGATGTCGATGACGCCGGCCGCACCAAGCTCAACCCGCTGGCCGATTGGAGCTGGGCCGACGTCTGGCACTACATCCGGCTCAACAACGTGCCCTACAACCCGCTGCACGACCAGTTCATGCCCAGCATCGGTTGCGCCCCCTGCACCCGCGCCATCGCGGTGGGCGAGGACTTTCGCGCCGGCCGCTGGTGGTGGGAGGACGAGTCGCTCAAGGAGTGCGGCCTGCACGTGGCCCAGCCCACTGAGACCAGCCCTGAATCGAACATTGGAGCCGCCGCATGAACGCGCGTGTTGACCTGGATACCCTGCTGCCCGAGTTGGACCAGCGCCACCTCGACTGGCTGGAAGAAGAAGCGATCTTCATCCTGCGTGAGGTGGTGGCGTCGTTCGAGCGCCCGGCGCTGCTGTTTTCGGGCGGCAAGGACTCTTGCGTCGTGCTGCGCCTGGCCGAGAAGGCCTTTAAAAACAGGATCACGTCGCCCCTAGGCCCTGCGCTGCGCGCCGGGTCGTACCCCGAGGGGGGCGGTCCGGCTTCGGAGCGGCCGGGCGCCGGCCCTGGCAACGACTTTAAAGGCAAGCTGCCCTTCCCGCTGCTGCACGTTGACACCGGCCACAACTTTCCCGAGGTGATCACCTTCCGTGACCAACGGGTTGCCGAGATGGGCGATCGCCTGCTGGTCGGCCATCTCGAGGACAGCATGAAACGCGGCACGGTGCGCTTGGCGCATCCGCTGGAGTCGCGCAACGGCCACCAGACCGTGACACTGCTGGAGTCCATCGAAGAACACCGCTTCGATTGCCTGATCGGTGGCGCCCGGCGCGACGAAGAAAAGGCCCGTGCCAAGGAGCGCATCTTCAGCCACCGCGACAGCTTCGGCCAGTGGCTGCCCAAGGAGCAGCGGCCCGAGTTGTGGACGCTGTTCAACACCCGGCACCGCCCGGGTGAGCACTTTCGCAGCTTTCCGATCAGCAACTGGACCGAGTTGGATGTGTGGCTCTACATTGCCCGCGAGAACATCCCGCTGCCCAGCCTGTACTACTCGCACCAGCGCGAGATCATCCGGCGCAAGGGCTTGCTGGTGCCCTTGACCGATGTGACACCGCCCGAAGCGGGCGAAACCGTCGAAACCGCCACCGTGCGCTTTCGCACCGTCGGCGACATGACCTGCACCTGCCCGGTCGAGAGCGACGCGGCCAACGCCGCCGAGATCGTGGCCGAGACGCTGACCGTGACGGTCAGCGAGCGCGGCGCCACCCGCATGGACGACCGCAGCTCCGAGGCGTCGATGGAACGCCGCAAAAAAGAAGGATATTTTTGACCATGAGCGCTGTCTTGACCCCCACCGCAACACCGTCCTTCCCCGTCAGTTCGGGCAGCGTGCGCCAGGACATCCCGGCAGGCACCGACCACCGCGCCCTGCGTTTCCTGACTGCCGGCAGCGTCGATGACGGCAAGAGCACGCTGATCGGCCGCCTGTTGTACGACAGCCAGGCCATCCTGGCCGACCAACTCGACACGCTGGAAAAGCGCGCCGCTGGCGGGCCGGTGGACCTGTCGCTGCTGACCGACGGCCTGGAGGCCGAGCGAGAGCAGGGCATCACGATCGACGTGGCTTACCGCTACTTTGCCACCCGCAAACGCAAGTTCATCATTGCCGACGCCCCCGGCCATGAGCAGTACACCCGCAACATGGTCACCGCCGCCGCGGGCAGCGACGCCGCCGTGGTGCTGGTGGACATCACCAAGATCGCCTGGCAAGGCAACAGCGCCCAGGA
>JANMXG010000101.1:0-15509 GCA_031394235.1 Betaproteobacteria bacterium
CGGCAGCTACGGCAAGGCGCTGGGCAGCACCTCGCTGACCTTTGTCAGCGGCGCCAGCCTGGCCAGCGGCACAGCCGAGCGTTACGGCCTGGCCAAACGGCTGGTGGCTGTAAAGGGCAACCGCAGCGTCAAAAAGGCCGATATGGTGCACAACCACTACCTGCCGACCATGCAGATCGACGCCCAGACCTACGAGGTGCGGGCCGACGGCGCGCTGCTGACCTGCGAGCCGGCCAGCGTGCTGCCGATGGCGCAGAAGTACTTCCTGTTTTGATCGCCGCCAGCCCGCCATGACCCTGACCTACGCTGCCCTGCTCTGCCTGCACGCCCTGGCTGCCGCCTTCTGGGTTGGCGGCATGGCGGTGATCACGCTGGCCGTGCGCCCGGCCGCTGTGCAGACGCTGGACCCCCCGCTGCGGCTGGCCTTTTTGGCGGTGGCGTTGTGGCGGTTTTTCAATGGTGTGCTGGTGGCCATCGCGGTGTTGTTTGCCAGCGGCGCGGCGATGACTGTGCTGGCCGGCGGCATGGGCCGCGTTCACTGGAGCGTGCATGCGATGCTGGCGCTGGGCACGGTGATGGGGGTGATTTTTGCGCAACTGCGCTGGGGCCCGGCCGCGCGCCTGCAGCGTGCGGTGGCCGGCCGCGACTGGTCTGCCGCCGCTGCCAACCTGGCCCTGATTCGCCCGCGGGTGATGGTCAACCTGGCACTCGGGCTGGTGGTGTTTGTGCTGGCGATCGTTGCCCGCGCGCTCTGACGCCGTACCGGCCGCCCGCCGCACGGCCGTTTTTGATCCGCGACACAATCGCCCCATGCTGACCATCAACAAGCTCATCCCCGGCGGCCGCGGTTTGGCCGCCGTGCTGATCAAACGCGCCGCCCAGGTCGAACTTGACTGGGACGTGCGGCAAAAAAGCCGCTTCGATGCCACCGACTCTTTGGGCCGCAGTCTGGGCGTGTTCCTGCCGCGCGGCACCGCCGTCCGGGGTGGCGATGTGCTGGTGGCCGAGGACGGCTCGCTGATCCGCGTGCTGGCCGCCCCGCAACCGGTGCTGGTGGTGCGTGCCTGCGCCAAGCACGGCACGCCTTTCGATCTGGTGCGCGCCGCCTACCACCTGGGCAACCGCCATGTGGCGCTGGAGCTCAAGCCCGACCACCTCAAGCTTGAACCCGATCATGTGCTGGCCGACATGCTGCGCCAGCAGCACCTGATCGTCAGCGACGCGGTGGAGGCCTTCGAGCCCGAGGGCGGCGCCTACGGGTCGGGTGGCCACGGCACCGGCCATGGCCTAGACCACGCGCAGGGTGACGCGCATGACCACGAGCATGACCCCGCTGCGGTCCAGCGCCGCCCGATCGCGATACCGGTGCGGGCCGCTGCCGCCGCGCCGGCCCATGTGCACGGTCCGGGCTGTGGCCACGACCACGGCCACGGCCACGACAAGGCCCACGGCCCGGCGCACAGCCACCCACACGACCCGTCCCACAAGCCCTGACCGGCCATGCCCCGTGTACGGCGTGTGCCGCAGCCGCTGTCCGCCAGCGCCCTGCTGCAGCTGATCTGGCTGGCCTCGCCGGCCTTGCCGGTGGGCGGTTTCAGCTACTCCGAGGGCCTGGAATCGGCCATCGATGGTGGTCAGGTCAGCGACGAGGCCAGCGCCGGCCGCTGGCTGCGCGACCAGCTCGCCCTGAGCCTGCAGCGCGCCGAGCTGCCGCTACTGGCCAGCGCCTTCAAGGCCTGGCAGCGTGTCGACAGCGCGCAAATCGCAGAGCGCATCACCGAACTCAACCGCTGGTCGGTGCTGACCCGCGAATCGCGTGAGATGCGCCAACAGACGGAGCAGATGGGCCGGTCGATGACCGAATGGCTGCGCCAGCGCCGGCCCGACGACGCCCGCGTCACGCTGCTGGCCGCGCTGCGCCCCGCCCCAACCTGGCCGGTAGCCTTTGCGTTGGCCTCATCCACCACCGGCGCACCGCTGCGCGAGGTGCTGCTGGCCTTTGGCTTTGGCTGGGCCGAAAACATGGTGCAGGCCTCGCTCAAATCCGTGCCGCTGGGCCAGAGCGCCGGCCAGCGCCTGCTGGCCAGCCTGGCCGACGCCCTGCCCGCTGCGGTGGACGCCGCCATCGCCACCGCAGCCGCCGGTGACGGCGCACGGCAGAACCTGGCGCCGATGCTGGCCATCACATCGGCACGGCACGAGGCGCAGTATTCGCGCCTGTTCCGCAGCTGACCGCCGCTGCGGCATGAACACTGCTTGTCCCCAGACAACCGCCACCGAAAGCCCGCCATGACCGCCCTGCACCACATCCCCAGCCGCACCAAAAAACTGCCGCCGCTGCGCGTGGGCGTGGGTGGTCCGGTGGGGTCGGGCAAGACCACCCTGGTCGAGATGCTGTGCAAGACGATGCGTGACCGCTGGGACCTGGTGGTCATCACCAACGACATCTACACCAAGGAGGACCAGCGCCTGCTGACCGTCGCCGGTGCGCTGGAGGCCGAGCGCATCATGGGCGTGGAGACCGGCGGCTGCCCGCACACCGCCATCCGCGAGGACGCGTCGATCAACCTGGAGGCGGTGGACCGCATGCTGGAGAAGTTTCCGGACGCCGACATCGTCTTCATCGAATCCGGCGGCGACAACCTGGCCGCCACCTTCAGCCCCGAATTGTCCGACCTGACGATCTACGTCATCGACGTGGCTGCCGGCGAGAAGATCCCGCGCAAGGGCGGCCCCGGCATCACCAAGAGCGACCTGTTCGTGATCAACAAGACCGACCTGGCGCCCTATGTCGGCGCCAGCCTGGACGTGATGGCCGCCGACACCCGCCGGATGCGGCCCGACCACGCCGGGCGCCGGCCGTTTGTCATGAGCAACCTCAAGACCCGCGAGGGCCTGGCCGAGGTGGTGGCCTTCATCGAGCGGCGCGGGCTGATGGTCGAACGCTGATCGGCTGCGACGGGGCGGCGGCGGCGAGGCTGCCGGCCAGGGCCGCATCAGCCGCTGCGGCGGCATCGGCGGCATCACGCGCGAGTTCGGCACGGTCACGCAGGTAGCGGACGCCCGGCGCCAACGCCTGACGCCAGTAAACCGCCAACTGCTGGCGCTGCTCGGGCTGCTGGCATTCGTCATCAAACGGCGCCAACCCGCCATCGGGGCTGCCGCAAACCGTGACGACCAGCGATTCGAGAAACGGCGCGTAAAAGCGCGGCGGGATCGCGGCATGGGTCGCCGCAATGCGGCTGAGCAGGTTGGGCTCGACGCTGGCGTCTTGCTGTTTGGCAAACGCAAACAGCAGCAGCACCGCCTGTTTGAGCATGCTGTGCTGGCGCTGCCAGTCGACCACACCGAAGCGCTGGAACGCCGGCGCGGCATCGGGGCAGCGGGCCAGGAAGTTGGCATAAAAGTGCTTGAAGAACGCGGTGTCGAAGGCAGGGTTCTGCGCGCAGCGCCGGTAGCTGTCGCGCGCGATCACCAGGCCCAGGTCGTCGTGCAGATCGGCTTCGGCCAGCACGTCGTCCAGGCGGGCATGGCGCTGGCCCGCGTCGATCGCAGCCATCCGGGCCACCAATTTCACGATGCGTTCCGGGCACAGCGGCCGCACCAACGCCACAGACGGCAGCTCGGCAAACGCGGCGCGACCGAGCGTCAGCAGTGCCGCCGGATCGGCCACCCGCAAGGGCCGCTCGCCGGTGGCCATCTCATAGGCCAGCAGACCCAGCATGTACTGGTCGGTCAGCCGCGGGTTGACCGGCTCGAACTGCTCGCTGAACTGGTCGGGCACCAGATAGGCCAGGTCCTCCTGGTCGGCCTCGGTGGGCGCCCGGCCCTGCTTGCGGGCGCTGGCCAGCCGGCCAACCAGTGCCTGCACCGACTTGAATTCGCGCAAGCGGTCCCGCCTGCGGCCAATCGGCAGGATGAAGGGCTCGTTGTCCTCGTCGAGCATGATGTTCGATGGCTTGAGGTTGCCGTAGACGATGCCCTTGGCATGGGCCCGCGCCATCGCCGCCACCAGCCGCACAAACACCTGCCTCAGGGTCTGCATCGACATCGCACTGCTGCGCTCGCCGGCGCTGCGCAGGCCGCGCAGCTCTTGCAGCACGGCTTGCAGCGAGCGGCCCCGCACCAGCTGCATCACGCAATACGCGGTGCTCTGCTCACGGGCGGCGTCATAGATGTTGATGAAGTTGGGCTCCTCCGACGTCCGGACCGCGTCCGTCACGTCGTTCATGAAGGACAGGCGCTGGGCCGGGTCTTTGAGCACTTTGATCACCACCAGGCGGTTGAGCACCGGGTCGCGGGCCTGGTAGACCGACGCCAGATTGCCCTCGCCGATGCGGTGCTGCACCTCGTAGCGGCCCTCCACCAGCCGCGCCAGGTCGGCGCCGTGGTGGTCCAGCGCCGACCGCAACTCGTCGTGCACCTGCCGGGACAAGGCCTGCAGCGTGGCCGCAGGGCATCCTTGCGGCGTGTCGGGCAGCATCCCGCCCAGGCCAGTGGCGCACTGCAGGGCCACCAGATCGGCGCGCTGGGATTGCAGGGCCTCCAGGCTGATGCCGACCGGGATCCACACCACCCGCAGGCGGCCGGTGGCGGCACGCTTGAGGATCTGCGGGTATTCGCGGTCGTTGATGAATTTCGAGGCCAGGAAGTTCTTGCTGACCAGCAGCACCGCCACCGCCGAGCTTTGCAGCCGCTGGTCGATCTCGGACTGCCAGGCATCGCCAGCGCGGATGCGGGTGTCAGTCCAGACCTGCGCCAAGCCCAACGTGGTGGGCACATCGTCGGCAAACAGCTGTTGGCGCCAACCGGCATCGTGGTGGCTGTAGCTGACAAAGATCTGGGGCGACGGTCGGTTGGACATGGCGGACCTCGTTCTGCGCCGCTGGGGCCGTTGTGCATGGCCGGGCGCGGCAGTCAAGACGTTGCACACTCTAGGCCCAAGCCGCGGCGGCGTCATCCACCGCCCGGCCGGCGCACCGACCGTGCCAACATCGGCTCTCCACCCCCACGCCCACCGTGCCACGGCCTGCCCGCCCGACGCCCAAGAGACCCCCATGCTGATCAACTGCGTTGCCTACCGCGACGGCGCCAAGCTCGCCGACATCGCCACCGAAGACATCAGCGACTACATCAGCCAGCCCGGCTGCTTTGTCTGGGTGGCGCTGCGCGACGCCAGCGATGTCGAGCTTTACCAGATGCAGCATGAGTTTGGCCTGCACGACCTAGCGGTCGAGGACGCCCGCCACGGCCACCAGCGGCCCAAGATCGAGGAGTACGGCAACTCGGTGTTTGCCGTGCTGCACCTGCTGGAGCTGGCCCCCACGGACGAGCTGCGGCTGGGCGAGGTCAACGTGTTTGCCGGCAGCAACTACGTGCTGTCCGTGCGCAACAGCAGCACCCAGGGCTTTTTGGGGGTGCGCGAGCGTTGCGAGCGGGAGCCCACGCTGCTGCGCCAAGGCTCGAGCTTTGTGCTGTACGCGCTGATGGACGCGGTGGTGGACCGCTACTTTCCGCTGGTCGACGCGCTCGAATCCGAGCTGGAAACCATCGAGGACCAGATTTTCGACCGCGGTGCCGGCCGCGCCAACATCGAGCGGCTCTACCAGCTCAAGCACAAGGTCACGGTGCTGCGTCATGCGGTTTCACCGCTGCTGGACGCCGTGGGCAAGCTCTACGGCGGCCGGGTGCCCAGCGTGTGCCTGGCCAGCACCGATTACTTTCGCGACATTGCCGACCACCTGGCGCGCTTGCAGACCGCCATCGACACCATCCGCGACACTATCGGCACCGCGATCCAGGTCAATTTGTCGATGGTCACGATCGAGGAGAGCGAGGTCACCAAGCGGCTGGCCGCCTGGGCCGGCATCTTTGCGGTGGCCACTTTTTTTGTCGGCGTCTGGGGCATGAACTTCAAGCACATGCCGGAGCTGGAACAGCCCTGGGCCTACCCGGCCGCGCTGGGCCTGATCGCCGCCACCTGCGGCGCGATGTACTGGCGCTTCAAGCGGGTGGGCTGGCTGTAGCGGCTGGCGGACTGCAGCGCCGCCCCCGCCAGTTGCGTTGCAAAAGCCCGTACGAGTGCGGCCGGCTTGCGCTCAGTCACCCGCAGGCTTGACCCACATCACGCCATTGCGAATAATTCTTGTTATCATAAAAGAAGTCTCAGTTGCACTCCCAAAGGCCCACCATGCTGCCCCGTTTCATCCGCACCCGCACCCGCCGCGCCACGCTCGGCCTGATCGGTCTGCTCGGCCTGGCCGCGCTGCCAGCCGCCGTTCAGGCGCAGGCCCAGGCCAACGTGCTCAACCTCTACTCGGCCCGCCATTACCAGACCGACGAGGCGCTGTACGCCAACTTCACCAAGTCCACCGGCATCAAGATCAACCGGCTCGACGGCAAGGAAGAAGAGCTGGTCGAGCGCATCCGCAACGAAGGCACAGCCAGCCCGGCCGACGTGCTGATCACGGTGGACGCGGCCCGGCTGGAGGCGGCCGACAGCCTGGGCCTGTTCCAGCCGATCAAGAGCAAGGTCCTGGACGAGCGCATCCCGGCCGGGCTGCGCACACCCAACTGGGTCGCGTTTTCAACCCGGGCGCGGGTGATCGTGTACAACAAGGCCGCCGTCAAGCCGGGCCAGGTGCAGAACTACGCCGATCTGGCCACGCCGACGATGAAGGGCCAGGTCTGCATGCGCTCGGGCAGCCACCCCTACAACCTGTCGCTGGGCGCGGCGGTGATCGCCCACGAGGGCGAGGCCAAGGCCGAGACCTGGGCGCGTGGCCTGGTGGCCAACTTTGCGCGCAGCCCCAAGGGCGGCGACACCGACCAGATCAAGTCGGTCGCTGCCGGCGAGTGCGGCGTGACGGTGTCCAACACCTACTACCTGGTGCGTTTGCTGCGCAGCACCAAGCCCGAAGACCAGCAGGCGATGGCCGCGGTGGGCATCGTCTGGCCCAACCAGACCACCTGGGGCACGCATGTCAACGTCTCGGGTGCGGGGGTGCTGAAACACGCGCCCAACCGTGATGCGGCGCTGAAGTTCATGGACTACCTGGCCAGCGATGAGGCGCAGGCCTACTTTGCCAACGGCAACAACGAGTGGCCGGTGGTCAAGGGTAGCGTGCAAGCCAACCCGACACTGGCAGCGCTGGGCAGCTTCAAGCCCGATGCGCTGCCGGTTGGCGACCTGGCCAAAAACGCCGTGCTGGCGCAAAAGGTGTTTGACCGGGCGGGCTGGAAGTAAGCCCAAGACGGCGCCAAGGCGGGCGCCGCCCCCGCCCGGGCGGCCCAGCCCATCGCCACCTCAGCTGGCACTGATGGCCTGGCCGCGTGCAATCTGCCGGCAGATCACCACCATCGGCAGCAGGCCCACCACCACGATCGCCAGCGCCGCGGTGGACGCCTCGGCCAGGCGCTCGTCGGCGGCCAATGTGTAGGCCTGGGTGGCCAGCGTGTCGAAGTTGAACGGCCGCATCACCAGCGTGGCCGGCAGCTCCTTCATCACGTCGATGAAAACCAGCAGGCCGGCGGTCAGCGCACTGCCGCGCAGCAGCGGCAGGTGCACCCGCCACAAGGTCTGAGCCGGGCTGTGGCCCAGGCTGCGGGCCACCTGGTCCATGCTGGGGGTGATCCTGGCCAGGCCGGCATCCACCGCCTGCATCGCCGCCGTCAAGTAGCGCACCAGGCAGGCATAGACCAGCGCGGCGATGCTGCCGGTCAGCAGCAGCCCGGGTTGCCAGCCCAACAGCTGCTGCGCCAAAGCTCCCAGCGCATGGTCGAGACGGGTCACCGGGATCAGCACCCCCACCGCGATCACCGAGCCCGGCAACGCATAACCCAGCCCAGCCACCCGGTGGGCCCAGCGCAGGGCCATGCCGCGGTGGGTGCGCGCTGCATAACCGAGCAGCAGCGCCAGCACGACGGCCAGCAGCGCGGTCAGCCCGGCCAGCAGCACGCTGTTGCCGGCCAGTCGTACAAAGCGCTCGCCAAACTGGGCATCTCCTTCGCGCAGCGCCATGTGCAGCAGCAGGCCGGCCGGCAGCGCAAAACCGCCCACCAGCGGAACAGTGCAGCCCAGCACCGCCAATGCGCCCCAGCCGCCGCGCAGTGGCAGCCGGTGGCTGGCGCCGCGCCGCAGGCTGGCATCGGCAAACCGGCGGCGGCCCCGGCTGGCACGCTCGAGCACCAGCACCAGCACCACGAACCCCAGCAGCACCGCCGCCAACTGCGCCGCCGCGACCCGGTCGCCCAGCGAGAACCAGGCCCGGTAGATGCCGGTGGTGAAGGTCTGCACCGCAAAGTAGCTGACGGTGCCGAAGTCGGCCAGCGTCTCCATCAGCGCCAGCGCCACGCCGCCGGCAATCGCCGGGCGCGCCAGTGGCAACGAGACCCGCACAAACGCCGCCCAGGGGGACAAGCCCAGCGAGCGCGCCACCTCGATCATGGCGCCGCCCCGGTCGATGAAAGCGGTGCGCGCCATCAGGTAGACATAGGGGTAGAGCACCAGCGAGAACATCAGCACCGCACCGCCCGTGGACCGCACCTCGGGGAAAAAGTAGTCCGCGCGGCGCCAGCCAAAGGCCTCGCGCAACGCGCTTTGCACCGGCCCCACGTACTGCAGCAAGTCGGTGTAGGTGTAGGCCATCACATAGGCCGGCATGGCCAGCGGCAGCACCAGCGCCCACTCAAAGACGGCGCGACCGGCAAACTCGTGGCGTGTCACCAGCCAGGCCGAGCCCACGCCCAGCAGGCTGACCCCCAGCCCCACGCCGGCGCACAGCCAGAGCGTGGTGCTGATGTAGTCGGGCAGCACGGTGGCGGCCAGGTGGGCCCAGGTGCCTGCGCTGCCACCGGCCAGCACAAACGAGCCCACCGCCGCGATCGGCAACGCCACCAGCAGCGCGGTGAGCAAGGCCAGCCACAGCAGGCCCGAGGGCCTGTGCCAGTCGGCCAACATGCCGCGGCTCAGCGGGGCTGGCGGCGACAAGATCGGGGGCGGGACGGGCACGGTGGCGGGGCGGGGTGGGCGGGGTTGGGGCAGGCAGGCACACAGGCAGAAACAGCCGGCGTATGGCGGGCCGCAGTGTATCGGCGCGATGCCTGGCCATGACGGCGATGGTCATCACGATGGTCATCACGGCGGTCATCACGGCGGTCATCACGGCGGTCACGTCGGCGTCAGGCGGGCACCGCGGCAGGCGCCGGCCGGCACGCAGGTCCTATCATTCCGCCCAATGAACTCAGCAGACCTGCCTTGGCTGTCATTGGCCGGTATTTCAGTGGCCTACGGCAAACGCGCCGTGGTCGAGAACTTCTCAATGGCCCTGCCCCGCGGCAGCGTCGGCTGCCTGCTCGGCCCGTCGGGCTGCGGCAAAACCACTGTGCTGCGCGCCATCGCCGGCTTCGAGCCGGTCAGCGCCGGCGAGGTCTGGCTGGACGGCGTGTGCGTCAGCAATCCGCAGCAGCAACTGCCGCCCGAGCAGCGGCGCATCGGCATGGTGTTCCAGGACCATGCGCTGTTCCCGCACCTGACGGTGGCGGCCAATGTCGGCTTTGGTCTGCGCGGCCAGGCCGACGCGGCAGAGCGGGTGCAGCAGATGCTCGACACCGTGGGCCTGGGCGGCGCCGGTGCGCGCTTCCCGCATTAACTGTCGGGCGGCCAGCAGCAGCGGGTAGCACTGGCGCGGGCGCTGGCGCCGTCGCCCCGGCTGCTGCTGCTGGACGAGCCGTTTTCCAACCTCGACATCGAACTGCGCGAGCGCCTGGGCGCGGAGCTGCGCGGCCTGCTGAAAGCCGCCGGCACGACCGCCCTGTTGGTCACGCACGACCAGCACGAGGCCTTTGCGATCGCCGACGAGATCGGCGTGATGAGCGGTGGCCACATCCAGCAATGGGACAGCGCCTACAACCTGTACCACCAGCCGAACAACCGCTTCGTGGCGGATTTTGTCGGCCAAGGTGCGTTTTTGCCGGGCACGGTGCAGCATGGCCGGCACATCCGGATGGAGCTGGGCCTGCTGGACAGCCCGGCGCCGATCCACTGCACCGAGCATGGCGACCTGTGTGACACCGGCTGCGCGGTGGACGTGCTGCTGCGGCCCGACGACGTGGTTCACGATGATGCCAGCCCGGTGACCGCCAAGGTGCTGGCCAAGGCGTTCAGGGGGGCGGAATTCTTGTACACCCTGCAACTGGCCAGCGGCGCCACCGTGTTGTCGCTGGTGCCGTCACACCACAACCACGCCATCGGCGAGCGCATCGGCATCCGGCTGGAGGTCGACCATGTGGTGGCCTACAAGCGCGAGGGTACGCCGGTGCGCGACTGCGGCTGAGCGCGTCCACCCCAGCGCCACCCCAGCGCCACCCCAGCGCCATGCCGGCGCCATGCCGGCGCTACCTCAGCATTGACGGCGCCCCAGGCCGTTGCACAGCGCCACCTCAGCGCAAGCGCACCAGACCGGCGGCGCTGCGCACTGCGCCGTCGCCGATCGACGCACCAAAGCGCTTGGCAAGCTTCTCGGCAACGTTTTCGCGCGGGGTGTAGTCGATCACCTCCTCGGCCTTGATCACCTCGCGCGCCACAAAGTCCAGGCTGCCGAATTTGTCGGCCAAGCCCAGCTTGACCGCCTCTTCGCCGTTCCAGAAAAGGCCCGAGAAGGTGTCCGGCGACTCCTTGAGCCGCTTGCCACGGCCGTCACGCACCACCTGGATGAACTGCTGGTGGATCTGGTCGATCATGGCCTGGGCATAGGCGCGCTGTTTGGGGTTTTGCGCGGTGAAGGGGTCGAGCATGCCCTTGTTGTCACCGGCGGTGAGCAGCCGGCGCTCGATGCCCAGCTTGTCCATCAGGCCGTTGAAGCCGAAGCCGTCCATCAACACCCCGATCGAGCCGACGATGCTGGCCTTGTCGACATAGATCTCGTCGGCGGCCACCGCCACGTAGTACGCGCCGGAGGCACAGACCTCCTCGACCACGGCGTAGACCTTTTTCTGGTGCAGTACCTTCAAGCGCCGGATCTCGTCATGGATGATGCCGGCCTGCACCGGGCTGCCGCCCGGACTGTTGATGCGCAGCACCACGGCGCGGGCGCCCTTGTCCTCGAAGGCATTGCGCAGCCCGGCCATCAGTTGCTCGGCACTGGCCTCGCTGTCGGCGGCGATCTCGCCGCGCAGCTCCACCAGCGCGGTATGCGGCGTGGCGGGCGCACTGTGGTGCACCCGGTCGGCCACCAGCAACCACAGCACCAGCAGCACCAGCCCCAGCCAGGACAGGCGGAAAAAGATGCGCCAGTGACGGTCGGTGCGGCGCTCGGCCATCAGTTCGCGGGCCAGGGTCTGCACGGTCAGGGCCAACGCTGGCGTGTTGACGGTGTCTGCGACGGGCACCGGTGCTGCCGCGGCCACCGGGCTGGGCGGCGTACCGGGCACGGCGTCGGTCGGGGTGTCGTCCTGCGGGGTCATGGGGTACTTTCGGGTGCGGAAGGGGGAACGGGCAGGACAGGCCGGATATCAACGGAAGGATACCAACAGGCCCAGTCCCCGTGCTCGGCCACTGTCAATCGCATCAGCTTGCTGCGGCCGCAAGGCCCGCCGATGCAGCGGCCGTCGGCCGGCTCGTACGTGGCGCCGTGGATCGAGCAGACGATCCAGCGCTTGTCGTGGTCCAGAAACTCACCCGGCTGCCAGTCCATCTCCACCGGCACATGGGCACAGCGGTTGATGTAGGCCACCAGCTGGCCATTGAAGCGCAGCGCAAAGGCGCGGGCCGGCTGGCCCCACAACAGCACATCGAAGACGACCGCCTTGCCGCGTTCGACCAGGTCGGCCGAGGCGCACAGGCGTTGCGGCGCAGTGTCCGGGGCATTTGCGGCAGCCGACTCACGCATGACGCAGCAGCCAGTCCTGCAGGTCAGCGGTGGACTGCGCGATGTGCAGTGGCGACAAGGCCGCAAAGGCCTCGGGGGCGTGCGCGCCGTAGCTGACAGCGACGCTGGCACAACCGGCGTTCAGCGCCAGTTGCAGGTCGTGCGTGGTGTCGCCAATCATCAGCGTGCGGGCCGCCGGCACACCCAGCTCGGCCATCAGCTGCGCCAACATCAGCGGATCGGGCTTGCCGGCGGTCTCGTCGGCGGTGCGGGTGCTGTCAAACAGCCCCTTGAGCTGCACCGTGTGCAGCGCATCGTCCAGCCCGGCCCGGCTCTTGCCGGTGGCCACCGCCAGCCAGTGGTTGCGCGCCTTGAGCGCCTGCAGCATGGCCAGCGTGCCGGGGAACAGCACCAGGTCGTGCTGGCTGGCCACGTAATGGTGGCGGTAGCGCCGGCCCAGCTCGGGGTAGCGCGCCTCGGGCAAGCCGGGCACGGCATGCTGCAGCGCGTCATGCAGGCCCAGACCGATGACGTAGGCCGCACGCTCGGCGCTGGGCACGGGCACGCCGATGTCGGCACAGGCCAACTGGATACAGCGCACGATCAGCGCGGTGGAGTCGAACAGCGTGCCGTCCCAGTCGAACACGACCAGGTCGAAGCGGCGCGGGCGCTGGGGGTCGCGCGGGGTGTCGGGCGAGCTGTCGGGCGAGCTGTCGGACGGCGTGTCGGACGGGGTGTTGGACGGGGTGTTGGAGGAAGGGCTCATCAGCGGGTGGGCACGGGTCGGTGGGCGGTCGTCAGTGGGGTTCGCTCAAATGCGCCAGCAGTGTGGCGCAGTCGGCGGGCAGCGGCGCGGTCAGGGTGATGCGCTCGGCGCTGTCCGGGTGGTCAAACGCCAGTTGCCGCGCATGCAGGAACATGCGGTCAAACCGGTGTCCGCCCAGGCCCTCGCCGCGCGCCCATTGCTTGTTGAGTGCAAAGTCGCCGTATTTCGGGTCGCCGACGATGGCGTGCCCGGCCTGCGCCAGGTGCACCCGGATCTGGTGGGTGCGGCCGGTCTTGATCGTCACGTCCAGCAGGGAGTATTGGGCATAGGCCGTGGCGATGCGCACCAGGCTGATGGCGCGCCGGCCGTCCGGGTGGTCGGCCGCGACCGGCAGCACATGGCGCTCGCCGCGGGCGTCCAGCGTCTTGTGCAGCGCCACGTCGATCACCTTGAGCTTGGCCGGCCAGACGCCGGCCACCAGCGCGGCATAGGTCTTGCCGGTGTCGCGGTTGCGGAACTGCGCTTGCAGCGCCACCAGCGCGCTGCGCTTTTTGGCCAACAACAAAATGCCCGAGGTCTCGCGGTCGAGCCGGTGCACCAATTCCAGGAATCGCGCGTCCGGCCGGGCCTGGCGCAACTGCTCGATCACGCCAAAACTGACGCCCGAGCCACCGTGCACCGCCACGCCGGACGGTTTGTTGATCGCCAGCAGGTGCTCGTCCTCGAACAGGATCGGAAACTCACGCGCCGGGGTACGCGCCGCGATGGCGGCTTTTTCCGCCGACCCTGCCGCCGAATTTTCGGCCACCCGCGTCGGCGGCACCCGCACCTCGTCGCCCATCGCCAACCGGGTATCGGCCGCCGCCCGGCCTTTGTTGACCCGCACCTCACCCGAGCGGATCACCCGGTAGACATGGGTCTTGGGCACGCCCTTGAGCAGGCGCATCAGGTAGTTGTCCAGCCGCTGGCCCTCGCCGGCCTCATCCACCACCAGCCGGCGCACTTGTGGCCCCACCGGCGCAACCTCGGCAGGCGACGGCACAGCGGGATGGGGAGGGTGAGGTTTGCTGCTTATAATGATCGGAGCCACGATTGGGCCGTAAGTGCTTGATTTATCAGAGTTTACCTGGGCAAACCCGGTGTTATCGTGGCCCGGCGCCTTAACCGGCGTCAAAAAGCGTTGATGCAACACCTGCGCCGTGCGCGGCAGGCCGCAAATCCCCAAGTGATGCGGCGGCCACGCGGGCCAGTTGGAAGAGTGATGTCGTCACAGCCGTCCCGTCACAGGGAACAACAAAGGTCATGAACGGCAGACCGTGCTTTTGCACAGTCTGCGGTTCGCGTCAGAGCCCATTGGGTCCGCATGCCGCCCCTCCCTCCACCCCACCCCCTGCCCGCGCCACACGGCCGCGGTCGGGTCACGCCTTGCGGCGTGCGTGCACAGCCCCGGCCAAACGCCGGCGTGGCAGTGCCCGCCGGTGGGCACCAACCCGTGCGCGCTGCGCCGGGCCGGGAGAGCACGGCGCCGCCGGCTTCATACGCCCTGTCGCACGCGGCCCCGCTGCAGTTTTGATCGATTTTCGATCACCGCAGTCCAGGGCGATTCCTTCTACGGCCGTTTCCCGTCGCTCGTGCATCGAAACAAGTCGCCTGCCCTGACCTGATGGTCGGGCGGGTGACTGGACAACACGCGCCGCCCGCAAGGCGGCGTGTGCGATGGGAGTGCACATGAAACGCATGCTGATCAATGCCACGCAGCCAGAAGAGCGCCGCCTGGCCATCGTCGACGGTCAAAAACTGCTCGACTTCGAAACCGAGATCGAGGGGCGCGAACAGCGCAAGGGCAACATCTACATGGCGGTGGTGACACGCGTCGAGCCCTCGCTCGAAGCCTGTTTCATCGACTACGGTGAGGACCGCCACGGCTTTTTGCCGTTCAAGGAGATCTCGCGCCAGTACTTCCGCGAGGGTGTGGACGTCAAGAACGCCGGCATCAAGGACGTGATCCGCGAGGGCCAGGAGATGCTGGTCCAGGTTGAGAAAGAAGAGCGCGGCAACAAGGGCGCGGCGCTGACCACCTTTGTGTCGCTGGCCGGTCGCTACCTGGTGCTGATGCCCAACAACCCGCGCGGCGGTGGTGTCAGCCGCCGGATCGAGGGTGAGGACCGCGAGGAGCTCAAGGAGAACCTGGAGCAGCTCGAGTACCCCAAGGGCATGAGCCTGATCGCCCGCACCGCCGGCATCGGCCGCTCGGCGCCTGAGCTGCAATGGGACCTGAACTACATGCTCAAGCTCTGGAGCGCCATCGACGGCGCGTCCAAGGCCGGCAAGGGTGCTTTTCTGATCTACCAGGAATCGAGCCTGGTGATCCGGGCGATCCGCGACTACTTCACCGCCGACATCGGCGAGATCCTGATCGACACGGACGACATCTTCGAGCAAGCCCAGCAGTTCATGAACCACGTGATGCCCGAAACGGCCAATCGCGTGAAGCGCTACCGGGATGACGCGGCGCTGTTCTCTCGCTTCCAGATCGAGCACCAGATCGAGACGGCTTTTTCCCGAACCGTCAATTTGCCGGCCGGCGGCGCGATCGTGATCGACCATACCGAGGCCCTGGTCTCGGTGGACGTCAACTCCGCGCGTGCCACCCGCGGCAGCGATATCGAGGAAACCGCCACCCGCACCAACATCGAAGCGGCCGACGAGATCGCCCGCCAGATGCGGCTGCGTGACCTGGGCGGCCTGATCGTGGTCGACTTCATCGACATGGAGGAGAGCAAAAACCGCCGCGAGGTGGAGCAGCGCCTGCGTGACGCGATGCGCCAAGACCGGGCCCGGGTGCAGTTTTCGTCGATCAGCAAGTTCGGTTTGCT
>JANMXG010000102.1:0-3985 GCA_031394235.1 Betaproteobacteria bacterium
GTCAACACCATCCCGGGCTGGAACGCGGCCATCGAGGCGCCCGAGCGCGCGGTCGAGATTGCCCGGGACATCGGCTACCCGGTGATGATCAAGGCCAGCGCTGGCGGCGGTGGCAAGGGCCTGCGCGTGGCCTTCAACGACAAGGAGGCGTTTGAAGGTTTCACCGCTTGCCGCAACGAGGCGCGCAACAGTTTTGGCGACGACCGCGTCTTCATCGAGAAGTTTGTCGAAAGCCCGCGCCATATCGAGATCCAGGTGCTGGGCGACAGCCAAGGCAACGTGGTTTACCTGCATGAGCGTGAATGCTCGATCCAGCGTCGCCACCAGAAAGTGATCGAAGAGGCGCCGTCACCGTTCATCAGCGAGGCCACGCGCCAGGCGATGGGCGCGCAGGCGGTGCAGTTGGCCAAGGCTGTCAACTACCAAAGTGCCGGCACCGTCGAGTTCGTAGTCGGCGCTGACCAGCGCTTTTATTTTCTGGAGATGAACACCCGGCTGCAGGTGGAGCATCCGGTGACCGAATCGATCACCGGCATCGACCTGGTCGAGCAGATGATCCGGGTCGCCGCCGGTGAGCCGCTGGGCTTTCAGCAAGCCGACATCCCCCGCCGCGGCTGGGCGATGGAATGCCGCATCAATGCCGAAGACCCGTTCCGCGGCTTTTTGCCGTCCACCGGCCGGCTGGTGCGGTTTGCACCGCCGCACACCACGATGGACGCCTCGATGCCCGTGAGGTACGCCATCGACGCGGCGGGCCGCGTGGTCGAGGGCGGCGGCGTGCGGGTCGACACCGGCGTGGTCGAGGGCGGCGAGATCCCGATGTTCTACGACTCGATGATCGCCAAGCTGATCGTGCACGGCACCGACCGGCTCGATGCGATCCACAAGATGCGCGAGGCGCTCAACGCCTTTGTGATCCGCGGCGTGGCCAGCAACATCCCGTTCCAGAGTGCGCTGCTGGCCCACCCCAAGTTTGTGTCGGGTGACTTCAACACCGGTTTCATCGCCGAGAACTATCCCGCCGGCTTCCGGGCCGAGGATGTGCCGCATGACGACCCGGATTTTCTGGTGGCACTTGCCGCCGCTGCCTACCGGCACTACCGCCAGCGCGCCGCTGGCATCAGCGGCCAGTTGCCCGGCCACGGTGTGACGATCGGCGAGCAGTTCGTCGTCGTCGTCAAGGGCCAGTCGGGCGCGCACCGCCATGTGCCGGTGCGGGTGCAGACCGGCGCGGCGATGACGGTCACGGTCACGGTCGAGGGCCATGAGCCCTACCTGCTGGCGTCCGACTGGCGCTTTGGCGGCATCCGCGCGGTGGGCACCGTCAACGGCCAACCTTTCACCGCCCAAATTGAACGGCAAGGCCTGTGGTACCGGGTCTCGCACAACGGCCTGGCGATCGAGGCCCAGGTGATGATTGCGCGCGCCGCCGAGCTGTTGCGCATGATGCCCTTCAAGGCGCCGGCCGACATGAGCAAGTTTTTGCTGTCGCCGATGCCCGGCCTGCTGGTGGACGTGGTGGTCAAGCCCGGCCAGGTGGTGCAAGCCGGTGAGCGGCTGGCGGTGATCGAGGCGATGAAGATGGAAAACATCCTCACCGCCGCGCAAGACGGCACGGTGGCCGAGGTGCTGGCCAACAAGGGCGAAAGCCTGTCCGTTGACCAACCGATCATTGCTTTCGCCTGACCCGGAGTCGCCATGACGAGCAAACCCTTCCGCATCCTGGGCATCCAGCAAATCGCCATCGGCGGCCCGGACAAGAACAAGCTCAAGGCCTTGTGGGTGGACATGCTGGGCCTGACGGTCAAGAGCACGTTTGTGTCCGAGCGTGAAAACGTCGATGAGGACATCTGTGCGCTGGGCAGCGGCCCGACCGCGGTCGAGGTCGATCTGATGCAGCCGATCGACCCCGACAAGAAGCCGGCGGTCCACACCACACCGCTCAACCATGTCGGCCTGTGGGTGGACGATCTGCCCAAGGCGGTTGAGTGGATGACGGCCAACGGTGTGCGCTTTGCGCCGGGCGGTATCCGCAAAGGTGCCGCCGGCCATGACATCACCTTCATCCACCCGAAGGGCAATGAGCAGCATCCGTTGGGTGGCGAGGGCGTGCTGATCGAATTGGTGCAGGCGCCCGCCGACGTGATCGCGGCGCTAGGGTGATGCGCTGACATGGCGGCATGGCGCTGCCGGCTGGTTTGACCCGCCAGATGCGCGCTGCCCTGGCTTGAGCAAGGCCAACCCGCAACAGCGGCGGCGGCGTATGCTGAATCCCTTGCCTTGGGAGATAAATTGATCAAGATCCTGTTGCCCATTGATGGCTCGACCGCCGCACTGGCGGCCGTCAAGCATGTGTTGCGGCTGATCGCCGACGGCCTGTCCGCCGAGGCGGTGCTGCTCAACGTGCAAGAGCCGCCCTCGCTGTACGAGGTGGTAACCGCGCACGACGCCGAGGTCTTGCGGCATTTGCGCAGCGACGCCGGTGCCGACGTGCTGGCGCCTGCCGAGGCGCTGCTGACGGCGGCAGGTGTCAGTTGGCAGAGCGAGGTGGCCGGTGGCCAGCCCGGGCCATTGCTGGTGGACTTGCTGGAAAACTACGGCTGCGACGCGGTGGTGATGGGCGCGCAGGGTGTTGGCGATCCGGGGGCGACCGACTTGGGCGGCGTGGCCGCGTGGCTGGTTCGGCACAGCCCCGTGCCAGTGACGTTGCTGCGGGCCGACGCCGTGGTCGAAACTGCCGTGGGTCTGGCCGAGGACAGCGGGGGCTGAACGGGCGGGGGCGCCGCGCCCCCGCGCTCAGTCTGTGGTGCGCGGGGCCTCGCCATCCTCACCCCGCAGCAAAGCCAGCATGTCGGCCGCCCGCATCACCGCCCCGCTGCCGCCATCCTGCCCAGCCAGCACACCCTCGGCCAGTGCGCGTTTGCTGTGGTGCAGCTTGACGATGCGCTCTTCGATTGAGCCTTGCGTCACCAGCCGGTAGACGGTCACCGGCCGCTGCTGGCCGATGCGGTGGGCGCGGCCGCTGGCCTGGTCTTCGGCGGCCGGGTTCCACCAGGGGTCGGCAATGATCACGTAGTCGGCCATGGTCAGGTTCAACCCAAAGCCGCCGGCTTTCAGGCTGATCAGGAAGAAGTCGCCCTGGCCGGCCTGAAACGCATTCACACGCTGGGTGCGCTGGGCCATCGGCGTGCTGCCGTCGAGGTACTGGTAGCGCAGGCCGGCGCGGTCCAGCCGCTCCCGCAGCAGCGCCAGGAAGTCGGTGAACTGGGAAAACACCAGCGCCTTGTGGCGGCCGGCCACCAACTCGACCGCCAGGCGCTCGAACTCTTGCACCTTGGCGCCCACCAGGCCCAGCTCGGGCGCCACCAGGCGCGGGTCGCAAGCGGCGCGGCGCAGCTTGGTCAGTGCCGCCAGCACGTGCATCTGGGCCTGGCCTTCGCCAAGGCCTGAACTGCCACCGCCACCGCCGCCGCCGCCGCCACCCGAGCCGCCGCCGGCCAGCACCTGGTTGACGCTTTCCTCGGCCTGCTGGCGCAGGGCTTCGAGCAAGGCGCGCTCGCGGCTGCCGGGCACCACCTCGTGCACGATCTCGGTACGCGGCGGCAGGTCGGCCAGCACCTCGCCCTTGGTGCGGCGCAGCAGAAAGGGGGCCACCAGCCGGCGCAACCGGCGGCCGGCCTGCGGGTCGCCGTCGCGCTCGATCGGCCCGGCAAAACGCTGGTTGAACTGTTCGATGTTGCCCAACAGGCCGGGGTTGGCAAATCCCATGATGGCCCACAGCTCGGACAGCCGGTTTTCGATCGGCGTGCCGGTCAGCGCCAGCTTGAAGTCGGCCTGCAGCGACAAGGCGGCGCGGGCACGCCGGGTGCCGGCGTTCTTGATCGCCTGGGCTTCGTCCAGCACGGCGCTGTGCCAGGGCCGGCTGGCCAGGATCTCGCCGTCGATCTGCAGCAGGCCATAGCTGCAGACCAGCACTTCGCCAGGG
>JANMXG010000103.1:0-2792 GCA_031394235.1 Betaproteobacteria bacterium
GCATCTATCGGTGACGCTGCCGAAGCCGCATCAAGCCCGCATCAAGGTGCTTTTGCCGAACAGGCTTTCGATCAGGTCCACCGCCAGCACGGCGGTCTGGTTGCGCACATCCAGTGCCGGGTTCAGCTCCATCACGTCCAGGCTGGCCAGCCGGCCGGTGTCGGCGATCATTTCCATGCAAAGCTGGGCCTCGCGGTAAGTCGGGCCACCGGGCACGGTGGTGCCCACGCCCGGCGCGATGGCGGGCTCGAGAAAGTCGACGTCGAAGCTGACATGAAGATGGGTGTTGGCGTCTAGCGTGGCCAGCGCCAGCTCCATCGTGTGGCGCATGCCCATCTCGTCGATGTAACGCATGTCGAACACTTCCAGGCCGACCTGGTGCACCAGCCGCTTTTCACCCGCATCGACCGAGCGGATGCCAATCTGGCGCAGCCACTTCGGGTTGATGGCCGGCACCTGGCCGCCGATCTCGATCAGCGCTTGCGGCCCCAGCCCGCACAGGCACGCCACCGGCATGCCGTGGGTGTTGCCGCTGGGCGTCAGCAGGTGGGTGTTGAAGTCGGCATGGGCGTCCAGCCACAGCACCCGCAGCTTTTTGCCGGTCTCGCGGCAGTGTTTGGCGACCGCGCTGATCGACCCCAGGCCCAGGCAATGGTCGCCGCCCAGCAGGATCGGCAGCTGACCGGCGCGCAACTCGGCCAGCATCGCGTCATGCACCGTCTGGTTCCAGGCCACGACCTCGGCCAGATGGCGGTAGCCGTCCACCGGTGGCAGCCACGGATTGGCCGGGCCGGACAGGTTGCCGCGGTCGGTGACGGTCAGGCCGTGGCCCTCCAGCACGGTCTGCAAGCCGGCCACCCGCATTGCCTCCGGACCCATGCTGGCGCCACGGCTGCCGGCGCCGATGTCGGTGGGCGCGCCGATCAGGCTGACGTTTCGATTCATGCTGCGTCACCCTGCGGCTCGGCTGCGGCGGCAAAACCGTAGTGGTCGTCCAGGCATTGCCAAGCCTGCTCGGCAGTCTCGACAAAGTGGAACAGCCCCAGATCGCTGGCGCTGATCATGCCGGTGTCCACCAGGTGCTCGAAGTTGATCAGCTTTTCCCAAAATGCCCGACCAAACAGCAAGATCGGCCGCGCGCGGCTTTTGCCGGTCTGCACCAGCGTCATGGTCTCGAACAGCTCGTCGAGCGTGCCAAAGCCACCCGGAAAACACACCAACGCGATGCTGCGCATCAAAAAGTGCATCTTGCGCAGTGCAAAGTAGTGAAACTGGAAGCACAGCGCCGGCGTGATGTAGGGGTTCGGCTGCTGCTCATGCGGCAAGACGATGTTCAGCCCGATGCTCTTGCCCCCCACGTCAAACGCGCCGCGGTTGCCAGCCTCCATGATGCCGGGCCCGCCCCCGGTGACGACATAGATCGACGTCGGCAGAGCGCGTGACCGCTCGGTCACCAGCGCGGCAAAGCGTCGGGCTTCTTCATAAAAATGGCTCATGGCCAGCGCTGATTCGGCAACGCGAAGCGCCTGCGGGCTGTCCGTGGCCCGGGCTGCGGCCAGTTGGGCGGTCGCGACCTCGAGGCTGGCGATGCGGGCACTGCCAAAAATAACGATCGTCGATTTGATGCCCTGTTCCTGCTGCACCAGCTCGGGTTTGAGCAACTCCAGCTGCATGCGCACCGGCCGCAACTCCTCGCGCAGCAAGAAATCGGTGTCGGTGAAGGCGAGGCGAAACGCACTTTCGGGCCCGCCGTACAGCGACGGCGGTTGCACCGCCAGAGCCTCTTGCTGGGCGGTCGGAAAGTTGCGGGCGGTCAGTTCGGGCAGCGGCTTGTCCATGCGCGCAGCTTAGCGTGTACCGCGCCGCTACCATCTTGCCGCCATGCTTTTGAACGCCCTCACGATCGACCTCGACGACACGCTTTGGCCTGTCCTGCCCACCCTGCGCCGGGCCGAAGCCGCGCTGCGCGATTGGCTGGAGCAACAGGCACCGGCCACCGCTGCCGCCCATGACGCTGCCGCGATGCGGGCCTTGCGCGAGGGCGTGCTGCGTGATCGCCCCGACTGGGCACACGACCTGGGCGCTTTGCGGCTGGAATGCATCCGGCGCGCCCTGCGGGCCGGTGGCGACGATCCGGCACGAGCGGCCGAAGGCTTCGAGGTGTTTTTCGCCGAGCGCCAGCGGGTGGACCTGTTCGATGACGTTTTGCCCGCGCTGGAGCGGCTGGCCGCACGCTGGCCGATCGTGGCGTTGTCCAACGGCAATGCCGATGTGCACCGGGTACCCGGGCTGGGCCGGTGGTTTCACGCCGCCGTCAGCGCACAGCAACTGGGCGTGGGCAAGCCGGCGCCTGCGGCCTTTGCCGAAGCCTGCCGCCGGGCCGGTGCCCTGCCGGCGCACACGCTGCACATCGGTGACGATGCGGCGCTGGACGTGGACGGCGCACTCGACGCGGGTCTGCAGGCGGCCTGGGTCTGCCGGCCGGCGTTGGCGGGCAGCAGCAGCGCCGCGCCACGCGGCCAGCCGCACCATGTCGTGGCCAGTCTGGCCGAACTGGCAGACCGCCTGAGGGCTTGAGCCGCGCCGTCCGTCGAAGAGTGCGCGCAATTGGATGCAACTATCAGGCCTGTTTGGCCTCTCAGGTATTACCCCAGCTTTATACTGGTCAGACATTCGGCAAGTTGGTGGGCCTCCACAGGCCAGGGCAGGACAAATGACGGTCAAATTCAAGGTTGTGGGGCTGCTGGCGTTGGGCGCCGTGGCAGGTGCACTCACCACCATGCAGTTGCAGG
>JANMXG010000104.1:0-2997 GCA_031394235.1 Betaproteobacteria bacterium
GCCGCAAGAGTTCGTGATCGACGGCAACGAGATCAAGGAGCCGGTCGGCATGAGCGGCAGCCGGCTCGAGGTCAAGGTGCACATCGTCACCGGCGCGCAGAGTGCGGCCGAGAACATCCTCAAGTGCGTGCGGCGCTGCGGTCTGGAGGTGGACCGGCTGGTGCTCAACCCCAGCGCCAGCGCGGCCGCGGTGCTGACCGAGGACGAAAAGATGCTGGGCGTGGCGCTGGTCGACATCGGCGCCGGCACGACGGATGTGAGCATCTTCACCGAAGGCTCGATCCGCCACACCGCGGTGATTCCGATCGCCGGTGACCTGATCACCAGCGACATCGCGATGGCGCTGCGCACCCCCACCAAGGACGCCGAGGAGATCAAGGTCGAGTACGGCGTGGCCAAGCAGATGCTGGCCGACCCGAGCGAAAACCTCGAAGTGCCGGGCCTGGGCGACCGTGCCCCGCGCATGCTCAGCCGCCAGGCGCTGGCCGGCGTGATCGAGCCGCGGGTCGAGGAGATCTACTCGCTGGTGCACCAGGTCATCCGCGAATCCGGTTACGAGGAACTGCTCTCGTCGGGCATCGTCATCACCGGCGGCTCTGCGGTGATGCCCGGCATGGTCGAGTTGGGCGAGGACATCTTCTTGAAGCCGGTGAGGAAGGGCCTGCCCCTCTACAACGGGCCGCTGTTCGACATGGTGGCCAACCCGCGGTCGGCCACCGTGATGGGCTTGCTTGAAGAAGCCCGGCTGGCCCGGGCGCGCGGGCACAAGGTGGCCCAGCAGGCCGGCTCGGTGCAGACCTTGATGGGACGTGCCAAGGATTGGTTTCTGGGTAACTTTTAAAGCCCGTTCCAAAGCCCGTTCCGAGAACCCCGTTTTGATGATTCACTTTCCGATTTTTGCTTTCGAGGCTGCGCAGGACGGCAGCCCACAACAGGTGCCTCAAGGCACCGACTTCACGGTTTGACCCCCTTCATTGGCAACTGCTTGACGACGAAACAGGAGAGATTCACATGCCTATCGAGATGATCGAAGAATTCGACCAAGGTACCCGCATCAAAGTGGTGGGCGTAGGTGGCGGCGGCAGCAACGCCGTCGAGCACATGATCAGCCAAGGAGTGCAAGGCGTAGAGTTTGTCTGCGCCAACACCGATGCGCAGGCGCTCAACCGCAGCAGCGCACACGCACTGATCCAACTGGGCGAAAACGGCCTGGGCGCCGGTGGCAAGCCTGAAAAAGGCAAGGCTGCGGCCGAAGAAGCCGAAGCCCGTGTGCGGGCCAGCCTGGAAGGCGCGCACATGGTCTTCATCACCGCCGGCATGGGCGGCGGCACCGGCACCGGCGCTGCGCCCATCGTGGCCCGGGTGGCCAAGGAGATGGGCATCCTGACCGTCGGCGTGGTCACCAAGCCATTCGAGTTTGAAGGCCCGCGCCGCATGAAGCAGGCCGACGTCGGCACCGCCGAGCTCGAAGCCAATGTCGACAGCCTGATCGTGGTGCTGAATGAAAAGCTGCTCGAAGTGCTGGGCGACGACGTGACGCAGGACCAGGCTTTTGCGCACGCCAACGATGTGCTCAAGAACGCCGTGGGCGGCATCAGCGACATCATCCACATGCACGGCCTGGTCAACGTCGACTTCGAAGACGTCAAGACGGTGATGAGCGAGCCGGGCAAGGCGATGATGGGCACCGCCACCGCCGGCGGTCCGGACCGCGCCAAGAAGGCCGCCGAAGCGGCCGTGGCCTGCCCGCTGCTGGAAGGGATCGATTTGTCCGGCGCGCGCGGCGTGCTGGTGCTGATCGCGGCCAACAAGGCCAACTTCAAGTTGAGCGAAAGCAAAGCGGCGATGAACACCATCCGCCGCTATGCCGCCGAGGACGCCCATGTCATCTTTGGCGCGGCCTACGACGAAACCCTGGGCGACCAGTTGCGCGTCACGGTGATCGCCACCGGTCTGTCGCGCGCCCGGCCGCAGGTGGCACCGCTGACGGTGGTGCAGCCTGCCGCCAGCATGCCCCGCACCGGCACCGACAACCTGCCGATCCTCAACCATGTGCTGGGCGGCATGGCGGGCGGTCACCCGGGCGGCGCCGGTCATGACTACAGCAACCTCAGCACGCCCAGCGTGTGGCGCAGCGCGCGCTCGCATGCCGCGGCCAAGGTCGAGGCGCTGTCGTCCAACGGCATGGACGAGATCGAGATCCCGGCGTTTCTGCGCAAGCAGGCTGACTGAGGAGCCTGCGGGCCTGCCTGCGCAGGCCCGCTGTGAGGCATCAGCGTCCTTCCTCGCGCCGGCAGCTGCACCGCCGGGCTGCTTCGGCGCACCGTGCCGCGCTGGCGGGTGCGGGCAAGGCAAGTCCATGCCGATCTGCAGGACAATGCGAGCCATGCTTCAGCAACGCAGTCTCAAGTCGCTCACCCGTGCCGTCGGGGTGGGCATGCACAGCGGACAAAAGGTCGAGCTGACCTTGCGGCCCGCGCCGCCCGACACCGGCATCGTGTTCCGGCGTGTCGACCTGGCCGTGCCGGTGGACATCCCGGTGCGCTTTGATTCGGTCAGCGACACCCGCATGGCCTCGACGATCTCGGCGGGCGGGGACCCGGGCGCACCCAAGGTGCAGACGATCGAACATTTCATGTCGGCCTGCTGTGGACTGGGCATCGACAACCTGATCGTCGACATCACCGCCGACGAGCTGCCTATCCTCGACGGCTCGGCTGCCAGCTTTGTGTTCCTGCTGCAAAGCGCGGGCATCGCGCTGCAAGACGCCCCCAAACGCTTCTTGCGGGTGCTGGAGACGGTGGAGGTGCGCCAGGGCGAGGGCCGCCGCCTGATGTGGGCCAAGCTGGAGCCGTACCACGGCTTCAAGCTGAGTTTCGAGATCGACTTCGACCACCCGGCGGTTGACGCCACCGGCCAGCGTGTCAGTTTCGACATGGGCTCGGGCCGCTACAAGCGCGACATTGCACGCGCCCGAACCTTTGGCTTTTCCAAGGA
>JANMXG010000105.1:0-4033 GCA_031394235.1 Betaproteobacteria bacterium
CGGCACCCACCCGTTCCGCCGGCACTTTGAAGAGTTGCAGATCGGTGAATCGCTGCTGACCCACCGCCGCACCGTCGGCGAGGCCGACCTGATCAACTTTGGCGGCATCTCGGGCGACTACTTCTACATGCACTTCGACGACGAGGCCGCCCGTGCCAGCCCGTTTGGCCAACGCATCGCCCACGGGTACTTTGTGCTGTCGGCCGCAGCCGGCCTGTTTGTCTCGCCTGCACCCGGACCGGTGCTGGCCAATTACGGGCTGGATGCGCTGCGCTTCGTCAAACCGGTGTTCATCGGCGACACTATTCAGGCCCGCTTGACCTGCAAACGCAAGACCGACCGCAACAAGCGCGACGCCCAAGGCCACGGCCAGGGCGTGGTGGCCTGGGACGTGGAGGTCAGCAACCAACGGGGTGAACTGGTGGCCAGCTACGACATCCTCACGCTGGTGGCCAAGCGCGGCTGAGCCCCTTGCCCGCAGAGACACCGCCGAGACACCGCCGACGATGACACCGCCGCCGAGACACCGCCGACGATGACACCGCCCGATCCCGCCGCGCCGGACCTGACCGGCTTTGATTTGCGGGCGTTGCCGCCCGACTTTCACGACAACCCCTACCCGTGGTACGCCGCGCTGCGCAGCCAAAGCCCCGTGCGCGCCATGCCCGATGGCAGCGTGCTGCTGACGCGCTACCGCGACTGCGAGGCGGTGTACCGCGACCCCAAGCTGTTCTGCTCGGACAAGCGGGTCGAGTTCGGCCCCAAGTTCGGCAACACCAGCCCGCTGTTCGAACACCACACCCACAGCCTGGTGTTCAACGATCCGCCGCTGCACACCCGCGTGCGCCGCCTGATCGCCGGTGCACTGACCGTGCGCGCCACCGACGCGGTAGCCCCCAGCCTGACCCGCTGGGTCGATCACCTGCTGGACGGCATGGCCGAGAAGGCTGCGCGCGGCGAGGCCGTAGACCTGATCGAGGACTTTGCCTCGGCCATCCCGATCGAGGTGATCGGCAACCTGCTGGGTGTGCCCACCGATCAGCGCGGCCCGTTGCGCGGCTGGTCGCTGGCGATCCTGGGCGCACTCGAACCCCAGCTCGACGCCGCGCAACTGGCACAGGGCAACCAGGCGGTAAGCGAGTTTGTGGCCTACCTGCGCGGCTTGGTGGCGCAGCGCCGCGCCCAGCCGGGTGACCCGGCGCAGGACGTGCTGACCCGGCTGATCCAGGGCGAAGGCGAAGGTGATCGCGCCCAACGCCTGACCGAGACCGAGTTGCTGCAAAACTGCATCTTCATCCTCAACGCCGGCCACGAGACCACCACCAACCTGATCGCCAACGGCCTGGTGTCGCTGCTGCAGTGGCCCACCCAACGCCAGCTGCTGCTGGCCGAGCCCGAGCTGATCGCCAGCGCGGTGGAGGAGTTCTTGCGCTTCGAGAGCTCCAACCAGCTCGGCAACCGGCTGTCCACCGCCGATGCGGAGGTGGGCGGTGTAACCTGGCCGGCCGGCACCCGCTTTACGCTGTGCATCGGCGCGGCCAACCGAGACCCGGCGGTGGTGACCGACCCGGACCGGCTCGACATCCGCCGCAGCCCGAATCGCCACCTTGCTTTCGGCTTCGGCGCGCACCAGTGCGTGGGCATGAGCCTGGCACGGCTGGAGGGCCGGGTGGCGATAGGCCGGTTCCTGCAGCGCTTTCCGGGCTACGCGCTCGCCGGGCCGGTGCAGCGCGGCGGGCGGGTGCGGTTTCGGGGTTATCTGCGGGTGCCCTTGCAGGGCCTTTGACGACCGCCCACCGCGGGCTCAAGGGCGGCAGACCGATCCGGCGCGGCCCGACATCAGCACGGCTTATGCCGCTGAACTTCGGTTGTACGGGCTGGTCGTGCTCGCCGCTGCGGTCCAAGATCGATGCACCCGTCATCACCGGAGCCAGGCCATGCGCATCGCCGTCCCCAAGGAAATCAAGAACCACGAGTACCGGGTGGGTCTGACACCCGCATCGGTGCATGAGTTGGTGGTTCAGGGCCATGAGGTCTGGGTGCAGACCGGTGCTGGCGCGGCTATCGGTCTGGGCGACGAGGTCTACATCGCCGCCGGCGCGCAGATTGCCCCCGATGCCGCCGAGGTGTACGCGCGCGGCGACATGGTCATCAAGGTCAAGGAGCCTCAAGCCGGCGAAATCGCGCTGTTGCGCCCGGGCCAGCTGCTCTACGCCTACTTGCACCTGGCGCCCGACGCCGCCCAGACCACCGCGCTGCTGGCCAGCGGCGCTGTCTGCATTGCCTACGAGACGGTGACCGGCGCGGCCGGCGGGCTGCCGCTGCTGGCGCCAATGAGCGAGGTGGCCGGCCGCATGGCGGTGCAGGCCGGGGCCACGCACCTGGAGAAAAGCAAGGGTGGCCTGGGCGTGCTGCTGGGCGGGGTGCCGGGCGTGGCACCCGCCCGGGTGGTGATCCTGGGGGCCGGCGTGGTGGGCACCCACGCGCTGCAGATGGCGGTGGGCCTGGGCGCGCAAGTCACCGTGCTGGACCGCAACGTCGACCGCCTGCGCCAGCTCGACCTGGTGTTTGGCAACCGCATCAGCACGCTGTTCTCAACCGCCCACAGCGTCGAAGATGCGGTGCTGGTGGCCGACCTGGTGATCGGCGGTGTGCTGATCCCCGGCGCGTCGGCGCCCAAGCTGGTGAGCCGGTCGATGGTGGCGCGCATGAAGCCGGGCGCCGTGGTGGTGGATGTGGCGATCGACCAGGGCGGTTGCTTCGAGACCTCCCGCGCCACCACCCATGCCGACCCGACTTACCTGGTGGACGGTGTGGTGCACTACTGCGTGGCCAACATGCCGGGCGCGGTGCCCCGCACCTCGACCTTTGCGCTCAACAACGCCACCATCGGTCACGCGCTGGCGCTGGCCCGGCTGGGCTGGCGAGACGCGCTGCGCGCCGACCCGCACCTGCGCGCCGGGCTCAACGTGGCGCTGGGCCAGGTCACCTACGCTGCGGTGGCGGCCCAGCACGGGCTGCCGTATGTGCCGGCCGAGCAGTTGATCGGCTGAGCTTCAGCGGTGTGTTGCGGCACCCGGCCCAAGCTCAAGCCGGATCAAAACGGTTGCGCTGTCCGTCGTGCTGCACCCGGCCGCGCCGACCCAGAAAGTCCTCGCGCTGCATCTGGTCCCACAGCCCGGCGTCGGGCGCGGTGTTGGCGATGAAGCGGCTGCCGTCGTCCAGCCGGGCTATCACCACCGCGCCGTTCGGGCCTTGGCGGTCGTGGGTCACGGTGTAGGTTTCGACCGTGGCGTCGCCCTCGGCCAGCGGCACGAAGGGCGGGTGCGGCACCCGGTCCAGCTCGGTCTGCAGCACGGCCGGGTCTTGCGGCGCAAATTGCTGGCTGGGCCGCTCGGTCGAGTAGATGCCGGCCGAATGTTTGGTCAGGTAGTTGCCGTTGGCCGTGACCAGGCCGAACTGAACGGGCGCGGCCCGCAGCCGGTTCATCATCTCGGCGATGCTGTGGCTGACGTAGTTGTTGCCCGGCCCGCCAAAGTAGGGCAGGCCACCTGTCACGGTCAGGCCGCGGGCATCGTCGGTGGACAAGCCCAGCGCCTGGCAGGCCACCTCCACCGCCGACGCAAAGCAGCTGTAGATATCGAACACGCCGATGTCGTCCAGCGTGCGGCCGGCCATCCCGAAGGCTTGGCGGAACACTGCGGCCATTGCCGGGGATGAGTGGTAGTCGCGCCGGTGGCTGACAAACCAGTGGTCGTGCGCATCGGCGCAGCCGTGCAAGAACACCCACTTCTCGCGCGGGATGCCCAGTTGCCGGGCCCGGGCCACGCTGGTCAGGATCAGCGCCGCGCCCTGGTCGATGTAGGCGTTGGCGCTCATCTGCCGGGTGTACGGGAACGCGATCAGCGGGTTGCCCGCAGCAGGCTGGGCAATCTGCGCTGGGCTGTAGCCGGCACGCCGGTCGGCCAGCGGGTTGGCGGCGGCCACTGCAGCAAACCGTGCCAGCAGCTCGCCCATCGCCGCCTGGTGCGCG
>JANMXG010000106.1:0-3971 GCA_031394235.1 Betaproteobacteria bacterium
CCGAGGCCGCCGTCTGGTGCAAGGCCCACATGAAAAAGCCGATCGTCGGCTTCATCGCCGGTGTGACGGCGCCCGCCGGCAAGCGCATGGGCCACGCCGGTGCGCTGATCAGCGGCGGCGCCGACACCGCCGACGCCAAGCTGGCCATCATGGAGGCCTGCGGCTTCACCATCACCCGCAACCCCAGCGAGATGGCGCGGCTGCTGAAGGCGTTGCTGTAACAGGCCAGCGCACCTGCACGTCGCCGCAAAACCAGCAGCAAAACGCCACCCTCGGTTGGCTTTTTGCTGCGCCCTACCGCGCCGAAGACACGGTCGTCCCGATTGAAAAAGCCGCCCGAAGGCGGCTTTTGATGGCAGCCGTTGTGGCGTCTCAGCGGTCGCGAATCGGCTTGACGTCGCGTTGCGCGGCGCCCACATACAGCTGGCGCGGTCGGCCGATCTTGTACTCGGGGTCGCCAATCATCTCGTTGAGTTGGGCAACCCAGCCCACCGTACGGGCCAGCGCAAAAATCGCGGTGAACAGCGGCACGGGGATACCGATGGCGCGCTGCACGATACCGGAGTAGAAATCGACGTTCGGGTAGAGCTTGCGAGAAACGAAGTAATCGTCCTCCAGCGCAATCTTTTCCAACGCCATCGCCAGCTTGAACAGCGGATCGTTTTCGAGGCCCAGCGCGCCCAGCACCTCGTGGCACGTCTCGCGCATCAGCGTGGCGCGCGGATCGTAGTTTTTGTAGACGCGGTGGCCAAAACCCATCAGCTTGACGGTCGAGTTCTTGTCCTTGACCTGCCGGATGAAGTCGCCGATCTTCTCGACGCCGCCCATCTTCTGGATGTCGCCCAGCATGTTCAGGCAGGCCTCGTTGGCGCCGCCGTGCGCCGGGCCCCACAGGCAGGCCACGCCAGCAGCGATAGCGGCAAACGGGTTGGTGCCCGAGCTGCCGCACAGCCGCACGGTGGAGGTGGACGCGTTCTGCTCATGGTCAGCATGCAGGATGAAGATACGGTCCATCGCCCGCACCAGCACGTCGTTCTGCTCGTAGTCCTCGCAAGGGTTGGCAAACATCATCTGCATGAAGTTGGCCGAGTACGACAGCTTGTTCTTCGGGTACATGTAGGGCTGGCCCTGCGTGTACTTGTAGGCCATGGCCACCAGCGTGGGCATCTTGGCGATCAGGCGGATCGCTGCGATGTCACGGTGCACCGGGTTGTTGATGTCCGTGCTGTCATGGTAGAACGCCGACAAAGCGCCCACCAGCCCAGTCATGATCGCCATCGGGTGTGCGTCCCGGCGGAAGCCGCGCAGAAAGAATTGCATCTGCTCGTTGACCATGGTGTGGTTGGACACCCGGGCCGTGAAATCCTTTTTCTGCGCTTCGTCCGGCAGGTCGCCGTAGAGCAGCAGATGGCAGGTTTCAAGAAAGTCGCAGTTTTTGGCCAACTGCTCGATCGGGTAGCCGCGGTACAACAACTCGCCCTTGTCGCCGTCGATATAGGTGATGGTGGAGTTGCACGACGCGGTGGACAAAAAGCCCGGGTCGTAGGTGAACTTGCCAGTCTGGCCGTAGAGCTTTCGAATATCGATGACATCCGGGCCGATGCTGCCCTTGTACAGCGGCATGTCCATGCTGGGACTGCCGTCTGAAAAAGACAGGGTGGCTTTCACGTCTGAGGGGGTCATGGGCATTCCCTTTTTCTAGGTCAGGTTCTACGTGGTCGGCAGGTCGGCGGAGGGTCAAACAATCGTCGGCAATGGTCGTGCGCGCAACATGCCCAGCACCTCGATCACTTCGGGCTGGGCCAGTTCGTCCTCGGGCTCGCGGCGCACCAGCAACAAGTCCAGCAGATCGTTATCGGCCAGGTCCATCAGGGTCTGAAGGCCGTTGGCATGTCGCACGGACAGTGACGCCGCGTGACGATCGAAAAATCGCGCAATGAACAGGTCGTTTTCAAGCAACCCGCGACGGCAGCGCCAGCGCAGACGGCTCAACTCGGCAGCACCGATCAGTGCGTTGTCATCCAGGTCAGTGTGCATGGCTAGGCTTGCATCGGGCTGTCACGGGGCGGGTCAGACAGGCACTCAAACGGCGCGGCGCACCATCAGTTCCTTGATCTTGCCGATGGCGCGCGTCGGGTTCAGCCCCTTGGGGCAGACATCGACACAGTTCATGATCGTGTGGCAGCGGAACAGCCGGTACGGATCTTCCAGGTTGTCCAGCCGGGCGGCGGTATCGTGATCGCGACTGTCGGCAATGAAGCGGTAGGCCTGCAGCAGACCGGCCGGGCCGACGAACTTGTCCGGGTTCCACCAGAAGCTGGGGCAGGCGGTAGAGCAGCTGGCGCACAGGATGCACTCGTACAGGCCGTTCAGCTCGTCCCGCTCTTCTGGGCTTTGCAGCCGCTCTTTTTCCGGCGGAATATCGTCGTTGACGAGGTAAGGCTTGATCGAGTTGTACTGCTGGAAGAACTGCGTCATGTCGACGATCAGGTCGCGAATCACCGGCAGGCCGGGCAGCGGCTTGAGCACCACCACGCCGGGCAGGTCGCGCATATTGGTCAGGCACGCCAAGCCGTTCTTGCCGTTGATGTTCATGGCATCAGAGCCGCAAACGCCTTCGCGGCAGCTGCGCCGGAAGGTGATTGCCGGATCGATCGACTTCAGCTTCATCAGCACGTCAAGCAACATGCGCTCGGTACCGTCGAGTTCAACGTCAATCGACTGCATGTAGGGCTTGGCGTCGGTGTCGGGGTCGTAGCGGTAGATCTGGAAATTGCGCTTCGTCATGGGTTTTGTCCTGTTGCAGCAGCTGGCGCCGGGCTTAGAAGGTACGAACTTTGGGCGGCACACTGTCCACCGTCAGCGGCTTGAGCTGCACCGGCTTGTAGTCCAGCCGGTTGCCTTGGCTGTACCACAGCGTGTGCTTCATCCACTCGGCGTCGTTGCGACCCAGCGGAAACTCGGCGTCATCCGCGGGGCGCTCGTAGTCGTTGACGGTGTGTGCGCCACGGCATTCGCGGCGGGCTGCGGCCGAGACGATCGTGGCCTCAGCGGCCTCGATCAGGTTCTCGACCTCCAGCGCCTCGATGCGAGCGGTGTTGAAGACCTTGCTCTTGTCCTTGAGCGTGATGCCGGCCACGCGCTCACGCAGCGCGGCAACCTTGCGCACGCCTTCGTCAAGCATCGCCTGGGTGCGGAACACGCCGGCATGCAACTGCATGGTGTTGCGGATGTCGTTGGCCACGTCCTGGGCGTATTCGCCCGAGCTGCTGGCGTCCAGCCTGGCAATGCGCGCGAGTGACGCATCTGCAGCGTCAGCGGGCAGCGGCTTGCTGACTTTGGCGCCCGACTTGGCGGCTTGCGCATGGGATTCGACGATGTGGTTGCCCGCGGCACGGCCGAACACCAGAAGGTCGAGGAGCGAATTGGTGCCCAGTCGGTTGGCGCCGTGCACGCTGACGCAAGAGCACTCACCCACCGCGTACAAGCCGTCGACCACGGCGTTGGGATTGCGGTCCGCCCCCATCCCGTTGGGCACCACCACCTGACCGTGGATGTTGGTCGGGATGCCACCCATCTGGTAGTGGATGGTCGGCACCACCGGGATCGACTCCTTGGTGATGTCGACGTTGGCGAAGTTGTGGCCGATCTCGAACACGCTGGGCAAGCGCTTCAGGATGGTGTCACCGCCCAGGTGGGTCATGTCGAGCTCGATGTAGTCCTTGTTCGGACCGCAGCCGCGCCCTTCCTTGATCTCCTGGTCCATGCAGCGTGAGATGAAGTCGCGCGGCGCCAGGTCCTTCAAAGTTGGCGCGTAGCGCTCCATGAAGCGCTCGCCGTTGCCGTTGCGCAGGATCGCGCCCTCGCCACGGCAGCCTTCGGTCAGCAGCACGCCGGCGTTGTACACGCCGGTGGGGTGGAATTGCCAGAACTCCATGTCCTCGAGCGGGATGCCGGCACGTGCCGCCAAC
>JANMXG010000107.1:0-2569 GCA_031394235.1 Betaproteobacteria bacterium
GGCATGGGCGCGCAGGTTCGGCCCACAGATACAAGCGTAGCGGCGCTGGTGCGCCCGGTCGCAGCAAATGTTGGCCACCTCGGCCGACACCCGCAGGCCGTGCTGCGCCCGCCATTTTTTGCGAGGTCACCCGCACGGGCAACGCGCTTGGCGGCGGGGCGGCCCGAACCGGCACCAGCACCCCGGATAAGGCCTGAGGGTTTTTTCATCAGGGCATCTTGTGGGGTGGCGAGGCGGCGGGGGCGGCGGGGCGGCGGGGCGGCGGGCAGGTGTGGCGGACGGGCAGGTGACGGGCACGGTTCATTTTGCGCGGCCCCGCCCCGGAATCAACCCGTGAAGCCCCTCCCCGCCCGGCCTGCCGTGCCCGTGCCGGGCTGTCGCCCAGGTGGTGGCCAGGGCCGATTTCGCCACCTTCACCCGGCTCGGAGCCAGGACGGCCGACGGCACAACCGCATCCGGGACGGCGAGACGCACCAGCGGCTGGGCGAGATGACCCTCAACGGCGCCACGCGCTGGGCGTCCTGCGCCCGCTACGGCGACGAGGCCCGCGCGCTCGGCCTGGTGCTGGGCCAGGTGCTGGGCCAGCCGCTGTAAGGGCGCGAGGCCCGGTGTAGCCCCAGGCCCGGCAAGCCAGCCCCTAGCCGGCCGGTGCCGCTCAGCGCGGCTTGCGGCTGCCGGTTTGGCGTGTCGTCGGGCGTGTCGTCGGGCGCGTCGTCGGGCGTGAGGTCGGGCTTGCGGTCGACCGTGCTACCGGCTTCGTCACCGCGGCACCGGTCCGTGCGGCGCCGGTCTGGCGCGGCGGCAGGCCGGTGTGCTGGGTCAGGATCGCGCCTCGCCGCGGCGTTGCGGCACGGGCCGGCGCTGGCACGGCCGCGGTGGCCAAACCGGCTGCCTTGCCCCGCACCACCGCCACGCTGCCGCCCGGCTGGAAGCTGGGGATCAGGTGGCGCTTGCCGTTGCCGATCAGGTCGGCCCGGCCCATTGCCGTCAGCGCCTCGCGCAGCAGCGGCCAGTTCTTGGCGTCGTGGTACTTCAAGAACGCCTTGTGCAGGCGGCGGCGTTTTTCGCTGCGCACGATGTCGACCTTGGCCATCAGGTCAGGCTTGGCCGGGTCGCGGCTCAGGCCCTTGAGCGGATTGCGGCCGCTGTGGTACATCGCGGTGGCTGTGGCCATCGGGCTGGGATAAAAGGTCTGCACCTGGTCGGCCCGAAAGCCGCTGCGCTTGAGCCACAGCGCCAGGTTCATCATGTCCTCGTCACTGGTGCCGGGGTGGGCCGCGATGAAGTACGGGATCAGAAACTGCTTTTTGCCGGCTTCAGCGCTGAACTGCTCGAACAGCTGCTTGAAGCGGTCGTAGCTGCCAATGCCGGGCTTCATCATCATCGAGAGTGGCCCGCCCTCGGTGTGCTCGGGCGCGATCTTGAGGTAGCCGCCGACATGGTGCGTCACCAGCTCACGCACATAGTCGGGCGAGGTCACCGCCAGGTCATAGCGCAGGCCCGAGCTGATCAGCACCTTCTTGACACCCTTGAGCGCCCGCGCCCGGCGGTACATCTGGATCAGCGGCGCATGGTCGGTGCCCAGGTTGGGGCAGATGCCGGGGTAGACACAGCTGGGCTTGCGGCAAGCGGCCTCGATGGCGGTGCTCTTGCAGCGCAGCCGGTACATGTTGGCGGTGGGGCCGCCCAGGTCGGACACGACGCCGGTGAAGCCGGTCACCTTGTCACGCATGTCCTCGATCTCGCGGATCACCGAGTCCTCGCTGCGGCTCTGGATGATGCGGCCCTCGTGCTCGGTGATCGAGCAAAAACTGCAGCCACCAAAGCAACCCCGCATGATGTTGACCGAGAAGCGGATCATCTCCCAGGCCGGGATCTTGGTCGGCCCGTCATGGCCGCCCGAGGCGTCGGCATAGCTCGGGTGCGGGCTGCGGGCATAGGGCAGGCCGAACACCAGATCCATCTCTGGCGTGCTGAGCGGGATCGGCGGCGGGTTGATCCAGACATCGCGCTGTCGGCCGCCAATCTCATGGCCTTGCACCAGCGCGCGGGCATTGCCGGGGTTGGTCTCCAGGTGCAGCACCCGGTTGGCGTGGGCGTACAGCACGGCGTCGCGCTTGACCTGCTCGTAGCTGGGCAGCCGGATCACCGTGCGCTCGCGCGGCGGCATCTGGATGCGGCCGCTGGCGCGGGCCACCGGCATGCGGACGATGGCGGTGGCGGGGACGCCGCCGGACGCAGCGGTGGCTGCGGGGCCGAGGACTGCGCCAGTGCCCTGCGCGGCGTCCTCCTTGGCGCAGGTCGTGCCTTGCTCGGCCGCCTGCTCGGAGGTGGTCTGGTACGGGTTGATGTGCTCATCGATGCGGCCGGGCAAATCAACATCGCTGGAGTCGATCTCGAACCAGCCGGCGGCCGTCGGGTCAGCGTCGCGCCGAACAAAGGCGGTGCCGCGCACATCGGTGATCTGCGCCACCGCCTCACCCTTGGCCAGCCGGTGCGCAATCTCGACGATGGCGCGCTCGGCGTTGCCGTACAGCAGCAGGTCGGCCTGGGCATCGACCAGGATCGA
>JANMXG010000108.1:0-15983 GCA_031394235.1 Betaproteobacteria bacterium
GGTCGCGCCGGACCAAGTCGCGGATGTACTCGCTGGTGTTGCCATAGTTGCCGGCGGCGACCCGGTTGTCGATGTACTCGCGCATCGACTCGGGCAAGGCGAAACTCATGGTCTGTCGGCTCATGTGGGCATCTTGGGCGGGTTGACAACCGTTGTCAACTCTGCCGGCTGACTTTCTTCCAGTTCTGCGTGTGCGGGAGCAGGTCCGGTCACGAAGCAGACCGAGTTGCCTGGCCCGGCACGTGTTGGATCAGCGCCGCCGCGAACTTCTCGACGCCGAATCTCATCGTGCCGCGGAAGCTGATGTGCGAGAAGTGCGCCGGGCCGATGCGCGCAGCCATTCGTCTTCGACTGGGATCCCGTCTCGCTTGAGCCTCTCGACAACCTCTTGCATCCTTGCGGTGTTCCAGGCCAGCACGATGTTCGTCGGCAGGGCGTGCGAGCCGGAACTCGCGTTCATCTCGTCGCGGCGCCCGCCGCGCTCCGGCGCCACCAAGCCCGAGTACACGGCGCGCTGAAGCTGATGCACCGACTCGCCACGGTTCAGAAGCGTGTGGATCTCGCGGCGGAAGTCCTCGATGGCGATGTAGTCGCACAGAAACACAGTTCGCAGCAGTCGGCCCAGGTGCTCCGCAGCCCGGTGCAGTGGATCCCCCTGAGCGGCCGACCCGAAGCGCGCGGGACGCCCTCCTTCAGCTCGGTCACTCCCTGGCGCTGCAGATCCGTCCAGGACTTCCACTGTTCGAGGCCCGGATCGCCGGAGCGGCCACCGAAGTCCAGATCTTTCAGCGCTCCCAGGCAAGCGCGCACGCGCTGGCTGTCTTCCGCCAAAGCCTTGCGAACCAGTGACACAAAGCTGCCACTGGCAGCTTCGCCGAGCTCGGCGAGCAGGTCCCTGGCCTCCCGGACTCGCGCCGGCCAAGTCTTGGATTCGTCGAGCAGGACGGATCGTGCCTTGGCCGCCTGCTGGGTCAGGCCTGTTGTGCACCGGACACGGTTTGACTGGGCCTTATCCGCTGCCTCGCGGAACAGTTGCCGGCTGCGCCGGCTGGTCTGCAAGAGGGCGACGTCGGTGAGCTCGAGCAGGGTCGTCCGCAGGAAGCAGATCAACTCGATCAGCTGGCGCGATGGCTTGATCTCTCGCGTCTTCACAGGGCGCCTAGCCTGGACCTGACGGGCATAGGCCTGCTGCTTGGCCAGCGACACGGCGCTGAGGTTCCAGTCGTGTGCACCGAGCTCCTTGAGGTAGCGGACCTTGTCGACGGTTTCGGTAAGAGTGCTGGGGCCGTGACGCTTCGACGGGGTCTTCAGCCACGCCAGATGCGTCGTGTCGGTGCCCGGCCGAGCGCTGTATGCGGCGTCGACAACTTTCTGGACCGCTGCCGGCGGCATGGCGGCATTGACCGCGCCGAGGATCTGCGCCTCCACCGCTGCAAATGCGTCACGAGCCCAGTCCTGCAGGCGGCGCGCTCCTGGTATCAGGATGCGCCGCGTGAACAGCCACTGGCTGGCCGCTTGGACCAGGTCATCGGCGTGGGACGCGTCGGCTGCTTGGGCCAGCAGGGCCGCTGTGAGCGCCACTTCGTCGTCGACTTCAAGCTCGCGCAGGCCCAAGCAGGTCTTGGCCCATAGCTGGTGCTTGGAAAGCGTCTGGCGGCGCTTGTAGATCGACCGTAGGCTGGCCATGGACGGGGCGGCGATACGGCCAGAACCTGGGTGACGCCGCAGGCATGGGCATCGGCCACGATGCGCTCGGCCTCGGGCAGCGCTGTCTGGTCGCCGAACATCATCGTGCCCAGGCCCAGGGCCGACACCTTCAGGTTGCTGCGACCAAGGTTGCGGTAGTGCATGGACCGCTTTCGGAGGGTGTTTTCTGGGGATACGTGCTGGGCAAGACTTGCCGGACAGGACTTGTCGGGCTGGACCTGTCGAACTGCGCGCGCCGGGCTACGGCAATGCCGGCGCCAGCATAGCGCCGGCCGGCGTCAGCAGGAAATGCCCGCGCGCCACAGCGATCGGCTGCGCCGGGCCCTTGCTTTGCCAGCAACGCACCTGCACCAGCGCCACCCGCCCGCCCAGGCGCACCACCTCGCAAGCCGCATAGGTGGCCTCGGCGCGGCCGGCACGCAAATAGTCGACCGAGAAGTCGATGCATTTGGGCAGATTGGCACCCGCCACGCTGCGGACCAGCTGCAGCGTGGCGGCGGTCTCGGCAAAGCCGGCCACCACCCCGCCGTGCAGCGCTGGCAGGTAGGGGTTGCCGATCAGCGTGTCCTGGAACGGCAGGCAGTACAGCGGTGCATCGCCGCCCGATGCCAGGTGGATGCGCAGGTACTCGACATACGGGATCAGGCTGCCGCCCAGTGCTGGTGCTTTGTCGGTTGGCGCCAGCCAGGGTGCGTCGGCGCCGGCGTCGGCGTCTGTTGCGGTCGTGGCCCTGGCCGTGGCCTGCTGCGCCGCGTCTTTTGCCGGGGGTCGGGTAGGCTGTTGCGAGGGGTGTGTGCCGGCCGGCGTGGACAGCATGAAAGTGGCCTGCACGCTGGCCACCGGCATCTGCCGGTCGGCCTGCCAGACCTCACCGCGCACAAAGGCCACGCTGCGGGTCAGGCGGTAGCAATGTGCCTCGCAGTGCACCGCCTGCCCGGGGCGGGCCGCCCCCAGGTAGTCCATGCGTAAATCCAGCGTGGCGTAAGGCACCCGCTTGGGCAGGGTCGCACCCACGGCCAGGCCGCAGGTGGAGTCGGCCAGCACCGTCACCGGACCGGTGTGCAGCCAGCCGCGCGCCGGGTCACCCAGCCAGTCTGCCCGGTCGGGCAGGCGCATTGCGCCCCGGCCTGGCCCGAGCGAAGTGACTGTCAGCCCGATCTCGCGCATGTGCGGCGTGCGCGAGACGTACTTGCGTTGCAGGTCGCCCAGTACGGGGTGGCTGGCTGGATCGACGGCCGAACCGGTGTCTGGAATGATGTCCGTGCGGGGGGGTGGGCTCATGGCCTGACGATACCGCGCCCGCTGGCTGGCAGCACCGTGCCCGACGGGCGGAGCCCGACGGCCCGCGCAACGCCCGTCGGGGCCGACCCAAGGCCCGGCCCGGCCTGGTCTTGAACCAACTCTTGACGCGGGTGATCGAGACCGTCGCCTTGTCCTACAGCCGATTGGCGCGCGCACGGGCTGCGCGTTGCCGCATTGCGCGCTAACTTGCCTATCCGTTGGCGCCAGGCTTGTTGGCATTGCGCCCACAGGCCATTGCCCTCCCAGACCAAGCCCACGCTGCCATCGGCACGGCGAACATCCGCCAACGGCCGCCCACCCCAATCTCAAGGACCCCCCATGAACATCCTGATGGTGTTGACCTCGCACGACCAACTCGGCGATACCGGCAAGAAGACCGGTTTCTGGCTGGAAGAATTTGCTGCGCCGTACTACGTGTTCAAGGACGCAGGCGCCAAGGTGACGCTGGTTTCGCCCAAAGGAGGCCAGCCGCCGCTGGACCCCAAGAGCGACGAGCCCGACGCCCAGACCGACGCCACCCGGCGTTTCAAGGCCGATACCGATGCCCAGCGCGCGCTGGCCCACACCGGCAAGCTGGCCGATGTGCATGCGGCTGACTGCGACGCGGTGTTCTACCCGGGGGGCCACGGCCCGCTGTGGGATCTGGCGAAAGACCCGCACTCGCTGCGGTTGATCCAGCAGATGTTGCAGGCCGATAAAACGGTCGCTGCGGTCTGCCACGCACCCGGTGTGCTGTGGGGGGCCAAGATGGCCAATGGCACGTCGGTGGTCAAGGGCCGACTGGTCACCGGCTTCACCAACTCAGAAGAAGAAGCCGCAGGCCTGACCGATGTGGTGCCGTTTCTGGTGCAAGACATGCTGGTGGAATGCGGCGGTGTGTACAGCAAGGGTGCCGACTGGCAGCCCTTTGTGGTGGCAGACGGCGCGCTCATCACCGGCCAGAACCCGGCCTCCTCCGCGCCGGCGGCATTGGCGCTGCTGGCCCGCCAGGCCACGCGCTGACCTGTCCGTTTGCACAACCCGCAAACCATCCCGAACCAAGAGCGTCCCATGGCCTACCGCAGTACCAACCCGTACACCAACACCGTCGAGCAGTCTTTCGACGACCTGAGCGATGCGCAGCTGCAAGCCAAGCTGCAAGCCGCCCAGGCCTGCTTTGACAACACCTGGCGCGACCAGAGCTTTGCGCAGCGGCGGGCGGTGCTCAAGCGCGCAGCTGCCCTGATGCGCGAGCGCCAGCCCGCGCTGGCCGCGCTGGCCACGCGGGAGATGGGCAAGCTGATCGCCCAAAGTGCCGGCGAGGTGGCGCTCAGCGCCGCGATCATCGACTACTACGCCGACCATGGCGAGGCCTTCCTGGCGCCCGAGCCGCTCAAGACCGACAAGGGCCAGGCCGTGGTCGAGTGCAGCCCGCTGGGCGTGCTGTTTGGCGTCGAGCCCTGGAACTATCCCTACTACCAGATCGCCCGCTTTGCCGCGCCCAACCTGATGGCCGGCAATGTGGTGATGGTCAAGCATGCGTCCAACGTGCCGCAGTGCGCGCTGGCGTTCGAGCAGCTGATGCATGACGCCGGCCTGCCCGCCGGGGGCTACACCAACCTGTTCGTGTCCAAAGACCAGGTGGCCGCGCTGATCGACGACAAGCGGGTGCGGGGCGTGGCCTTGACCGGCAGTGAAGCGGCCGGTGCCGTGGTGGCCGCCCGGGCTGGGCAGAACCTGAAAAAGTCGACGATGGAACTGGGCGGGAGCGATGCTTTCATCGTGCTGGAAGATGCCGACATGGCGCGAGCGGTGAAACAGGCCGTCAGCGGCCGCATGGGCAACGCCGGTCAGGCCTGTACCGCGTCCAAGCGGTTCATCGTGCTGGACGCCGTGGCCGATGCCTTTTTGGCTTCGTTCACAGCGGCGATGGCCGAGTTCAAGCCGGGTGATCCGATGGACGAGCGCAGCACGCTGGCACCGCTCAGCTCGGCCGATGCGCTGTACAAGCTGGAGCAGCAAGTGCAAACCGCCGTGCAGCATGGCGCCAGGCTGGTGCTGGGTGGCCAGCGGGTGGCGGGCACGTCGGGCAACTTCATGCAGCCCACGATCCTCGCCGACATCGCCGAGGACAACCCGATGTTCAGCGAAGAGTTCTTTGGTCCGGTGGCAATGTTCTTCCGCGTGCCCGACGAAGCCGCCGCCATTGCGCTGGCCAACAATTCACCCTTTGGTCTGGGCGGCTCGGTGTTCACCCAGGACGCCGAGCGCGGTCGCCGGGTGGCGCGCCAGATCGACACCGGCATGGTGTTTGTCAACTCGGCCGCGGTCTCGCTGCCCGACCTGCCGTTTGGCGGTGTCAAGAACTCGGGCTACGGCCGTGAACTCTCGGCTGCCGGTATTCACGAGTTCGTCAACAAGAAGCTGATCCGCGTGGCCTGATGTCGGGGCGGTGTGGTGGTGGTGTGTTGGCGGTGTCGTGGCGGTGTCTGGCGCTACAAGCCGCCACCGCCGGCCCGGGCTGAATCGCCGGCCCTGATTGCAGCGCTGCCGCTCAGTTCACCTGCCGCTCGCGTCCCGCCCAGTACGGCGCCCGCAACGCCCGACGAAGGACTTTGCCGGTCGGGTTGCGCGGCAGCTCGGGCAGCACGTCAACGCTCTTGGGCACCTTGAAGCCGGCGATGCGCTCGCGGGCCCAGGCGATGACGCTGGCGGGGGCGATGGTGTGGCCGGGTTTGGCCACACACACCGCCTTGACCGACTCGCCCCACTGCGCATCGGGCACGCCGATCACCGCCACGTCGGCCACATCGGGATGGCCGTAGATCGCGTTTTCCACCTCCGCCGGGTAGATGTTTTCACCGCCGCTGATGATCATGTCCTTGAGCCGGTCGTGGATGTAGACGTAGCCGTCGTCGTCCATGTAGCCGGCGTCTCCGGTGAAGACCCAGCCGTCGGCGGTCAGCGTGCGGGCCGTGGCCTCGGGCTGCTTCCAGTAGCCCAGCATGTTGTTCGACGAGCGGGTGACGATCTCGCCCACCTCGCCGGGCAGCAGCATCTGGCCGCCAGCATCGACGATCTTCAGCTCGACGCCGGGCACCGGCTTGCCGGCGGCGCGCATGCGCGGGCTGCCGTTCGGGTCGTGGTCCTCGGGGGGCAGCATCACCACGGTGCCGGTGGTCTCGGTCATGCCGTAGGCCTGGGCAAACTGGCAGCCGAAGGCCTGGATGCACTGGCGCAAAAGGGCCAGCGGTATCGGTGCTGCGCCGTAGAAGATGTACTTCAGCCGGCTGAAGTCGGTGCGGGCGCAGCGTGGGTGGTTGACCAGCATCTGCAGCGCGGCGGGCACGGCAAAAAAGCGTGTCACGCCTTCTTGCTCGATCGCGTCGAACACCGCGTCGGGCGTGAACTCGGCCATCACACAGCCGCTCACGCCGCCGGCCAGTGCCATGAAGCCCAGGCCGGTGCCACCGATGTGGGCGCAGGGCATCGCCACCATCACCACCTCGGCCTCGTCCCAGAAAGCCCAGGGCAGGTTCGCCGCTTGGGCCGCCCGGCGCAGGCCGAACAGGTTGCGGTTGCACAACGCCACGCCCTTTGGATTGCCGGTCGTGCCTGAGGTGTAGAGCTGCAGGATCGCGTCTTCCGGCCCGCTGGGCGTGAGGTCTTGCGCGGGACTGCCATCGATCCAGGCCCAGGCCTGCGAGGCCGACATCACCTGCTGCACCTGCGGCAGCGCGGCCGCCTGTGCGCGGGCGTCGTCCGCAAACCCCTCGCCGGCAAACAGCAGCCTGGCTTCGGTGTCGTGCAGGATGTACTGGCGCTCTGGCGCTGCCAGGCGCCAGCCCACCGGGACCATCACCACGCCGATGCGCGCGGCGCCAAACAGCAGGCTGAAGTACAGCACGGCGTTTTTGCCCAGCCAGGCGATGCGGTCGCCTTTTTTCAGGCCTGCGGCCTGCAGGGCTGTCGCCACACGCCGGGTGGTGCTGTCCAGCTCGGCAAAGTTGAGGCGCCGTTCGCCCACCATCGCGGGCCGGCTGGGCCGGTCGGCCGCCCAGTGGCGGATGAAGGCGTCGACGGTGAGCAGTTCGGGGTCATCCATGGCACAAGGCGCGGCGCAGGGCCGGGCGTGGGAGTGATGGCAAAGCGCACTCTACTGGCCAGCCCCACTGCGGGTACGCGCCAACGTGACACCCGGTATCGTCGGCGGTGACTGCCCCAAGGTGATGGCGGTCGGGCTCAGCGGTCTCTTCGGGTTGGGCGGCCCGCTTGCCGTTTCAGCGCATGCCGCACCCCTCACCACTCACCCCGCACCCTGTGCCCAGCCTCTGCTGTGCCAGCCGGGCATCACGCAGCAGCTGCGGGCGTTGGAAATCACGGTGGCCGGCTTTCTCGTCGGGCGTTGTAGAACGACAAGGTCCCGGCAGTCGCCGCGTGGATGAAATCGCACGCCCACCCTGCGCGCGCCGATGGCCAGGAATCAATGCTTGCCGATCCCGACGACGGACAGACGGCCACCGGCAAGCCGCCTGCGATCAACGGCTTCGAGGCCTCGCCCGACGGCAAGCCGTTTTTCCTACACCCGGGGTCCGCAGGTCGCTGGCGATGCGCCGATGTGCGCGGGGAAGCGCACCTCCACCGGTGACGGACCCGCTGGCCACCACTGGGCTGTAGCCGCTTGGCCCGTTCGACGCGTCCAGCACCCGCGTTGCCACCGAGGCCCAGCTGCGCAGCCATGACGGCGCGATGGTGCCGATGCCGATCGTTCACCAGCAGGGCATCAAGCCCGACGGCAGCAACTCCGCGATGCTGATCGGCTATGGTGCGTACGGCATCGCCTGTACCGGGTACCTGATCGCGCGCTGAACACCGCGCAGGATCTTGGCGTTGATGCCGGCCTGTTACTTGTGGCCCACGACCGGCAGATCCCGCGTTGGCTCCCGGCCACCGCCAGGCGCTGCAAGCGCTGCTTCACCGGACAACCCTGTCCGGGCAAATGGGCTACCGCGTGCCGGGCCGAACCAGCGCCAACTGGCGCGACTGCGCCACCAGCTGGCCGTCGGCGTCCCACAGCGCGCCGTCCTCCACCACCCGGCCGTCGCTCAGGTCGTGGGAGCAGAACAGCCCGCGCAGCCAGCCGGGTGCGGGCCGGCGGCGCAGGTGCACGGTCAGCTCGATGGTCGGCACCCAGCCGACCAGACCCAGCAGGCCAAACACCGCCGGCGGAAACGCGTCGGCCATCAGCAGGCAGGCCAGCGCATCGGGCGGCCTGCCGTCGGTCAGGCGGATCCAGCCGCTGACCCGGGCCCGGCCGGCCGCGCCTGGCACGGCCTCGTCCGGATGCAGCCGCACCTCCAACTGGTCCAGGATCGCCAGCGTCACGCCCTGGGCCGTGGCCGACCTGCCGATGCAGTGCTCGGGCGGCGGCAGGTCGGGTGGCGGCAGTGTCAGCTGTGGCATTGCGGCGCTGTGGGTGTCGCCCGACGGGCTCGGAGCGCCCGATGTCCCCAGCCGGCCCATTGCCGCCAGCACCTCCAGGCATGGCCGGCCGGCTTGCATCAGCGTGGCCCGGACGGTGCTGAGCGTGCGGCCGCTGCGCAGCACCTGGGTGTCGATGTGGCAGGGCTGGCCGGCCAGGCCCGGCCGCAGGTAGTGCGCGCTGATGCTCAGCGGGTCCGGCTGGTCGGGTGTGGCGTGCCGAAGCGCCTGCGCGGCGATGGCCAGCAGGTAGCCGCCATTCGGGTTGGCGCCGATGTTCCAGGCCGGGTTGACCTGGCCGGTGAAGGCCAGGCTGCCGCCCAGCGGCGCCAGCGCCAGCGGGGTGACGCGGGTGTCGTCGTCGAATCTGCTCATGCGGGCATTGTGGTGGAGGCCGCCGTCCAGCCGGGCAGGGCGGCGCCTGCCGCAGGCCGCAGAATCACCCCGGCGCGCACCTGCGCGCAGTCAACCTGGGTGCAACCACGCCATGAACCGCTCTGTCCCCGACACCGCCGCCACGACCCCTGACCTGCCCGAGGTATCGCCGGGCAACCCGTGCCCGTTTTTGCGCGGCCTCGTGGCTGCGGGCCGTCTGGATGACCACGAGGAGCCCTTGTCAAGGCTGTCCAAGGTGGTGGCGCAGGCCAGCGCCGGGCCGGGTGAATCGCCCTTGCCAACGCTGGCCATCGGCGCGATCGCCCTGGTGGCCAATGGCCTGTCGCCGCTGAGCCTGACGCAGCGCCTGCTGGGCGGTGTGCGCCTGGACGGCTTGCGCAACGGCCCGCTGGACAAAAGGGGTGCGGGCTCGCGCATCCTGGATGCGCAGGGCGAGGTGGACCTGCCCGAACTCGCCCGGCTGGGCGAATTTGCCAGCAGCAAGACCGACACCCAGGGCCACACCGAGCTGGGCCTGGATGCCGGGCAGCTGCGCACGATGATGGACGCCAACTGCGCCCGTGCCGCTGGCCGACGTCGCCTGATCGACCGGACGCTGATGGACGGCGAATGGCCGGTGCTGCTGCGGGTCATGGGGAAGCCGTCCGACACCGGGCGCTACCTGAGCCTGGACGAACTGGGCGAGCTGTTCATGGCGCGCCGGCTGCCCGAGCGTGTCACGCAGCGGCTGTAACCCGGTATTGGCCAAGTGTCCCGCCCGGGTGAACAAGCCGGGGTGTTGACATGGTTCTGTATTTCTAGCAAACTGGAAATATGGAAGAAAAAGACGCCGTTGCTTCACTTGCCGCGCTGGCCCAGGGCATGCGCCTGCGCATTTTTCGGGCGCTGGTGGGGGCTGGTCCGCAGGGCATGACGCCCGGCGCGCTGACGGCCATGCTGGACGTGCCGGCGTCCACGCTGTCGTTTCACCTCAAGGAGCTGGCGCATGCCGGCCTGCTGTCCCAGCAGCGGGAGGGCCGCAACCTGTTCTACCGGCCGGCGCTGGACCGGATGAATGACCTGCTCTCCTACCTCACCGCCCACTGCTGTTCGGGTGCGGCTTGCGATGTCACGCCAGCCACGCGCTGCACCCCTTGCTGAATCAAAGGATCCGCCATGAAACGCTTTCACGTCCATCTGCATGTTGACGACCTCGCCAGGAGCGTGGCCTTCTACGCCAAGCTGTTTGCCGCCGCGCCCACCCGCACCGAGGCCGATTACGCCAAGTGGATGCTCGAAGATCCGCCGGTCAACTTTGCGATCTCGACCCGCGGCGACCAGCCGGGCATCGACCACCTGGGCATCCAGACCGACGACCCGGCCGAGCTGGCGGCGATGAAGGCGCGTGCCGAGGCCGCCGACCTGGCTTTGCTCGACCAGGGCGAGACCACCTGCTGCTACGCCCGCAGCGAGAAACACTGGGTCACCGACCCGCAGGGCATCGCCTGGGAGCACTTCCACACGTTGGGCAATATCCCGCTGTTCAACCAGGCCGGCATTGCCAGCCCGGCTAACGCCAGCCCGGCTGCCGCCGTGGCCTGTGGCACCCCATCGCCGCGCGGCAAGCCCGTTGCTTTGCCGGTCAAGCCGTCGGGCGGCTGCTGCTGAGGCCGCCGTGCAGACCCCAGACGCCAGGCACGCTGACGCCCCGACCACCCATGTCCTGATCCTGTGCACCCACAACTCGGCCCGCAGTGTGCTGGCCGAGGCCATGCTCAATCACCTGGCTGGGCAGCTGGGCAAGCCGGTGGCAGCGCACAGCGCGGGCAGCGCGCCGAGCGGGCGGATCAACCCGTTTGCCGTTGAAGCGCTCAACAACGCCGGCCTGGACACCCGCGGCTTGCGCAGCAAAAGCTGGGACGAGTTCAGGCAGGACGGTGCACCGCCGCTGTCGATCGTGGTCACGGTTTGCGACAGCGCGGCTGCAGAAACCTGTCCGGTTTTCTTTGGCGGCAGCGCTGGCCCGCCGGCCCGGGTGCACTGGGGCTACCCGGACCCGTCCAACGCCGACGGCGGCGACGCCGGCAAACGCCGCGCCTTCGAGCTGACCCGCCAGGCCATCGGCTACCGCATGCTGCAACTGCTGGCCCTGCCGCTGGCCTCGCTGGACCGTCCGGCGCTGCAGGCCGCGCTGGCCGACATCGGCCGCAGCTGACCCCATGACCTTGTGACGACATGAGCACCTCAACCCTTCCTGCCTGCGACACGACGCCAGCCCCCATGAGTGTCTTCGAGCGCTACCTCACGGTCTGGGTGTTTGCCTGCATCGTTGTGGGCATCGCGCTGGGCCAGTGGCTGCCGGCGCCGGTGCAGGCGATTGGCCGCATGGAGATCGCCAAGGTCAACCTGCCGGTGGGCGGGCTGATCTGGGTGATGGTCATCCCGATGCTGCTGAAGGTCGACTTTGGCGCGTTGCACCAGGTCAGGCAGCACTGGCGCGGTATCGGCGTCACCTTGTTCGTCAACTGGGCGGTCAAGCCGTTTTCGATGGCGCTGCTGGGCTGGATCTTCATCCGCCATGCCTTTGCGCCCTACCTGCCCGAGGGTCAGGCCGACAGCTACGTGGCCGGCCTGATCCTGCTGGCGGCCGCGCCATGCACGGCGATGGTGTTTGTCTGGAGCCGGCTGACCCAGGGCCACCCGCTGTTCACGCTGTCGCAGGTGGCGCTGAACGACACCATCATGGTGTTTGCCTTTGCGCCCATCGTCGCGCTGCTGCTGGGGCTGTCGTCGATCACCGTGCCCTGGGCCACCCTCTTGACCTCGGTCGTGCTGTACATCGTGATCCCGGTGCTGATCGCCCAGCTCTGGCGCCGGGTGTTGTTGAAGCGCGGACCAGCGGCGCTGGACGCCACCCTGGCGATGATCGGACCGTGGTCGATTGGGGCGCTGCTGGCCACGCTGGTGCTGTTGTTTGCCTTCCAGGGCGAGGCCATCCTGAGGCAGCCGCTGGTGATCGCGATGCTGGCGGTGCCCATCCTGATCCAGGTGCTGTTCAACGCCGGTCTGGCCTACTGGCTGAACCGGCTGCTGGGCGAATCGCACAGCGTGGCCTGCCCGTCGGCGCTGATCGGGGCCAGCAACTTCTTCGAGCTTGCGGTGGCCGCCGCGATCAGCCTGTTCGGCTTTGAGTCCGGCGCCGCGTTGGCCACCGTGGTGGGCGTGCTGATCGAGGTGCCGGTGATGCTGCTGGTGGTGCGGGTGGTCAACCAGAGCAAGGGCTGGTACGAGGCGGGCGCCGGAGCGCGCTAGGACCCGGTCTGGGGCCGGCCACCCGGGGTACCGCCACAGCGCTGATGGGTGCTGCGGAGCACCCATTCCGGCGCAGACACTGCGCGCCGGAATGGGCCGTGTCCGCTTACTTCTTGCGGCGGCGCGTCAGCGCAACCAAACCGGCCAAAGCCAGCGCAGTCAGTGAAAGCGCGCTCGGCTCGGGGACAACTTGGCCGCCCGTGAACTGGGCCCGTACCGTGTCGAAAGCGGGTGCATTGAATGTGTTTGAGAAATTGGCCAGATTGCCGCCATCCGTCGAGGTGAAATGCAACGATGTGAAGCCCGCCATGTCGGCAAAGCCCACCACAGCAGGCGGGTGCGGGTGCAGGCCTCTTGAATTGCCCTCTCAGGCCATGCCCAGCACCCCATCTGCGGCCACGGCCGCCGGGAAGTGCAGCAGCCATTCGAGAATCGCTGCACGATCACGCAGTCTGACGCAGGCGATCTCGCCCGCCACCAACGGGTGCAACCGCACCACGCCGACGCCACGCGGCCATCGAGCCACGGCTGGGCCTGGTGCCGAAGTTGAGCGCAGGCGGCCCGTGACAGGCGACCCGGGCCGCGGCTGCGGCCAACTGGATCGGCATGACGCCGGCCCTACCGGCGCCGCAGGGGTTAAATTCACGGCATGCAGACCCTCCGGCACTGGACACTGGGCGCCAAGCTCTCGTTGATCGCCACGCCTTTCCTGCTGGTTGCCGTGGTGACCATCGGCGTGCTGGTGTGGATGTCGCTGCAGCTCGAGGGCGGCGCGGCATCGGTCAACGAGGCCGGCCGCATGCGCATGCAGGCCTACCGGCTGGTGCTGTCGGTCGGTGCGGCAGACCAAAATGCCTTGCCGCAGCAGGTGGCCGAGTTCGACCGCAGCCTGGCCCAGTTGCGTGACGGCGATACCGAGCGGCCGCTGTTTGTGCCCTGGGACGACAACGTCCGGCGGCGGTTTGCCACGATCGAGCAGGACTGGCAGCGGTTTCGGGCCAGGTTCTCGGCGCCGCTGCCGGTCAGCGCCACTGCTGCGCTGGGCCAGGAGGCCGCCGTATTTGCCGGACACATCGACGACTTTGTGGCCGGCATCGAGAGCCACCTGTCCCGCTGGACCGCGCTGATGCACCTGCTGCAGATCGCGCTGATGGCGCTCGCCATCGTGGGTGCGGCGATCCTGCTCTACACCGGCTATTTGTTTGTGCTGGAGCCGATGGGCGCGTTGCAGCAGGCGATCCAGCGTATTCAGCGCGGTGACCTGGGCGCACGCGTCGATTGCGCGACCACCGATGAGTTTGGCACCCTGGCCGCTGGCTTCAACGACATGGCCAGCCAGCTGCAGTCGATGTACCGCAGCCTGGAAGACCGGGTGCGCGAAAAGACCGCCCAGCTGGAGGAAAAACACGAGCGGCTGGAGAGCCTGTACGAGGTGACGAACCTGGTGACCAAGGCGCTCACGCTGGACGAGCTGGCCACCGGGTTCACCCAGCGCATTGCCCGCATCGCGCGCGCCGATGGCGTGGCACTGCGCTGGTCGGACGAGACCAACCGGCGCTATGTGATGCTGGCGTCCCACGGCCTGCCCGAGAACATGCTGCAGGCCGAGCACTGCCTGACCGCCGGCGACTGCCATTGCGGCTCGCCGCTGGCGCCGCCCGGCCCGCGGGTCATCCCGATCCGCACGATGCAGCCGGCCCGCATGAGGCATTGCGCTCAAGCCGGGTTCGAGACCGTGGTGTCGGTGCCGATCCGCCTGCACGACCGGCTGATGGGCGAGGTGGACCTGTTTTTTCATGCCCAGATCGACATCTCGCCGGCTGAACGGTCCCTGTTGGATGCCATGTCGGTGCAACTGGCTGGCGCGATGGAGAACCTGCGGCTCAATGCGCTGGGGCTGGAGGCCGCGGTGTCGCAGGAACGCAGCTTTCTGGCGCGTGAGCTGCACGACTCCATCGCCCAGTCGCTGGCTTTTTTGAAGATCCAGGTGCAGCTGATGCGGGACGCGATTGCTCGGCATGACGCCCCGCAGGTGGACCATGTGCTGGGCGAGATCGATCTGGGTGTGCGGGAGTGTTATGGCGATGTGCGCGAGTTGCTGATGCACTTCCGCACCCGCACCAATGCCGAGGACATCGAGCCCGCGCTGCTGACCACACTGCGCAAGTTCGAGCACCAGACCGGCTTGAAGGCCAGCTTGAGCATGGGCGCGCACGGCCTGGCGCTTGCGCCCGACATCCAGATCCAGGTCTTGCATATCGTGCAGGAGGCGCTGTCCAACGTGCGCAAGCATGCCCGGGCCAGCCAGGTCTGGCTGGATGTGGTGCAGCAGCCGCGCTGGCGGCTGGAGGTGCGCGATGACGGCCTGGGCTTTGCCAGCCAGCAGAGCGTGCCCGACGAAACCCATGTCGGCCTGCGCATCATGGTCGAGCGGGCTGAACGGCTGGGCGCGGTGCTGGAGGTGCTGTCCACGCCGGGGCGCGGCACGACTGTGGTGCTGAGCCTGCCGGCGCAGCCCGGCGCAGCCGGGGCCGGCGGCGCCACCGCCAGCGGCGGGCTGCTGGGCACCGCCACCTCTGCCATCGTGCTGCCGCGGGTGCAGGCGGCATGACCACCCTGACCAACACCCACACCAACCCGAAGATTCGCATCCTGGTCGTCGATGACCACACGCTGTTTCGACGGGGCCTGACCGCGCTGTTGCAGCGTGATGCGCAGTTCGAGGTGGTGGGCGACGCCGGTGATGCAGGGCTGGCCCAGCGCCGCGCCGAGGCGCTGCAGCCCGACCTGATCCTGCTCGACAACCACTTGCCCGGCGTCAGCGGCGTGGACGCGTTGCCGGCCTTGCTGGGCGCTGCGCCCGGCGTGCGCATCCTGATGCTGACGGTCAGCGAGGACGAGCAGGACCTCGCGCAGGCGCTGCGCGGTGGGGCTTGCGGTTACTTGCTCAAGACCATCGAGGGGGACGCGCTGTCGGCCGCGATCCGCCGTGCGATGCAGGGCGAAAGCGTGATCGCCGACGAGATGACCGGCAAGCTGGTGGCGGCATTTCGCGGCGCCGCCACACCCCCTGCGCGCGCTGCGCCCGCACAGGTGGCCTCCAAAGTTGATAGCCTGTCCCAGCGGGAGCTCGACATCCTGCGGGGCATCGCCCGCGGCCAGGCCAACAAGGAGATCGCCCGTGCGCTGGGCATCGCCGAGACCACGGTCAAGATCCACGTCCAGCACATCCTGCGCAAACTCGACGTCAGCTCGCGGGTGCACGCCGCGGTGATCGCCAGCGAGCACGGCCTGGTCTGATTCGCCTTTGACCTGGATCAACGCTGCCCGCATTGGGCGGCTGCGTAGTTCTTCAGGACGATGGCCAGGTGGGTTGGCATCGTCCTCCTGCCGCAGGACCACTGTGCTTGCGGAGGATGCCGCCAGCAGGCTTCGATTCCTACAGTGAGCGCATGTCTCACCGGTGGAATCTGCCATGACCCAAAAAAGCCAGGCGCTGGCGGTGCTGCTGGTCAGCACGCTCGCCTTCACCGTGTGTTTCATGGTGTGGATGATGTTCGGCGTGATCGGCATACCGATCAAGAAGACGCTGGGCCTCAACGCCACCGAGTTTGGCCTGCTCACCGCCATGCCGGTGCTCACCGGTTCGCTGGTCCGCGTGCCGCTGGGCATCTGGACCGACAAGTACGGTGGCCGCATCGTGATGGCGCTGCTGATGGCCGCCACCGTGCCGGCGATCTGGCTGATGAGCTACGCCACCGCCTACTGGCACTTTCTGGTCATCGGGCTGTTTGTCGGCCTGGCAGGCGGCTCGTTTTCGGTCGGCA
>JANMXG010000109.1:0-4008 GCA_031394235.1 Betaproteobacteria bacterium
TGGCCGACCGCTATCCGCATGAGTTCTCGGGCGGCCAACGCCAGCGCATCGGCATCGCCCGCGCCCTGGCGCTGGAGCCCAGCCTGATCATCTGCGATGAACCGGTCTCGGCGCTGGACGTGTCGATCCAGGCCCAGGTGGTCAACGTGCTGCAGGAGCTGCAAGAGCGCCTCGGTCTGGGCTACCTGTTCATCGCCCACGATCTGGCGGTGGTGCGACACCTGAGCCACCGGGTGGCGGTGATGTACCTGGGCCGCATCGTCGAGATCGCCGCCCGCGACGACCTCTACCGCGAGCCGCTGCACCCCTACACCCAGGCGCTGCTGTCGGCGGTGCCGGTGGCGGACCCGGTGGTGGAGCGTGCGCGCAAACGCATCGTGGTGCAGGGTGAGGTGCCGAGCGCGCTCAAGCCGCCGCCGGGCTGCCGCTTCCACACCCGCTGCCCCTTGGCCATCGCCCAGTGCCGCAGCGAAGACCCGCCCCTGCTGGACATGGGCGGTGGGCGGGCGGTGGCCTGCCACTTGCAGGTGGCCTAAGGTTCAGCGGTCCGGCGCCTGGGCAGGATGGCCCGCTGCGTTGGCGCCGCTCGCCAGGATCAAGTCACGCGCCGCGCACCTTGCGCCATAGCCGCCAGCTTGGCGTAGACGATGTCCTCGTCCACCGCGCCAAAGCCGGCAAAAGTGCCAAAGCCGCAGTCACTGCCGGCAATGACCCGGTCAGCGCCGACGATGTCAACGAAGCGCTGCAGGCGCTGGGCAATCAACTCAGGGTGTTCAATGACGTTGGTGGTGGTGTCGAGCACGCCAGGGATCAACACCTTGTCCTGCGGAATCAGCGCTTGCCTGTCGCGGATGGTGGCCCGCTCATGCCCGTGGCGCGGGTTGGCGGTCTCGAACAACAGGCCCTGCGGCTTGGCTTTCAGCACCGTGGGCAGGATGGTGGCCAGCGGCACATCCTTGTGGTGCGGGCCTTCGTAGTTGCCCCAGCAAACATGCATGCGCAGGCGGTCGGCCGGCAAGGCCACCCGGGCAAAGTTCAGCGCCTCGATGTGCTTTTGAATGCGCGTCAGGTAGGCCGCGTCATCGAGTTCCTTGAACATCATGTGCCGACCCAGGCCCAGATCAGGCGAGTCGATCTGCAGGATCAGGCCCGCATCGACGATGGCGTGGTACTCATGCCGCAGCGCCCGCGCCAGCGCTTCGAGGTAGGCGTCGTCGTCGGCGTAGTGCTGGTTGGGCTGGAACAGCGCCACCCCAACGCCCTGGCGCACCGATGTCAACCCTGTCCTACAACAACTCGGCCCCAAATCCTGACGCCCTGCGGTGCCCTGAGGTTCACCATTGACCTCTCAAATCAACCGGAGAGATGTCATGGGAAAGTACCTTATCGGCTGGGTTCTGGGCGTGCCCGCGATCGTGTTGGTGATCCTCTACTTCTTCTTTCGCTGAGCGTCACCGCGCCGGTAAGCGGGCCACTGGCGCGCACCGCTACACCGGCACCTGTACGGGCACCGGGTTCGTGAACGCCATCTCTCCGTCGTCAAGCCGGCTGTAACGCAGGCTCAGCAGGTCGCGGGCGTAGTTCTGGTGCAGCCGCCACGGCGTGCGGCTGCCCTGTTTCGGAAACTGCTCCAGCGACCGCTGCACATAGCCCGAGCTGAAGGTGGTCCAGGGCTGCTCGCCCAGCGTCGGGTCGGTGCGGCGCGGGGTGCACTGGCGCAGGCGTTTTTTGTCCAGGCGGTTCAACAGCCGGCAGACGTACTCGCAGGTCAGGTCGGCCTTGAGGGTCCACGATGCATTGGTGTAGCCCAGACAAGATGCCAGATTCGGCACGTCGCTGTACATCATGCCCTTGTAGTTCAGGGTCTTGGCCAGGTTGATCACCTGGCCGTCGACACGCAGTTGCACCCCGCCCAGCACCTGCAGCACCAGCCCGGTGGCACTGACCACGATATCGGCGTCCAGCGTGGCGCCCGACTTGAGCGTGATGCCTTGCGGCGTGAAGTGGTCGATCTGGTCCGTCACCACCGACGCCTTGCCGCTGCGGATGGCAGCAAACAAATCACCGTCGGGCACCAGGCAGACCCGCTGGTCCCACGGCTTGTAGCGGGGCGTGAAGTGCGTGGCCACGTCGTAGCCGGGGCCGAGTGCGGCCTGAACGCCAGCGACCATGCGCTGCTTGACGGCGTCGGGCCGCTTTTGGCTGAGCCGGTAATAGAACATGCCGATCAGCACGTTTTTCCAGCGGGTAAGGCCGTAAGCGGCCATGGCCGGCAGCTTGCGGCGCAGCCAGTTGGCGATGGCATCACTGCCGGGCCGGGCCACCACGTAGGTGGGTGAGCGCTGCAGCATCGTGACGTGGGCAGCGGTCTGCGCCAGGCTGGGCAGCAGCGTGACGGCCGTGGCGCCGCTGCCGATCACCACCACCCGCTTGCCCGTCACATCGATGTCCGGCGTCCAGTGCTGCGGGTGCACCAGGCGGCCGGCAAATTGATCGATCCCGGCAAATTCGGGCTGGTGGCCCTGGTCGTAGCGGTAATACCCGGCGCAGACAAACAAAAACCCCGCGCTGATCTGCAGCGCCGTGCCGTGCTGGCCTTGCTCGCCGCGCTCAACGTCCAGCGTCCAGCGGGCGTCGGGCGTGGACCAGGCGGCGGCCTTGACACGGTGGCCGAAGCGGATCAGCCGGTCGATGCCGTTGTCCCGCGCGGTGTCACGCACATAGTTCAGGATGGCCGGGCCATCGGCGATTGCCTTGCCCTGCGTCCAGGGCCGGAACGAATAGCCCAGCGTGTACATGTCCGAGTCCGAGCGCACGCCGGGATAGCGGAACAAATCCCAGGTGCCGCCGATGGCATCCCGCCCCTCCAGGATCAGGATGCGCTTGCCGGGGCAACGCTTTTGCAGGTGGTAGGCCGCCGCAATGCCCGACAGGCCGGCGCCGACGATGACGACGTCGAAATGTTCAATGCTCATGAGGACCTTCGGGCTACGGGCAAGGCGGCAGTGCACCCCGCGGTGGCTGGGCCGAGAAACCATAGGGGATCACCGGCGGGCGCCCGCGCGCTCATTGACAATCGACACCTCCCAACAGCAAGGTGACACGGAATGACGATCGCAAAGTGGTGTGTGCTGGCAGCCTGCATGCTGCCCATCCTGACCGTGGGCATGGCCAAGGCGGCGTCCCTGCGTGGCGACGGCCCGGCGGGCCGCTACAACAACCAGCAACCGCGTGAATGGGTGTCGCGACTGACCGGCTGGCAGCAGCGCGCCAACGCTGCGCAAATCAACGGCTTCGAGGCCTTGCCACTGTTTATCGCCGCGGTGCTGCTGGCGCAGATGGCACAGGCTGACCAGGGTCAGATCGACCGGCTGGCGCTGTCCTTTGTCGGCCTCCGGGTCGTATACGGGGTTGTCTACCTGGCAAACCTGGGCACGCTGCGGACATTGGTCTGGACGGCAGGCCTGCTGGTCTGCGTGGCGCTGTTGCGGTTGGCGGCCTGAGCGACATGCTGCCCGCCCGGGCCGGGCAGGGCGGCTGCGCCACCGGCACAAGCATCGGCACAAGCACCGGGCTCAAAGTCCGGTTCGATGTCGCAGGTTCAATGCCGCATTAAAAGTTGACATAAGAAACATCGTCGCGCATTTAACGCTCAAACATCAACACGCCAGATGCCAGCAGCCAGCCGGTTTGTCCCGCCAACGCCTCACCCCGCGATTCTGCTGTGCAGTTTTCAAGTTGAACAACCTACCGATGGTTGGCGCTCCATGTCCGCAGTGCGGCAAAGCATGCCGATCTGCCGTGGGCGATTGAGCGTTGGCAGCCCCGGAACCCCCAGCCCAGCGAGCGGCAGCCCATGAGCGACGAAAACCCATGCTGGTCATCCGCCACGGGCGGCGCGATGGCTCGCCGCTTTGCCCGCGAGGGCTACATCGCCTGCGTCACGCGGCGTAGCACCGACAAGTTGCAGCCGCTGGTCGACCAGATCCGGGCCGACGGCGGCCAAGC
>JANMXG010000110.1:0-1512 GCA_031394235.1 Betaproteobacteria bacterium
CCCCAACATCACACCCAGTTTGTTGTCGCTGAATTCAAACTGGTACACCCAGGGCAAGCAGATCGAGAAGCTGGTGGGCCAGTGGTTTGCCGACTGGACGCCGTCGTTCAGCACCGAGCTCAAGCTGTCGAACCGCGAGTACGCCAGCGTGCCGGTCAACAACTCGACCCTGCCGCAGATGTCGTTGAACTTCCTCAACGCCTTGCCGCTGGGCCTGCCCGCGACCACGCCCAACAACCGCTCGCTGATTTTCGGCACCGATCGCAGCCGCCAGTTCAACGAGCTGCGCACCAAGACTCAGGACCTGTACTTCTCGGGCAACTGGTCGGTGGGCGAGCATGAGCTCAAGGGCGGCCTGGACTACAGCAAGAACGACATCTTCAACGCCTTCTTGCAGGACGTTTACGGCAACTACACCTTCCGCTGCGTCAACAGCAGCGTCAGCTACACCTACAGCTTTGGCGCGATCAACTGCGGCACGGCCACCGCCTTGCAGGTCGAAGCCGCCGTGCTGGAGAACTTCCAGAAAGGCCGGCCTTTCACCTACACGGTGCAAACGCCGGCCGCCGGCAAGACGTTGGCCGACGGCACCGCCACCTGGAGCCTGGCTTCGACAGGCCTGTTCTTGCAGGATGTCTGGACGGTCAGCAAGCAGCTGACATTGACCGGTGGCCTGCGCATGGACACCCAGTCCACTTCGGACAAGCCGCTGTACAACGCCGCGGCCGCCGCAGCGACCGTGGTCGGCAATGCCGCCACCAACACCCGGCAGACCGGCGGCTTTGGCCTTGACAACAGCGTGAACCTGGACGGTGCGCAGTTGCTCCAGCCCCGGCTGGGCTTCAACTGGAACCTGGGCGGCAAGGACGAGCGCCGCATGCAGCTGCGCGGCGGCCTGGGGCTGTTTCAGGGCGCTGCGGCCACGGTGTGGTTGTCCAACCCCTACTCGAACACCGGCGTGGCGATGCGCACCATCGGCTGTGGCGGCAGTTTTGCAGCCTGCAATTCGGCCGGCGGGGTGTTCAATGCCGACCCGAACAAGCAGCCCACCAACTTCCCGGGCGTGACGCCGGCGGCCAACGTCGATTTCATCGAGCCGGGCATGAACCAGCCCTCGGTCTGGAAAGCCAACCTGGCGTTTGATACCGAGCTGCCCTGGTATGGCCTGAACGCCGGCGCCGAATGGCTGCACACCAAGACCCACCAGGGCCTGTACTACCAGCACCTGAACCTGGGCACCGTCACCAAGACCGGGGTCGACGGCCGCAACCTGTATTACAACGCCAACGGCTACAACACCGATTGTTGGACCAGCCTGGGCGCCACCACCACCGGCGGCACCTGCGCCAGCGGCAGCCAGGTGGTGTCGCGGTCCTTGTCCAACGCGTCGTTTGCCAACGTGCTGTTGGCCAGCAAGACCCGCCAGGGCGGTGGCGACGCGGTCACGCTGAGCTTGTCGCAGCAGCCGTGGCGCGGCTTCAACTGGTCGGCGGCCTACACCCGCACGGCGGC
>JANMXG010000111.1:0-2918 GCA_031394235.1 Betaproteobacteria bacterium
ACCGGGCAGCCCGCCAAGGCCCCACACCGCCGACACAACTCACCTGAATCCGCCGCCATGACGCCAAGCCATCCCGCCCCCACCGCCCACCAGCCCGGCCGCCTGGCACGCTGGTCCCGCGGCCTGATGCTGCCCGGCAGCCGCCTGATGTTTGCGCTGCCGATGTCGGCCAAACTCAGCCTGCTGACGCTGGCCGTGCTGCTGCCGATGGGCGCCCTGATGGCCCTGTCGCTGGCCGACCGCTGGGCCGAGCGCGCGTTCGCCGTCACCGAGCTGCACGGCGTGCGCCTGGCAGAGGCCCTGTTGCCGGTGCTCGAGCAGACCCAGGTTCACCGCGATTTGACGGCCCGCACGCTGGCGGGTGACGCCTCGGCCGCGGCACCGCAAGCCGAGGCGCGCAAGGTGCTGAAGGGCGCCATCGCATCGTTTGACGGCCAGTTGGTCGGGGCGCCCGACATCCAGCTGGCGCCGGACTGGCCCATGCTGCGCACCACCCTGCTGGCGCTGGTCGACGGCCAACACCCGGCCACACCGGCGGGCGCGTTTGCCGCCCACTCCCAAGCCGTGGAGGGCTTGCGCCAGCTGGCGCTGCTCAACGGCGACCGGTCCGGTCTGGTACTGGACCCGCAGGCGCGGTCCTACTACCTGATGGATGTGCTGGTCAACACCCTGTACCCGGCGATCGAGGCGGTGTCGCAAACCCGTGCGCAACGGGCCAGCCTGCGGCTGCGCAGCGCCCGCGCCAACGCGGCTGCGGTCGACAGTACAAATCCGGGCACGGCGGGCAGCACCTCACCCTCGGCTGCCGACAGCCTGGCCGCGCCGGCAGAAATCACAGTGGCCGAGCAGGCGGCGCTGCTGGGCCAGGCCGCGCTGATCGACCGCAGCCTGCTCGACCTGGGCAGCAAGCTGGCAGCCTACGGCCGCGCTGGTGGCCAGCCGCTGTCCAGTTGGACCAGCACCCGCGCGGGATTGCAGCGCTTCAGCGCCTTGCTGCCCACCCAGGTCGCCACCGACAAGCCTGCCGCAGCCGGCACGGTGTTCGTCGACGTGGCAAGCGCGGCAATCGAGCTGCTGCGTGGCCTGCACACCGAGGCCGCGGCCGAGTTGCGCGAGGAGATCAGCCACCGCATCGCCGACATCGACCGCAAGACAGCGCTGGCGGCCGCCGTCTGCGGCGCTGGCCTGCTGCTGCTGGCCTACCTGGTGGTGTCGTTTTTCGTCACCTTCCATGCCTCGGTACGGGCCTTGCGGCGCGGCACCGACGCGATGGCGCGCGGCGACCTGGCGCACCGCACCCAGGTGCGCGGCCGCGACGAGCTGGCCGCCATCGGCAACACCGTGGACGCCACCTGCGCCCACCTGTCGGGCCTGGTGGCCGAGATCCGCAGCAGCGCGGCGCTGGTCAACCTGGCGGGCACGCAAGTGGCCGACGGCAGCCAGAAGCTGTCCGAGCGCACCGACCAGCAAGCCGGCAGCCTGCGCAACTCGGTCGATGCGATCAGTCAGCTGAGTGTGGCGGTGGCACAAAACGCGCTGGCCGCACGCGAACTGGACGAGCTGACCGAGGGGCTGTTCAAACAGGCCGAGCAGGGCCACGGCGCGATGGCCGAGACGGTCGATGCCATGACCCAGATGCAGGCCGCCTCGCGGCGCGTGGCCGAGATCGTCGGGGTGATCGATGACGTGGCGTTCCAGACCAGCATGCTGTCGCTCAACGCAGCGGTCGAGGCGGCACGCGCCGGCGAGGCCGGCAAGGGTTTTGCCGTGGTCGCCGCCGAGGTGCGGCAGCTGGCCAAGCGATGCGCCGAGTCAGCCGACGAGATCCGCAGCCTGATCGGCAACGCGGCGGTGCAGGTGGACAGCTCGGCGGTCAAGCTGCGCCGGGTCAGCGAGTCGCTCGACACCATCGTTGGCGGTGTGCGCGAAGTGTCGGGCCGGTTGCGCTCGATCTCCACTGCCAGCACCCAGCAAAGCGCCGGCCTGGGCGAAGTGACCAAGAGCGTGGGCAACCTGGACAAGATCACCCGCGAAAACGCCGCCCTGGTGGAGCTGTCGGCCGATGCGTCCAGCACCCTGGTCGAGCGCGCCAACACGCTGCGCAACGCGGTGGTGTCGATGCGGCTGCGCCAGGCCTCGGCCGACGAGGCCCACGCGCTGGTGACCAAGGCCATGGCCCACTTGGGCCAGGCTGGCCGCGAGCGCGCGTTTGCCGACTTTCACAGCGCGGGTGGCGCTTTTCTGGACCGCGACCTCTACATCTTCGTGTTCGACCGCAACGGCAGGATCTCTGCGTTCGGCTCGCGGCCTGAACTGGTGGGCGAGCCCGCCGGCGCGATCCCCGGGCTGGAGCCGGTGTCCTTCCTGGAGCGTGCCTGGGGCGCGGCCGACGGCGGCGGTGGCTGGATCCAGTACGACGTGATCAGCCCCGGCACCAAGGCCGTCACGCCCAAGGAGTCGTACATCCTGCCGCTGGGTCAGAACGAGTTCATCGGCTGCGGCGCCTACCGGCGCGAGGGCAGCAGCGCCGTGCGGGCCGGCCAGCCGGTCTTGGCCGCCGGAAAACACGGCACGCGGGTCCGGCAACGGGGTTGAGATGCCGGCTTCGGCCTGTGGCGCTGGACTGTGGCGCTGAACTGTGGCGCTGGGCTGCCGGGCTGGGCCTGCCGGGCGAGCCTGCGGCACCGGGCTGCCGCGCTGGTCGCACGATCCCACGCCCTCCGAGCGCCGCTGCGTGAGCACCGTCGCGCCCGGACAGTCCGCGCCTGACATCGACCCGCGGGGTGCGCCGGCCGGCCGGTCACCACACCAGCGCCTGCGCTGGGCCATGCACGGCGCGCTGCTGGCGATTGCGGTGGTGCTGGCCGCGGCCGGCAGCATGGCCTGGCAAGGCGAACAGCGGCGCACCGCCGGCGCCG
>JANMXG010000112.1:0-3695 GCA_031394235.1 Betaproteobacteria bacterium
GTTGGCATCCTTGCTGCGCTTGGCAAACTCGCCGCCCAAGATCTCCTCCCAGTTCGGGCCCCAGACGATCTTGTCCATCTGCTTGCCGGTGATCAGGCTGCGCGGGCGAGCGGTGGGCGTGGCCCGCATCTCGGGCGCTGACTGCAAGTGGCCGTAGTCGAAGGTGAAGGGCTCGTAGTAGTCGTCGATCTCGGGCAGGTTGGGGTTGGCGAAAATGCGCATCAGCAGCTTCCACTTCGCGCCCTGGCGGGGCTCGATCACGCCATTGCGCTTGCGAATCCAGCCGCCATTCCACTTGTCCTGGTTCTCCCACTCCTTGGGGTAGCCGATGCCGGGTTTGGTCTCGACGTTGTTGAACCAGGCGTATTCCATGCCGGGCCGGCTGGTCCAGACGTTTTTGCAGGTGACCGAACAAGTGTGGCAACCGATGCACTTGTCCAGGTTCAGCACCATGCCGATTTGGGCTCTTATCTTCATGCCACTTCTCCTTGGGCTTGCACCGGCACGATGAGTTCATCGGCCACCGGCGTATCCAGCCAATCGACCTTGTTCATCTTGCGCACCACCACAAACTCGTCGCGGTTGGTGCCGATGGTGCCGTAGTAGTTGAAGCCGTAACTGAACTGCGCGTAGCCGCCGATCATGTGGGTGGGTTTGAGCACGATGCGGGTCACCGAGTTGTGGATGCCACCGCGCGCGCCGGTGATCTCCGAGCCGGGCGTGTTGACGATCTTTTCCTGGGCGTGGTACATCATCACCATGCCGGGTTTGACCCGCTGGCTGACCACGGCACGGGCCGCGATCGCGCCGTTCAGGTTGAACAGTTCGATCCAGTCGTTGTCAACGATGCCGGCGCGCTTGGCGTCGTCCTCGCTCAGCCACACACACGGCCCGCCCCGGCTCAGCGTCAGCATCAGCAGGTTGTCGGTGTAGGTGCTGTGGATGCCCCACTTCTGGTGCGGGGTGATGAAGTTGAGCGCGATCTCGGTATTGCCGTTGGGCTTGATGCCCTGGATACCGGCGGTGGTCTTCAAATCCACCGGCGGGCGGTAGCTGGTGAAGCCCTCGCCAAAAGCAATCATCCACGGGTGGTCCATGTAGAACTGCTGCCGCCCGGTGAGGGTGCGCCAGGGGATCATCTCGTGCACGTTGGTGTAGCCGGCGTTGTACGAGACGGTTTCGCTCTCGATGCCGCTCCAGGTGGGCGAGCTGATGATCTTGCGCGGTTGGGCCTGGATGTCCCTGAAGCGGATCTTCTCGTCCTCGCGGTGGATCGCCAGGTGGGTGTGGTCCAGCCCGGTCTGCTTGCCCAGCGCCTGCCAGGCCTTGACGGCGACATGGCCGTTGGTCTCGGGTGCGAGTTGCAGGATCACCTCGCAGGCATCGATGTCGGTCTCGATCCTGGGCATGCCGCAGGTCACGCCCTCGGCGGTGACCAGGCCGCTCAACTCACCGAGCTGCTTGACCTCGGTCTGGGTGTTCCAGGCGATGCCCTTGCCGCCATTGCCTTGCCTGTTCATCAACGGGCCCAGCGCGGTGAAGCGCTTGAAGGTGTTGGGGTAGTCGCGCTCGATCACCACCAGGTTGGGCGCGGTCTTGCCGGGGATCAGCTCGCACTCGCCGCGCTTCCAGTCTTTCACGTCAAACGGTTGGGCCAGTTCACCCGGGCTGTCGTGCATCAGTGGCACGGTGACCAGTTCACGCTCCACGCCCAGGTGGCCGACGCAGACCTCGCTGAACTTCTTGGCGAATCCTTTGTAGATGTCCCAGTCGCTGCGGCTTTGCCAGGCCGGGTCCACCGCGGTGGACAGCGGGTGGATGAAGGGATGCATGTCGCTGGTGTTGAGGTCGTTCTTCTCGTACCAGGTGGCCGTGGGCAGAACGATGTCGGAGTACAGACAGGTGGTGCTCATGCGGAAGTCGAGTGTGACCAGCAGGTCGAGCTTGCCTTCTGGGGCCTTGGCGTGCCAGACCACCTCGGAAGGTTTCGCCTCTTCGGCGCCCAGGTCCTTGCCCTGCACGCCGTTGCTGGTGCCCAGCAGGTGCTTGAGAAAGTATTCATGGCCCTTGCCGCTGGAGCCCAGCAGGTTCGAGCGCCAGACAAACATGTTGCGCGGCCAGTTGTCGGGGTGGTCGGGGTCGGTGCAGCTCATCTTGAGCGTGCCGTCCTTCAAGCCCTTGACTGCGTAGTCCTTGGGGTCCAAACCTGCAGCGGCGGCGTCGCGCACCACCTGCAGCGGGTTGGTCTGCAGTTGCGGGGCAGACGGCAACCAGCCCATGCGCTCGGCCCGCACGTTGTAGTCGATCATGCTGCCACCGTAAGCGCCTTTGTCGGCCAGTGGCGAGAGCACCTCTTCCATGCCCAGCTTCTCGTAGCGCCACTGGTCGGTATGGGCGTAGAAGAAGCTGGTGCTGTTCATCTGCCGAGGCGGGCGGATCCAGTCCAGCGCAAAGGCCAGCGGCGTCCAGCCGGTTTGCGGGCGCAGCTTTTCCTGGCCCACGTAGTGCGCCCAGCCGCCACCGCTCTGGCCGATGCAACCACACATCATCAGCATGTTGATGACGCCGCGGTAGTTCATGTCACTGTGGTACCAGTGGTTAATCGCCGCGCCGATGATCACCATCGACTTGCCGTGGGTCTTGTGGGCGTTTTCAGCAAACTGGCGTGCCACCGTGATCAGTTGGGCACGCGGCGTGCCGGTGATGCGCTCTTGCCAGGCCGGTGTGTAGGGGGTGTCGTCATCGAAACTCTTGGCTGCCAGCTCCCCCGCCAGGCAACGCGCGATGCCGTAGTTGGCCACTTGCAGGTCAAACACGGTGGCCACCAGCGCCTCGCGCTGTTCACCCGCCTTGCCCAGCGCAATGCGCCGCACCGGCACCGTGCGCACCAGCACATCCGTCTGGACATTGTTCGGAAAGTTCTCGCTTTCGATGCCGCCAAAGTACGGGAAGCCGACCTGGGCGGTGTCGCTGCTGGGTGCTGCACCCTCCAGCACTGAGAGCTGCAGCTTGACGTCGCCACCGTGGCGCGCCTCCTTGGCCAGCAGGTTCCACTGGCCCTCGTCGGCGCGGCCGTCCGGCCCCCAGCGGAAGCCGATCGCGCCGTTGGGCAGCACCACCTTGCCGGTCTCGTCGAAGGCCACCGTCTTCCACTCGGGATTGTTGGCCTGGCCGAGCTTGCCGTTGAAGTCGGACGCGCGCACATAGCGGTCGGGCACGGTGATCACCTCGCCGCTGGGCAGGGTGTGCTGTATCAGCATCACCAGCATCGGCATGTCGGTGTAACGCCGCACGTAGTCGTCAAAGTACGCGCTGCGCGCGCCTTGCTCAGGGAAGTAGAACTCCTTCAGGATTACATGGCCCATGGCCATCGCCACTGCGGCGTCGGTGCCCTGCTTGGGGTTCATCCAGATGTCGGACAGCTTGGCGACTTCAGAGTAGTCGGGCGTGATCGCCACCGTCTTGGTGCCCTTGTAGCGCACCTCGGTGAAAAAGTGCGCGTCGGGTGTGCGCGTCTGCGGCACATTGCTGCCCCAGGCAATGATGAAGCTGGAGTTGTACCAGTCGGCCGACTCGGGCACGTCGGTCTGCTCGCCCCAGACCTGCGGGCTGCTGGGCGGCAGGTCGCAGTACCAGTCGTAAAAGCTCATGCAGACGCCGCCGATCAGGCTGAGGTAGCGGCTGCCTGCGGCGTA
>JANMXG010000113.1:0-10927 GCA_031394235.1 Betaproteobacteria bacterium
CGGATGGTGGCGCAGTTGCGCGAGTCGATGCAGACCGTGCAGGGCACCGCCCAGCACATCGCCAGCGCCGGCGCGGAGATTGCCACCGGCAACCAGGACCTGTCACAGCGCACCGAGCAGACCGCTAGCAACCTGCAACAAGCCGCGGCGTCGCTGGAGCAGCTGACCATTGCCGTGCGCCAAAGCGCCGACGCCGCGGCCCAGGCCAGCCAGCTGGCGCAGTCGGCCGCCGACGTGGCGCACCAGGGTGGCACTGCTGTCGGCCAGGTGGTGAATACGATGGACGAGATCAACCAGGCGTCCAAGCGCATCGCCGACATCGTCGGTACGATCGACGGCATCGCCTTCCAGACCAACATTCTGGCGCTGAACGCGGCAGTCGAGGCCGCCCGAGCCGGCGAACAAGGCCGCGGTTTTGCCGTGGTGGCCAGCGAGGTCCGCAGCCTGGCCCAGCGCTCGGCCGCTGCCGCCCGCGAAATCAAGGGCTTGATCAGCAGCAGTGTCGAGCGGGTGGATGCCGGCGCACGCCAGGTGGCCGATGCTGGCGCCACCATGACCGAGATCGTCAGCAGCGTGCAGCGTGTCACCGACATCATCGGCCGCATCACCCACGCAGCCACCGAGCAGAGCCAGGGCATCAGCCAGGTGAGCAGCGCCGTCGGCAGCCTCGACACCATGACCCAGCAAAACGCCGCGCTGGTGGAGCAAAGCGCGGCCGCAGCCGAGCAACTGAGCGACCAGGCCCGGGCGCTGACCGGCATCGTCGCGCGGTTCCGCATATCGGCGGCCTGATGCCTGCGCCGTCGCAGCCGCCACGAACATCCCTACATCGGCCGCTGCTGCAGCCGATAACCCAATGACGGCAGCGTGCCGCCCGCCCACCCGTTCCACCGGAGCCCGAACCACCATGGACATGATCACCGACGCCGCTCAAGTGGCACGACACGAGACCAACCGCGCCATCGCCCACGCGGGCAGCCGTGCCGTGGCCAGCAAGGCCCCCAACGGCGAGTACCTGACCTTCCGGCTCGGCGCGGAGGAGTACGGCATCGACATCCTGCGGGTGCAGGAGATCCGCAGCTACGAGCCGCCCACCCGGATCGCCAATGCCCCTGCCTTCTTGAAAGGTGTGGTCAACCTGCGCGGCGTGATCGTGCCCATTGTCGACCTGCGCCTGAAGCTGGGCTGCGACACCGCCGAGTACAACCACTTCACGGTGGTGATCGTGCTCAACGTGCGCGGCCGGGTGGTGGGCGCGGTGGTGGATTCGGTCTCCGATGTGCTGGAGTTGGCCGGCGAGACCATCCGCCCCGCGCCGGCGATGAACTCGACCATCGACACCGGTTTCATCACCGGCATCGGCAGCGTGGCCGACCGCATGCTGATCCTGATGGACATCGAGGGGCTGATGAGCAGCAACGACATGGGCCTGATGGACCAACCCGACTGCTGAGCCACCCCTGAGGCCGTCGCCATGCGGCGGTTGCGTTCCACCCCACCCTTTCTATCGTCATACCGGGCAGTAACGGCCGGCACCACCGCCTACCGAGCAACAGTCCATGACACTCAAGATCGCTACCCGCCTTTGGATTCCGACCGCTGCCATGGCCTGCCTGGTGGCAGCGATGGGCACGACTACCGTGCTGCGCACCACCAGCCAGGTTGCGCAGTCTGACGAGATTGCACGCAACCAGGAGTCCAAGCTTTTTGATGCCGCCAGCTGGCAAGGCCTGACCAATGCCAACGCCGCCCGGGTCATGACCCTGCTGGTCGGCAGCGACCCGGCGCTGGAGGCTGCGCTCAAGCCCGAGATCGAGGCCACCACCGCCCGCATCGACGCGATTGCCAAACGGGTTGAGCTGGCGGCGGCAAGTGATGACGAAAAGTCCGGCTTGGCGCGCATCGCCGCAGCCCGCAAGAGCTATATCGACGCCAGGACGGTGGCCAAGAAGTCCAAGGCCGCTGGCGATGCCGACGCTGCCAAGGCGCAGCTGGCATCGACGGTGCAGCCGGCACTGGCCAACTACCTGGCCAGCCAGCAGGCCTATGTGACGTTGCAGCAGGATCTGGGTCGGTCGCTGCGCGGCCTGGCCGCCGCGGAACGCATGCGCAGCGTGTGGATGGTCGTCGGACTGATGACGCTTTCGGTGCTGGGCCTGGCGCTGGGCACCGTGCTGCTGGTGCGCTCGGTCTGCCGGCCGATGGACACGCTGCAGGCCATTGCCAAACGTGTCGGCGATGGCGATCTCGATGTCGAGATCGATCTGCAGCGCAACGACGAGATCGGCGCGGTCAACCACTCGTTGGCCGCCATGCGCGACGCACTGCGTGGCATCGTCGGCCAAGTGCGCCAAGCGGCCGAGTCGATCCAGGTGGCCAGCGCCGAGGTGGCCTCGGGCAACATCGACCTGAGCCAACGCACCGAGCAGGCGGCCAGCAACCTGCAACAAACCGCCAGCTCGCTCCAACAACTCACCGGCAACGTGCGCCAGAGCGCCGATGCGGCGTCGCAGGCCAACCAGCTGGCGGCGTCGGCCTCAACCGTGGCCCGGCGTGGCGGCGACGTGGTGGCCCAGGTGGTCAGCACGATGGACGCGATCAACGGCTCGTCCAAGCGCATCGCCGACATCATCGGCACGATCGACGGTATCGCCTTCCAGACCAACATCCTGGCGCTCAACGCCGCGGTGGAAGCCGCCCGCGCCGGTGAGCAGGGCCGCGGTTTTGCGGTGGTTGCCGCCGAAGTGCGCAGCCTGGCCCAGCGCAGCGCCGAGGCCGCCCGCGAGATCAAGACGCTGATCGGCGCCAGCGTCGAGAAGGTCGAGACCGGCGCCCGTCTGGTGCAGGACGCCGGCAGCACGATGGGCGAGATCGTGGCCAGCGTGCAGCGCGTGACCGACATCATTGGCGAAATCAGCGCCGCCGCCGCCGAGCAAAGCAGCGGCATTGCGACCGTCAACGGCGCGGTCAGCCAGCTTGACCAGATGACCCAGCAAAACGCCGCGCTGGTCGAGCAAAGTGCGGCTGCCGCCGAGAGCCTGAACGATCAAGCCCAGCGCTTGAGCGCCAGCATGCAGGTGTTTCGCCTGAGCGCTGGCGCCGCACCGGCGGCCTCCAGCACTGCGGTCAGCCGCCCGGCCGCCAAGGTCTACACGGCGCCGCGCCCGGCAGCCCACGCCGCGACGACCCGCGCGCCAGCGCCCGCCGCTGCCCGCGCGCCAGCCACATCCCGGGCGGCCGCTGAGCCTCAAGTCCTGGCCACCAGCAGCGCAGCGCAAGACAGCAACGACTGGGAATCCTTCTGACCTGGCGCTGGCTTGACGGGCTCAGCACCTGTCAAAGCGCGGGCATGTGGGGCGGCACGCGGTTGCGCGGCAACTTGCCGCCCACCGGCCTGTTGCCGGCCAGCCAAACAGCGGCAGCACCCGCCTGGACAACTGCGCCCCTGCAACCGGGCGCACCGGAGCCTGCAGCGGGGCCAATACCCCGCCGAGCCGGGTGACCGCGCCAAGCTGCTGAGCCAAGCCGATAGCATGGCGACCCCGATCAGCGCCTTGGCCCGGACTCACCCGGTGTTCCTTGACCCCCACCCCTCCCCCCGTCCGCCGGTTCAGCCTTCGACTGGCCCCGCACCGGCGCGTGTTCGCCGCGTTTTTTCTGTACGCCTTTGCGATTGGCGGATTCTTTCCAAGGCTGGCCGAGTTGCAGCGCTCGATGGGTGTCAGCGAGGGCGCACTGGGCCTGGGCCTGGTCGGGGCAGCGTGTGGCACGCTGTTTTCGCTCAGCTTTGCAGGGCGGCTGATTGAGCAGGTGGGGCACCGGTTCACCTTGCTCGCGCTGCTGCCTTTGCTGCCGCTGTTCTATGCGCTCGCAGCCCATGCCAACGGCGCGCTGACACTGTTCATTTGCCTGCTGCCAGCGGGGCTGTGCATCGGCGCGATCGAGCTGGTGGTGAACCTGGAGGCCGACCGTGTCGAACACCAGAGCGGGCGTCGCATCATGAACCGTGCTCATGCTTTCTGGAGTTTCGGATTTTTCGGTGCCGGCCTGCTGGGGGCGCTGGCAGCATGGCTGGGCATCCCGCCGACCTGGCACCTGGCAGGCGTTGTGCTGATGTCTGCCCTGCTGACGGTTGTGCTGTTGGACGGCTTCGAGGCTGCCCCACACCGCAGCGGCAGCAGCGTTGAGCCGGTCCATCATTTTGCGTGGCCCACCCCCGCCATCTGGGCCTTGGTGCTGTTCACCGTCTCCGGCATGGTTCTCGAAGGTGCGGGCATCGATTGGTCGGCCATCTACATGCGCGACGTCTTTGCGGCCACGCCCTTCATCAGCGGCCTGGCTGTTGCCACCGGCGCGCTCACGCAGGGCCTGACACGCTATGTGGCCGACGGTCTTGTCGAGCGCCACAGCCCGGTCGCCACCGCACGCGCACTGCTGGCAGTGCTGGCCTTGGGCACGCTGATGGTCAGTTTTGCAACCTCGTCGGCAATGGCGATGCTGGGGTTCGGGTTGATGGGCGTGGGCACCAGTGTGATGTTTCCGCTGGCGATGTCCGCTGCGGCGCAACGCCGTGATCGGCCCGCCGCCACCAACGTTGCCGCGCTGGCACAGATCTCGTTCGTCAGCTTTTTGCTGGCCCCACCGCTGCTGGGCTTCGTGGCCGAACGTCTCGGCATTCGCTGGGCCTTTGGGTTGGGGTTGCCGCTGCTGGTGCTGAGCCTGGCAGTGTCATCGGCGCTGGGCGGGCCGTCGCGGGCGCGCCGCTGGCCCCGTCGTTAGGCCCTTTCAACCGGCCCGGCTGGGCCAGCCGCCTACTCCGCCGCGCGCCGCAGCGTGTCCATCACCGGCCGGCGCAGCACCTCGCGCAGACCCCACCATCCGGCCGCCCAGGCCAGCAGCGCGCCCAGCACGGTACCGACCAGGGGCACCCAGGGAGATGGCGCCCAGGCAAAGTCGAAGACCTGGCGCGCCAGCAAGCCGCCGATCAGCACGGCCGCCACTGCGGCCAGAAAACCGGCCAGTGCGCCAACGCCCAGCAGCTCCGCCCGCTGCACCTGGCGCAACAGCCGGCTGCCCGCGCCCACCGCGCGCATCACGGCGTATTCACGCGCCCGGCTCTCGCGGGTGGCGCTGACGGCGGCAAACAACACCACCAGCCCGGCCGCCAGCGTGAAGCCAAACAAGAACTCGACCGCCCGCACCACCTGGTCCAGCACCTTTTGCACCTGGGCCAACGACGACGACAGATCGACTGTGGTCAGGTTCGGAAACTGCCGTGCCAGGCTCCGGTCCAGCCCCGGCGCACTGTCGGGTGTGCGGAACGCGCTGATGTAGCTCAGCGGCAGGTCGTCCATGCGGGCACGCGGAAAAATCACGAAAAAGTTGACCCGCATCGAGCCCCAATCAACCTTGCGCAGGCTGGTGATGCGGCTCTCGACTGCCGTGCCGGCGACGTCGAACTTCAACCGGTCACCGAGTTTGAGTCCCAGGGTCTGGGCCAGGCCGGTCTCGACACTCAGCGCATCAGGCTCATCGGGAATCCACTGGCCGGCGGTCAGCAGGTTGTGGCTGGGCAGAACGGCTGCGTGACTCAGGTTGAACTCACGCTCGACCAGGCGCTGGGCCCGGTCTTCGGTGTACTGGCCGGGCGCGATTTCGCGGCCGTTGATCGCCAGCAAGCGACCCCGGATCATCGGGTACCAGTCGAATTGCGTCACGCCGGCGCCTTTGAGCGTGGCCTGAAAAGCCTCACCCTGATCGGGCTGCAGGTTGATCACAAACCGGTTGGGTGCGTCGGCCGGCGTAGCGGCGCGCCACGCCGAAATCAGGTCGGTACGCAACAGCACCAGCAGCATCAGCGCCAGCAGGCCCACCGCCAGCGTGGACACCTGCAGCACCACCAGCGCCGGCCGGGCCGACAGCTGCCGTGTGGCCAGCACCAGCCAGCGCGGCGCGGCAGCGGACGACGGCACGGCGCGGCGCAGCAGCATCACGGCCAACCAGGCCAGCAGAGCAAAGGCAGCAATGGCGCCGGCAAAGCCGCCCACCGCGAGCAGGCCCATCTTGATGTCGGCCGAGGCCGCCACGAGCAGCGCCGAAAACCCCGCCAAGCCGCCAATCAGCACACCAGCCGACGCTGCACGCGGGGTGCCGACATCACGCCGGATCACCCGCAGCGGCGGCACCCGAGCCAGTTGCAGCACCGGCGGCAGGCCGAAGGCTGCCAGCAGCGTCATGCCCACGCCCAGGCCAAAAGCCGCGGGCAACCAGCCGGCCGGCGGCAGGTTGGCATCGACCAGCCCGGCCAGCAGGCTGACAAAAACAAAGTGAACCGCAAAGCCCAGCGCCACGCCGATGGCGCTGGCGATCAGGCCGACCACGCCGAACTCCAGCGCGTAGGCCGCGGCCATCGCCCGCTGCGGCGCGCCCAGCACCCGCAGCATGGCGCAGTCGTCGAGGTGGCGCTGAGCGAAGTCGCGCGCCGCAATCGACACCGCCACCGCGGCCAGCAGCGCGGCCAGCAGGGCCACCAGGTTGAGAAAGCGTTGCGCACGGTCCAGTGTCTGGCGCATCTCGGGCCGGCCTGACTCCAGCGACTCGACCCGCAGGCCACGCAGCTTGGCGGTGGTCACATGGCCCTCGGCCCAGCGCAAAAACTCACGCACTCCGATTTGCCCGCGTGCGCTGCCGTCGGCCGGCGCCGCCACCATCAACCGGTAGGTGACACGGCTGGCAGGCTGCACCAGGCCGGTCGCGGCCAGGTCGGCGGCATGCAGCATGACCCGGGGCGCAAAGCTCATGAAGCCCGCGCCGCGGTCCGGCTCCTGGCTGATCAGGCGTGCCACCGTCAAGCGCAGGTCGCCCAGCAACAGCGGGTCGCCGGGCTTGAGTTGCAGCGCATCGAGTACCGCAGCCTCGACCCACACCGTGCCACGTGCCGGCCCGCCAGCGACGGCCCGGTCGGGCGCACCTGCGCTGTCCTGCACGCGCATCTGGCCGCGCAGCGGGTAGCCGTCACTGACGGCCTTGACCGCCACCAGACGCGATGCGCCGCCCTGCGCGTCGGACGCCCGCGCCATGCTGGGGAAGGTGGCGCTGCTGGCTTGCACCAGACCCAACGCACGCGCCCGGTCGGCAAAGTCCGCTGGGGCGGGCTGGTCGCTGGCCACCACCGCGTCGCCACCCAGCAACTGGCTGGCATCGCGGGACAGCGCGGCCTCCAGCCGGGTGGCAAAAAAGCCGACCGCACTGAGCGCGGCCACCGCCAGCACCACCGCCACCATCAGCAGGCGCAATTCACCGGCGCGGAAATCGCGCCAACCCTGGCGCCAGGCCAGGGCAAACACGAAAACAGGCAAGGCATGTGAAGTCATGAGCGGTACGGTACACCGGCGCGGTGCCGTCACTCGGTTGCGGGGCGATTGGGCAGCCGGTTGACGGCACGCGCAGCGGCTTCAAGCGGGGTCAGTTTGAAGACAACGTGCAGCCACTTCGAACCCCAGACCCGATGCCCGCTGCTGTAATCACACCATGACCACTGCCCTCACCCCGCTGTTTTTGTCCCACGGCTCACCGATGACGGCGCTGGAGCCCGGCGCTGCGGGCGCCTTCTGGCAGCGGCTGGGACCGGCAGTGGCCGCTGCGGCCGCCCGGCCCCTCGCCATCCTGGCAGTGTCAGCGCACTCACTGGCCCGCGAGCCGGTGCTGATGGCGGCCGCAAGGCACAGCACCGTGCATGACTTTTCAGGCTTTCCGGAGTCCTTGTACCAACTGCGCTACGACGCACCGGGCGCGCCTGACCTGGCGCCGCGGGTCGCCGCCCTGCTGACAGCCGCCGGGCTGCCGGTGCACAACACGGCCGACGGCGGGCTGGACCACGGCATCTGGGCACCTTTGCGTTTTATCTGGCCCAAGGCCGACATCCCGGTGCTGCCGCTGGCGTTTCCGCCCAACTGGAGCCCAGCACGGTTGTTCGAACTGGGCGTGGCGCTGGCGCCACTGCGCAATGAAGGCGTGCTGGTGATGGGCACCGGCAGCATCACCCACAACCTGCGGCTGGTGTTTGGCAGCGGTAGCCGGCCGGCGCTGGACGCGCCCGAAATCGCCGAGAGTGCCGCCTTCAGAACCTGGCTGGCGGACCGCGGCGCTGCTGCCGACTGGCCAGCCCTGCTGGACTACCGCCTGCAGGCGCCTTTTGCCGCGCTGATGCACCCGACCGACGAGCACCTGCTGCCGATTTACGTCGCAGCGGGTGCCGGCAGCGGCCAGCGCACCCTGCCAGGCGGGCTGTCGCCCGTGGCGCAGCGGCTGCACGCCAGCCTGACCTACGGCTGCCTGGCGATGGATGCTTACGGCTTTGGCGACGGCGTGACCGGATTGGCACAGGCGCTGGCATCGACAGCCGCAACCCCGGCCTGACGCCAGTCCGCGCCGAGGGCGGGGACCGGCGACGGCCTGGTGTCAGCGCGCGGACGGCACGCTGCCCGTCACGCCCTGCACCAGCCAGTCCATGCCGGCGATCTGCTCATCGCTCAAGCTGCCTTGGGCCAGCCGGCTGCGACCGGTGTTGTCTTGCAGTGGCGCGGCAAACGGCTTGAAGCGGCCATCGAGAATCGCCTTCTGGCGTTGCGCCAGCTCGGCCCTCACGGCAACGGGCAACGCCGGATTCACGGCGCTGAGCTGCACCAGCCCGTCCTTCATGCTGCCCCAGACCGACTGCGATCGCCAGGCATTGGCCAGCACCGCCGTGGCAACCTGGGTGTAATAGCCGCCCCAGTGGTGGGTCACTGCGGCCAGTTGCGCGCGCGGCGCAAAACGCGCCATGTCGCTTTGGTAGGCCAGCAGCATCACGCCTTTTTCCTCGGCCGCCTGGGCCACGGCGGGCGAACCGCTGTGGTTGGTCAGCACATCGGCGCCCTGGCCAATCAGCACCAGCGCGGCTTCGCGCTCGCGCACCGGGTCGAACCAGGCGTTCAGCCAGACCAGCTTGACCTCGGCCTTGGGGTTTGCCGCCCGCATGCCCAGCGTAAAGGCATTGACGCCCTGCACCACCTCGGGCACCGGGAACCCCGCCACATAGCCCGCCACCCCGGTCTTGCTTTGCTTGCCCGCCAACCAGCCGGCCAGCCAGCGGGCCTCGTAGTAGCGGGCGTTGTAGGTGCCCAGGTTGGCGGCGGTCTTGTAGCCGCCGGCATGCTCAAACCGCACCTGGGGAAAATCGGCCGCCACCCGCAGTGCCGGCTCCAGATAACCAAAGCTGGTGGCAAAGATCAGGCTGCAGCCCTGCTGCGCGAGGTCGCGCATCACCCGCTCGCTGTCGGCGCCTTCGGCCACACCCTCGACAAAGCGGGTGCGCACCAGGTCGCCAAGCGCGGCGGCCATTGCCTGGCGGCCCAGCTCATGCTGGTAAGTCCAGCCGGCCTGACCCACCGGGCTGACATAGACAAAACAGGCCTGCAACGCGGCAGCCTGGGTGGCCATCGGCGCCGCCAGGGCGCTGCAAGCCGCAAACGCAGCCGTGCTGCGGAAAAGCGCAGCCGTGACGGCACGCGGGAGGTTTTTAAACATGGTGGTCCTCGACATGGCCCCTTGAATGAAAAACGCCGGTTTCGGGGGCACGAAACCGGCGTCACGGCGGATTGTCGCAGACGCGATTCATGGCCCGGCCGGATTCGGCGGCGGCGCCGGGTGGAACAGCGCCGACCCAGCGCGGTCGAGGTCCGGCGCCGCTGCACTGGCGCCTGGACAAATGTTGAAGCGCAGGAACTCGCCCGCAAGCTGCCGCAGGTGAAATCGCGCCAGGTAGGCGTTTTGCACGTCGTAAGCCTGACGCTCAGACGCTTGCACGGCTTCGCAAGTCACGTTCAGTTCGGTGCCGTGGCCGCGATGCTGCAGGAAGTGCACCAGCTCATGCACGATGTACGACTGATCGGTCGGGTCACGCAGGTCCAGTGTGTCGCGGTAGACGATGACTTGCTGCTCGGTGTTGTAAGCCGCCACCATCCTGCGGCACGAGGACGGCGCTCTCGGGCAGACCGTTGCCGTCAGTTCGGCCAGCGCCAGGGGATGCAGATGCGGCAGGGCATCAACCGGCAGGCCGCCCGGCGGCAGCGCAAGGTGGCTCAGTCGCGATGCCCAGCCCACCAGGTCGAGCAGCAATTCAGCATCCATTTCGGCTGGGCGTGCCAGCGGCGGTTCAGCCCAAGATGCCACCGCCAGCATCAACTGGACCAACAGCGCTGACAAGCGCAGAACCGATCGGGTTGCAGTCATCACCCTCCCTGTTAGCTCGCGTTGCGCCCGATCCTTCGGCACGCCAGATCAGTGGCTCCGCTGCTGCCCAGACTAGTCCTTTGCAGGAAAGTTGAACAGCGGACCGGCGCAGCTGCCGCCGCCTCAACCTAGGGATGACCCGTATCAAATCGACGCGTCAGTCCGCTGGACGGGCGCTTCCAGCCAAACCCCGAGCGGGTGCGGTCTTTGGCAGTGGTCTGGAACGCGTCGGCAGGTCAGGCAGGGATTAGCATTGATGCACCACTTGGAGGCACTGCATGTCACCCTTATTTGTTCCGCGGATTTCTGTCCACTTGAACCGGCCCCGCCGCCACAGCGCCCTGGCGCCCTTGGCGTTGGCCGCAACGCTGTTTGCCGCACCCGCGCTACAGGCCAAGACCCTGGTCTACTGCTCAGAGGGCTCGCCCGAGAACTTCACCCCGGCGCTCAACACCACCGGCACCAGTTTTGATGCGGCACGTCCGGTCTACGACAAACTGACCCAGTTCAGTCGGGGCTCAACCCAGGTCGAGCCCGGTCTGGCCGAGAGCTGGACGGTCTCGCCGGATGGCAAGGTCTTCACCTTCAAGCTGCGCAAGGGGGTCAAGTTCCACTCGGGCGTCAACGGCTACAAGCCCAGCCGTGAGTTCAATGC
>JANMXG010000114.1:0-5041 GCA_031394235.1 Betaproteobacteria bacterium
TGGTGGATGCGCACGATGATGGCGCAGCCGCCCTCATAGCGCTCGATCAGGTGAAACTGCCACAGCGGGCGGCCCGGGTCCAGCGGCGTGTCCGCCAGCTCGCCGCAAAGTTGCTGCAGCGCGGCCCGCTCGGTCTGGCCGTCGTCTAGGTACAGCGGCTCGGCCACCACGTGCAGGTGCAAATCGAACGCCTCGTCCTCGACCCAGCTCGCGCCGAGGGCGTCAATCACCGCCTTGTGCCGAAACCGCTCGAACTGCAGGAACCGGGTCTCGATGCGCTCGCGAAACGCCGCCAGCGTGATGGCCGGTGTGAGCAGCCAGACACCGACGATCATCATCAGGTTGACGTCGTTGTCCATGCGCAGCCACGAGGTATCGACCCGCGACATCCGGCACTCGGCAGGGGCGTTCATCTTGGGGGTCTCCTCAGGGCACATGGGGTGGGCTGTCGGCGGCAGCGCCGCGCCCCGGGGCAGGGAGCATCCTGGGTGCTGGGTAACATACGTGCCGTCGAATTCATTTTCACCTACAGGAGACCCCGTATGAGTGCACTCAAGTCAAGCTTCGAACAAGCCGTGGCCGACAGCAAGCAACTGCCGGAGAAACCCGACAACATGACGCTGCTGAAGATCTATGCGCTGTACAAGCAGGCCAGCGCTGGCGACGCAGACGGCAAGCGCCCTGGTTTTACCGACATGGTGGGTCGCGCCAAATGGGACGCATGGAACGGCCTGAAGGGCAGCACGACCGACGCGGCGATGCAGGACTATGTGGACCTGATTGAATCGTTGAAGTAGGCGCCGGCCCGGCCCGTTCAAGGGCGCGGCGCTTTTTTGGGCGCGCGCTTCCTGGCCGCGGCCGCACCCAGCAAGGTGTCGAGGTTCTTTTCGATCTCCGCCTCGATCGTCTTGGAAAACGCGCCCAGCAAGAAGCCCAGCTTGGCCCCCAGGTCAAAGTGATCGGCGGCCACCACCAGCACACCTTTGACGCCGCTGCGGACAAACTCGATCGAGTCGCTGGTCTCGCCCTCGATCACGGTGCAGGCCATGCCGAACTGCTTTTCGACCTGCTCGGCCCAATCCCACGCCACCTTGCGCGCCTTGGTCAGGCCCAGGCTGTGGTCGCGGTGAATGTGGATGTCAGCCATCTTGGGGGGTCTCCGTTAGCGGTGATCAGGACAGGGTCCAGGCTCAAGGCCCGGCTTGCAGTGTCGCCCGACGCTCATCAGCGGGCAAATCGGCCAGCTTATGCACCGCCGCATGGAAGCGGCCGAAGTCACGGCCCTCGCGCTCGAACAGCCGTTCGAAGTCGGGCACCAGGCCATCGTAAGCCGCCAGCAGCGCCAGCGACGCGTTGTTGGCACGGGCCAACCAGTCGTCATAGCCGGTGAATGCGGCCCAGGGACCGGCCGCGTTGGCTTTCAGGGCAGCAAAGTCGGCGCGCATCGTCGCCAGCAGGTCGGCCTTGCGCTGGCGCTTGTGCCCGTCGGACAGGAACTCGCCTGCCGGACTGCCGTACAGCGCCAACAAAGCCGCCCGGGTGCGCCGGGTGATTGTTCGGAAGTCGGCCAGCCGCTGCACCGCCGCCACGTCCTCGGCCGCGGCATGGCCGCTGGCCCGCCACTGGAGCAATCCCAACCGCTCTACCGCCGTCGCATAGGACTCGTTGAACATCGTGTCGCCCGGCACGTAGACCTCCTGGTGCGCCAGCTCATGGAAGACCAGCCGGGCCAGGCCGGCTTCGCTGCCCGCAACAAAGGTGTTGAGCAGCGGGTCGCCACCCAGCCAGTTGGTCCAGCCCAGCGTGCTGTACGCCAGCACGCCGTAGACAGTGGCGTCCAGCCCGGCCGCCCGTTGCACGGCGGCCTCGGCCTCGGCATCGTCGCGTTTGAAATAGCCCCGGTAGCCGACGCAGCCCATCACCGGGTAGCACCAGGTCTTGAGCGTCAGCGACAACTCGGGTGCGGCCACTACATTCCACACCACCGCTGGGCGCTGCAGGTCGGCATAGCGCCGGTAGCTGGCGTTGTCGGGCAGCGCCAGCGCTTGCACCGCAAAATCGCGCAGGCGCTGGGCCAGCTGCAGGCGTTCGCGCAATGCGGCCGGTGTGGCGGGGTCGGCCAACCAGTCGGCCACCGGGCGGGCGCGCTGCATCAGATCCAGGTGGCCGGCGATCGACTGGCTGTAATAGGCCAGCGGGTCCATTGAGGTTGTTGCAGGGCTGGGCACCGCATCCGCAGGCGGGCTTGATGCGAGGGGGATTGCTGCGCCAGACGTCTGAGGCACAACGTCGCTGGCGCGGCATCCTGTCAAGGCCAGCCAGGCCAGCACCACTGTCACCGCCACCAGCGGCATGGCCGTTCTGCTGCGGCCCGGCGTTGCGCCATCCGCTGCGCTATGCCGGTGAGTGGCTGGCCTCAAGCCCGCACCACCTCGACCAGGCAGTCGTAGAACGTCGGGCCCCGGCCGATGTCGGTCAGGCGCTGGCTGGTCAGCTCGTTGACGTTGGTGCCGTCCGCGCCCAGCTTGCGCCACCACACCCCCAGGCCATTGACCACGCCGGGCCGCGCGCGCGCGCCCACCGCGGCCTTGCACAGGTAGCTGCCGCGGTCGTTGTAGACCCGCACCATCGTGCCGTCGGCGATGCCGCGCGCCTGCGCGTCGTCGGGGTGCATTTCGACCAGCGGCTCGCCCTCGATGCTGCGCAGGCTCTTGACGTTGACAAAGCTGGAGTTGAGAAAGTGCCGCGCCGGCGGCGAGATCATCGCCAACGGAAAGCGTTGTGCCAGCGCCGGCGCCGACTGCGCGCTTTCGTACGGCGGCACAAAGTCGGGCACGCCCAGGCCTGGCACCTCGACCTGCGCCCGGCCGTTGGCGGTGGCAAAACCGCCATTGGCAAACGGCGCGTCGGGCAGGTCCAGCTTGACCCAGCCTTGCTGGCTGAGCTGCTCAAAATCCAGCGTGGGCACAGCCTGACGAGCCAGCTGCTCGTCGCTGTCGGTAAAACAGGGCTCGGCAAAGCCCATGCGGGCGGCCAGCTCTCGGAATATCTGCGTGTTGGGCTTAGCCTGGCCCAGCGGCGCCACGGCCGGGTGGTTGATCAGCACATAGGTGTGGCCGTAGCTGGTGTGCACATCCAGATGCTCCATCTGGGTGGTGGCCGGCAAGACGTAGTCGGCATGGTCGGCGGTGTCGGTCAAGAATTGCTCCAGCACCACGGTGAACAAATCCTCTCGCAAGAAGCCCGCCACCACCTTGGGCGACTCGGGCGCAATCGCCACCGGGTTGCTGTTGTAGACGACCAGAGCCTCGACCTGGGGGCCGAAGCCGGGCGAGGCATCACGCAGCAGGTCATCACCGATGGTGGCCATGTTCAGGGTGCGAGGCCGGCGCCCGGCCAGCAGATCGGACCGCTGCAGCGCGGCGTCGTCCTTGGCGCCCTTGAACCAGCCCGAGGCCGACAGCAGCAGCCCGCCGCCGCGCTGCCGCCAGGCGCCCGTCAGGCAGGGCAACAGCGCGATCAGCCGCACCGCGTTGCCACCACCGCGCACCCGTTGCATGCCGTAGTTCAGCCGGATCGCCGCCGGCCGGGTCTGGGCATAGTCGCGCGCCAGGCCGCGCACCTCGTCGGCGGTCAGGCCGCAGACTGCGGCGCAGCGTTCGGCTGGCCAGGCCAGCGCCTTGGCGCGCAAGGCCTCGAAACCATCGACATGGCGGGCGATGTAGTCCTCGTCCAGCCAGCCGTTCTGGATCAGTTCGTGCATCAGCCCCAGCGCCAGCGCGCCGTCGGTGCCCGGCAGCAGCGCCAGGTGCTGGTGGCATTTTTCAGCGGTCTCGGTGCGGCGCGGGTCGATGCAGATCAGCTTGGCGCCGGCGCGCTTAGCTTGCCCGGCGAAGGTCCAGAAATGCAGGTTGGAAGCGATCGAGTTGCTGCCCCAGATCAGGATCAGCCGGCTCTCGGCATAGTGCTCCAGGTGCATGCCGAGCTTGCCGCCGTAGGTGGCGGCCAGCGCCTCGCCGCCGGCGGAGGAGCAGATCGTGCGGTCCAGCAAGGACGCACCGAGCTTGTGAAAAAACCGGGCGGCGATGCTCTCGCCCTGCAACAGGCCCATCGTGCCGGCGTAGCTGTAGGGCAGGATGGCCTCGGGATCGCGTGCGGCAATGGCTTGCAGCCGAGCGGCGATATCGGTCAGCGCCTCGTTCCAGCTGACCGGCACAAACTGACCTGCGCCTTTGGGCCCGACCCGCTTGAGCGGCGCTAGCACCCGTTCGGCATGGTAGGTGCGCTCGGGGTAGCGCGACACCTTGGTGCAGAGCGCGCCGTGGGTAGGCGGGTGGTTCGGATCGCCGGACACCTTGATCACCCGGCCCGCCTGCACGGTGATCTTCAGCGCGCAGGTGTCGGGGCAGTCGTGCGGGCAGGCGCCCTGGATGACCCTGAGATCGGTATCCGTGCTGGCGGTGGCGGCGTGCGTGGCGGTGTTCATGCGTCAACTATTGCACAGGCCGCGGGCCGCATCCCCGGCGCAATGCCCGGCGCACAGACCCGGCAGGGCCCTCGTCGTAATATCCAACCCAGTTCATTGACGCTACAACTGCCCTTGTACGGGTTCAATTCAACGGAGCCTTCCCATGCAACTGATCGAATCGATTCTGGCCGATGCTGCCGCCATCACCACCCTCAGGCGCGACATCCATGCCCACCCCGAGCTGTGCTTCCAGGAGATGCGCACCGCCGACGTGATTGCCAAGGCGCTGACCGACTGGGGCATACCGATCCACCGGGGCCTGGGCACTACCGGCGTGGTGGCGATCATCAAGAACGGCACCTCTGACCGGGCGGTGGGCCTGCGCGCTGACATGGATGCACTGCCGGTGACCGAGCGCAACACCTTTGCCCACGCCAGCCAGCACCCCGGCAAGATGCACGCCTGCGGCCATGACGGCCACACCGCGATGCTGCTGGCCGCGGCTAAACACCTGTCGCGGCACCGCAATTTCGACGGCACGGTGTATTTGATCTTCCAGCCCGCCGAAGAAGG
>JANMXG010000115.1:0-3338 GCA_031394235.1 Betaproteobacteria bacterium
GTCCAGGTTCAGCACGCGCCCGGTCGAGTAATCGGTCTTGTTGCCAAAGCCGGTGACGACAAAGCAGGTCAGCTGGCGGGCTGAGCCCGGTTTTGCACCGGCCGGCGGCTGGTGCGCTGCTGATTTGCCGCTGGTCCTGACCATCGCTGTCTCCTCGCTGTGTAAGGCGCGCATCATGCGGTGGACCTCCGCAGGGGGTCAACCGCGGTGACCCAGCAAGTTGGGGATGCGCTGCGCCGTCGGGCCTAACAAGCTGCGAGCGGCCCCGCGCATGGCCCGCGCCGGTTCGGCGGCGTGGCGCGGCGCGGCGGCAGTTGTCACCCCAGCAGGCCGCGTTCCATCGGCATGGCGGGCAGGTCAACCGCAGGCTGTGGTGTCCAGCCCTTTTTGCGGTGCTCGGCGATCACGTTGGTGTAGATGCCGCCGCGCACATACCACTTGGCGGTGATACGGATAAAGCGAGGCTGGGTGGCGGCCACGATGTCGTCCAGGATGGTGTTGGTCACCGCCTCATGGAACGCACCCTCGTTGCGAAAACTCCAGAAGTACATCTTCAGGCTTTTCAGCTCGACACACAGTTGGTCGGCGATCATGTTGATCGTGAAGTGCGCAAAGTCCGGTTGGCCGGTCAGCGGGCAGTGGCAGGTGAACTCGGGCACCTGAAACTGGATCACGTAGTCGCGGCCGGGCGCCGGGTTGGGGAACACCTGCAAATCCTTGGACGGCACGCTGGGCGGCGTGGCAGGCGCGGGACGCTGGTTGAGTTCGGGCGTCACGGTCTTGGTGGCTTTCTTGGCCATGGCGGAGGCAGCGGCGCAGATGCCGCCAGCAGGCAGTCTGGGAGGGCCGCAATGGTATCATCCGGTCCGCTGCGCCCGTCGGGCAGTAGGCAATAAAACCATACAAATCAAATACTTGCAGCACCAGGCCAACCCGCCTGGCGGGCTGCGGGCCACCGGGCCCCACCGCGCATGCGCCTGAACCAGATCAAGCTCTCGGGCTTCAAGTCCTTTGCTGAACCCACCACCTTCCAGCTGCCCGGCCAGCGGGTGGGCGTGGTCGGCCCCAACGGCTGCGGCAAATCCAACATCATGGATGCGGTGCGCTGGGTGCTGGGCGAAAGCAAGGCCAGCGAGTTGCGGGGCGAGAGCATGCAGGACGTGATCTTCAACGGCTCCGGCCTGCGCAAGCCCGCCAGCCGGGCCAGCGTCGAGCTGGTGTTCTCCAACGAGGACGCCCGCGCCGGTGGCGCCTGGAGCCGCTTTGCCGAGATCGCGGTCAAGCGGGTGCTGACGCGCGACGGCGGCAGCAGCTACTTCATCAACAACCAGCCGGTGCGCCGGCGTGATGTGCAGGATGTGTTCCTGGGCACCGGCCTCGGGCCACGGGCCTACGCCATCATCGGCCAGGGCACGATCAGCCGCATCATCGAATCGCGGCCGGAAGAGTTGCGGCTGTTTTTGGAGGAGGCCGCGGGTGTCTCCAAGTACAAGGAGCGTCGGCGCGAGACCGAGCACCGGCTCAAGGACACGCGCGAGAACCTGACGCGGGTCGACGACATCCTGCGTGAGCTCAACGCCAACCTGGCCAAGCTCGAAAAACAGGCCGAGGTTGCCGCCTGCTACCACGGTCTGCAACAGGCCGGAACGCTCAAATTGCACCAGCTTTGGTTTCTAAAGCACCGCGACGCCGCCACCGAAGAAGCGCGGGTCGGCAAGGCCGTGTCCGAGGCGACCAACGCGCTGGAGTCCCGCATCGCCGAATTGCGCCACGTCGAGGCCGGGCTGGAGACGGTGCGCCAGGCCCACTACGCCGCCAGCGACGGCCTGCACACGGCGCAGGGCGCACTGGCCGAGGCGGCACTTGACGTCAGCCGGTTGGAGGAGCGCATCCGCTACGTGGTGGACGGCCGGCAGCGGGTGCAGCAGCGAATCCTGGACCTGCAACAGCAAACCGCCCAGTGGCAAGACAAGCACGACGCTGCCGAGGCCGAGCAAGCCACCATCGCCGAGCAGATCAGCGCGGCCCAGGAGCAGGCCGAGATCTGCGCAGCGCAGGCCGAGGAGCAGGCCATGCGCCTGCCCGATGCCGAGGACACCGTGCGCGCCGCCCAGGGCCGGGCCAACGCCCAGCGCGGCCAGGTCAACCAAGTGCAGCAGCAGATCCAGGTGCTGGCGGCAGACAGCCGCAACGTCGACGAACAGAGCCGTGGCCAGCGCGGCCGGCGTGAGCGCCTGCATGCCGAGCGCCGGACCTTGGTCCCGCCCGATTTGCAGCGCCTGGACGGGTTGCGACAGCAGAGCGCGGCGGCCGACGAAACCCACGCCGTTGCCGACGGCCGCCTGCATGAACTGCAAGACCTGGCGCCGGTGCTGGAAGACCAGCGCCGCGCGGGCCAGCAGGCCGCCAATGCCGAAGCCGGCAAGCTGGCCGAGATCACGGCCCGGCTGTCGGCCTTGCGCGCTTTGCAGGACAAGCTGCAGAGCGGCGGCAAGCTCAAGCCCTGGCTGGCCAAACACGGCCTGGACGGGCTGGCCGGCCTGTGGACCCGCATCCACATCGAGACCGGCTGGGAGAACGCGCTCGAAGCCGTGCTGCGTGAACGACTGGCCGCACTGGAGGTCAGCCGCATCGACACCGTGCGCGCCTTTGCCGGCGATGCACCCCCGGCGCGGCTGGCGTTTTACACCCCGCCAACGGCTGAGGCGCTGGCGGCCGGTGCATCCCGCAGCGCGGACAACAGCGCGACCGACAGCGCGGCCACCGGTTTGTCCGCCCGTTCGTCCAGCCAGCCCGCCCGGCCGCGCCTGCCGCGGCTGGCCGATCTGCTGCGGCTGGGCCAGCAGCATGGCGATGACGCGCTCAAGGCCCTGCTGGGTGACTGGCTGGCGGGCGTCTACACGGGCGCCGACCTGGACAGTGCACTGGCGCAGCGCGGCGATCTGGCGCACGGTGAAGTCATCATGACGCCCGCCGGCCATGCGGTCAGCGCGTTTGCGGTGGCGTTTTACGCCGCCGACTCCGAGCAATCCGGCCTGCTGGCCCGGGCCCAGGAGATCGAGCAACTCGACCTGCGCCAGCGCGCCCAGTCCCTCATCTGCGACGACGCCCGTGGTGCGCTGGTGCGCGCCGAGGCCGCCTGCACCGACGCAGCCCAGCGCCTGGTGGCCGCCCGGCGCGAGACCACCGAGGCCCAGACCCGCGCCCACCAGTTGCAGGTCGAGTGGCTGCGCCTGGCCCAGCAGGCCGAAGCCAGCCAGGCGCGCAGCGGCCAGCTCGATGCCGAGCTGGCCGAGATCGACGCCCAGCTCGAAGCGCTGGACGAGCGCCGGGCCGTC
>JANMXG010000116.1:0-2604 GCA_031394235.1 Betaproteobacteria bacterium
GCCGCGCTGTACCACGCGCTCGACGCCAGCACCTCCAGCCTGGCCAAGCAGGCCGCGCTGCAGCGCTACCTGCGCTCGGTACCCCAGCAGGATGCCGCCTGGGCGGTGTACTTTCTGGCCGGTGGCAAGCCGCGCCAGCTGGTGCCGACCGCTTTGCTGCGGCAACTCGCGCGCGAGGTTGCCGGCCTGCCCGAGTGGTTGTTCGACGAGAGCTACGAGGCCGTGGGCGATCTGGCCGAGACGATCTCGCTGCTGCTGCCCGCGCCCACCGAGGTGCAGCCGCGTGGCCTGGCCACCTGGGTCGAGCAGCATTTGCTGACACTGCGCGGCCAGGCGCCAGAGCAGGTGGCCGCTGCACTGCGGCTGCAGTGGCGCGAGCTCGAAATTGACGAGCGCCTGGTGTACTTCAAGCTGCTGACCGGCGGTTTCAGGGTCGGCGTGTCGCGACTGCAAGTCACCCAGGCGCTGGCGGCGGTGGGCGGGATCGACGCCAAGCGCGTCGCGCAGCGGCTGATGGGCTACACCCAGATCGGTGCCCGGCCCGCAGCGGCCGATTACGCAGCGCTGATCGTCACTGAGAGTGCGGATGAGCAAGACCAGCAGACGAGCGGGCAGCCGTACCCGTTTTTTCTCGCCCACCCGTTCAACCTGGCGCTCGACCAGTTCGACAGCGTGCTCGGGCCGCCGTCGGACTGGCTCATCGAATGGAAGTGGGACGGCATCCGGGCGCAACTCGTCAAACGCGCCGGCCAGGTCTGGTTGTGGTCGCGCGGCGAGGAACTGGTGACCGACCGCTACCCCGAGCTTGCCGCCCTGGGCGCAGCCCTGCCCGACGGCACCGTGCTCGACGGCGAGATCGTGGTCTGGCGCGGCGGCCGTGTGCAGCCCTTTGCCGAGCTGCAAAAGCGCATCGGCCGCAAGACCTTGGGGCCCAAGCTGCTGGCGGACCTGCCGGTGGTGCTGCTGGCTTACGACCTGCTCGAATGGCAGGCCCGTGATCTGCGTGCGCAGACGCAGTCTGCGCGCCGTGAGTTGCTTGATGCCCTGCTGCAGGACGTGGCGCATCCGTCCTGGGTCGCCAGCCCGGTGCTGGGCGGCGACAGCTGGCCCATGCTGGCCCGCCAGCGCGAGTCGGCACGGGCGATGGGTGTCGAGGGGATGATGCTGAAGCAGCGCGGCGGCTTGTACGGCGTCGGCCGCACCAAGGACGTGGGCACCTGGTGGAAATGGAAGATCGACCCGCTCAGCATCGACGCCGTGCTGATCTACGCCCAGCGCGGCCACGGCCGCCGCGCCAGCCTGTACAGCGACTACACCTTTGCGGTCTGGGATGCGGCGGCGGGCCAACCCGAGCGCAAGCTGGTGCCGTTTGCCAAGGCCTACTCCGGCCTGACCGATGCCGAGATGGCCCGGGTGGATGCGGTGATCCGCAAGACCACGGTCGAGAGCTTCGGCCCGGTGCGCAGCGTCAAGCCGACGCTGGTGTTCGAGCTGGGCTTCGAAGGCATTGCCCGCAGCGCGCGGCACAAGAGCGGCATCGCGGTGCGCTTTCCGCGCATGCTGCGCTGGCGCGAGGACAAGCCGGTCGACGAGGCCGACACACTCGCCACGCTGGCGGCCTTGTTGCCGTCATGAGCACCGCACCGGTGACCGTCAAGCAAGTGCTCGACGCCTGGTTCGACGAGCGTGGCTGGCGGCCGTTTGCCTTCCAGCGCGAGGTCTGGCGGGCGATTGCCGCCGGCAAGACCTACGCGGTCTGGCTGGGCGCGCTGCTGGCGTTTGCCAGGACAGCGCCCGCCAAGCCCGCGCCTGCAAGTCCCGCAGATTCAAAGCCTGCGGATGCAAAGCCTGCGGCTGCAAAGCCCGCCGCCAAGACTGCCGCCGCCAAGACCGCCACCGCACGATCACCCGCCGCCCAGCCCCTCACCGTGCTGTGGCTGACCCCGATGCGCGCACTCGCGGCCGACACCTTGCGTGCCTTGCAGCCGCCGCTGGAAGCGCTCGGCGTGGGCATCCACCCCTGGAGCGCCGGCGCGCGCAGCGGCGACACCGGCTCGGCTGAGCGCGCCGCCCAGAGCAAGCGCCTGCCGACCGTGCTGGTGACCACCCCGGAGAGCCTGTCGCTGCTGCTGTCGCGTGCCGATGCGCAGGCCGTGCTCGGCAGCATCCGCCTGGTCGTGGTTGACGAATGGCATGAGTTGCTCGGCAACAAGCGGGGTGTGCAGGTGCAACTCGGGCTGGCGCGGCTCAAGCGCTGGAACGCCGGGCTGTGCATCTGGGGCATGTCGGCAACGCTCGGCAATCTGAATGACGCGATGCGCGCGCTGCTGGGGGCGGACGACGGCCTGCTGGTGCAGGGCAAGCTCACCAAGCCGCTGCTGATCGACGCGCTGCTGCCGGGCCGCGCCGAGCGCTTTCCGTGGGGCGGGCACCTCGGGCTGACAATGCTGCCGCAGGTGATCCACGAGATTGCTGGAAGCAGCACCACGCTGGTCTTCACCAACACCCGCTCGCAGGCCGAGATCTGGTACCACGCGATGCTCGAATCGCGGCCCGATTGGGCCGGGCAGATCGCGTTGCACCACGGCTCGCTGGACCGCGAGG
>JANMXG010000117.1:0-3284 GCA_031394235.1 Betaproteobacteria bacterium
GCCGACATGGCCCCGTTGGCCAAGCGCTTGCGCCAGGCCTTTCCGCAGGCCGTGCTGCTGGCGCCCGAGGGTTTTGAGGCGGCCGACAGCGGCGGCGGCCGGCAGTGGTTTGATGTGGCCGGCGCCAACGGCCCGGTCACCGAAGCCAACCGCCCGGCCCGGGTGGCCGCCGCGCTGCCGCCGCTGGCCGACTGGGTGCGCGCCGCGCAGGCCAAAACCGGCGTCAGCGATGCCGCCACCGCGTTGGTCGGGTTCTCCCAGGGCGCCATCGTGGCGCTGGAGCTGGTGCAGCGCCACGACGGCATCGCCGGCCGGGTGCTGGCGTTTGCCGGGCGCTATGCCTGCCTGCCTGACCACGCGCCGCGGCTGAGCACGCTGCACTTTTTACACGGCGCCACCGACACCGTGGTCCCCGCGGCCCAGGCCCGGCTGGCGATCGAGCGGCTGGCGCTGCTGCGGGGCGACGCCACCATCGACATCGCCAACGGCGTCGGCCATGCGTTGCCGATGGCGCTGGCCGACCGAGCAATCGAGCGCCTGCGCAGCCACATCCCGCAGCGCACCTGGGCCGCCGCACTGGGCGCGGTGCCAGAGCCCGCGGCCGGCACGCCCGGCACCGGCGAGGACGACTGACCAGCGCCCCAACGCGGCCGGCCTGGCCGGTTGGCGCCCTGCCTGACCCGATCCACAACACACCGCCCCCGCCATGCGTCGGCTGAAGCGGGGTCGCCCGCGCGCGGTCACGCACCCTGCTTACACTGCTGCGCATGCTCTTTCTGCTGTCACCCGCCAAGACCCTGGACTACGACACCCGGCTTGCCAAGGCCGTCACCGCCCGGGCCACCGACCCCTTGTTTGGCGCCCGTGCGGCCGAGCTGATCGGCCTGCTCGCGCCGCTGGCCCCCAGTCAGGTGGCGCAGCTGATGGACCTGTCGGACGACCTGTCCACGCTCAACGCGGCGCGCTACGCTGCCTGGACGCCGCAAGCCACGCCCCACAACAGCCGGCCGGCGGCGCTGGCGTTCAATGGCGATGTCTACGGCGGTCTGGACGCACGCAGCCTCAAGCCCGGCCAGCTCGATTGGGCGCAACAGCACCTGGTGATCTTGTCCGGCCTGTACGGCGTGCTGCGCCCACTAGACCGGCTGCAGCCCTACCGGCTGGAAATGGGCACACGCCTGGCCAATGCCGCCGGCAAGGACCTGTATGCCTACTGGGGCGACACCCTGGCGGCCTACCTGGATGAGCGCCTGGCGGCGCAGGCCGGGCCTGGCGGCACGCCGGTGTTGCCGGTGATCGTCAACCTGGCCTCGCAAGAGTATTTCAAAGCCGTCTCGCGCCGGGTTCTGCAGGCCCGGGTGGTCGACTGTGTGTTCGAGGAGGGCCGGGCCGGCGGCTTCAAGGTCATCAGCTTTTTTGCCAAGCGTGCCCGCGGCCTGATGGCGCGCTGGGCGGTGCAGCACAAGGTGACCACGGTCAGGCGGCTGCAGCGCTTTGATGCCGAGGGCTATGGCTTTGACGCTGCAGCGTCGTCGGCCGACCGGCTGGTTTTCCGGCGCAGCGAACCGGCTTGACGTTGGCGCTGATAACCCAGCCCACCCCCGTGGACACCCGCCGTCGGCCCGCTTCAGGCACTGCCAAAATACCACGATGAACGCGCAAGTGGTGTCTGCCGAACTGCGGCACTGGATCATCGAGCAAACCCAGGCCGGTTGCCGGCCTGAGGACGTGCTGGCGGCGATGCACAGCAGTGGCTGGACAGCGGCGGTGGCGCTGGCCGCGCTGGAAAGCACGCTGCAGCAGTTCCTCGACGCCCAGGGCCAGCCGCAGCTGTTGCAACTGCCGCCCACCAGCCCGGCGCAACCGGGCCAGCCGTCATCCGCGGGCTCCACACAAGCGGGGCCGCATCAGCGGCCGGTGGCCTTGCCAGAGCCGGCGCTGGCCGGATCGCCCAGCCAGCTGTGGGCGGGCGACCGCCGAGTCACCGTGTTGCTGACGCTGCAGCAGCCACGCATCGTGGTGCTGGGCGGGCTGCTGAGCGACGCCGAGTGCGACGCGCTGGTGGCGGCTGCGGCGCCGCGCCTGGCGCGCTCGGAGACCGTCGTCATCGACAACGGCGGCAACGAGGTCAACCCGGCGCGCACCAGCGAGGGCATGTTTTTTGGCCGCGGCGAGACGCCGCTGTGCGCCCGCATCGAAGCGCGCATCGCTGCGCTGCTGAACTGGCCGGTGATCAACGGCGAGGGCCTGCAGATCTTGCACTACCAACCCGGCGCCGAGTACAAACCGCACCACGATTACTTCGACCCGGCCCAGCCCGGCATGGCGGCGGTGCTGGCGCGCGGTGGCCAGCGTGTGGGCACGCTGGTGATCTACCTGAGCACGCCGTTGCAGGGCGGCGGCACCACCTTTCCGGACGTGGCGCTGGAGGTGTCGCCCATCAAGGGCAATGCGGTTTTCTTCAGCTACGACCGGCCCCACGCCAGCACCCGCACCCTGCATGGTGGCGCGCCGGTGCTGGCGGGCGACAAGTGGGTGGCCACCAAATGGCTTCGCGAGGGTGAATTCGCCTGACCGCATCGGGCTGTCAACCGCCCGGCCGGCGCTGGCGTTGAACCACCGAGCACTCCACCGCTTGCAACCCAAAAAGGACGACAAACCATGAACAAACTCTTCGCTGCCCTGATCGCCGCTACCTTCAGCCTGGGCGCCTTTGCCCAAACCGCTGTGCCCGCTGCTGCTGCACCCGTCGCTGTTGCGCAAAAGTCGGCCGCTGCCGAGCCTGCCAAGAAGGCCACCAAGTCGAGCAAGTCCACCAAGTCGACCAAGTCGGCCAAGAAGTCGCCGACCAAGGCCAAGCCGGCTGCCTGAGCGTCAACCGCGCTGCGCCCGCTGCCGTCACGGCGGCGGGTTGGAAAAAAAGCCCGGCATGTCCGGGCTTTTTCACGTCCGGCTCCTGACCGCAGTCAAGCGACGACAGCGACAAGCCTGCCACAGCGACCGAGGCCGGCCGCGCCGGGCCCGCCTCAGAGGGCGACGGTTTCGCCCAATGGGGGCACCCGCACCGGCCAGCCCAACTCGTCCTGGATGCGCAGCCTCAGCGTATCGGCGGCGTCGGGCTCGCCGTGCACGACAAAGGTCTGCTGCGGCGCACTGGGCAGCTGGCGCATCCAGGCCAGCAATTCGTCGGCGTCGGCGTGGCCCGAGAATCCCTCCAACGCACTGACGGGCGCGCGAACCGGGACGTACTCGCCGTGGATCTTGACGGTCTTGTCCCCCGCCAC
>JANMXG010000118.1:0-3393 GCA_031394235.1 Betaproteobacteria bacterium
TGGCGATGGTCACCATCGCCAGGATCAGCGCCCACTGGTTGTTGAGCAGGCCGTAGTTGCCCATGGTTTTGTACATCGGCACGGCCAGGAAGGCGGCCGGGATGAAGTACGTGAACAGCGCCAGGTTCATCACCCAGCGGCCACCCGCCAGCTTGAGGCGGCTGATCGCAAACGCCGCCGACGTGGCGATGAACAGCGTGATCGCGCCCACCGCCACCGCGATCAGCACCGAGTTGGCCATCTGCTGCCAGAAGTGCGCCAGGTAGAAGTGCTTCTGGTTGAAGACGATGTCGAAGTTCTGCCAGGTCACCTTGCTGGGCCACAGCCGGCCCGAGGTGGCGGTGTCGCGCTCGCTGATGGCAAACAGCACCAGGTGGTAGACCGGGATCAGTGTCCACAACGCCACGGGAATGCCGATCAGCAACAGCTTGGCTTCGGTGCTGATTTTCTTGAGGGTCAGGCCTTGGCTCATGGGGTGCTCCGGCTCATAGCTTCAGAAGTGCTCACTTGGACAAGCGCTTCATCATGAAAAACACCAGCGGCAGGATCAGCGGCAGCGCCACCACGATCGACGCCATCGCCAAGTCGACCTGGTCGAGCCGAAGGTAGCGGATGCCCAGCGTGGCCAGCACGTGGGTCAGGTCGGCCGGGCCGCCGCCGGTCAGCAGGTAGACGCTGTTGAAGTCACCCAGCGTCCAGATCATCGACAGGATGGTGCTGGTGAGGTAGAGCTGCTTCATGCTGGGCCAGGTGATGAACTTGAATTTCTGCCAGTTGCTGGCGCCGTCCACCGCCGCGGCCTCGTACTGCTCGCCGGGGATGGCCAGCCGGCCGGCCAGCAGGATCAACGTCCAGAACGGCAGACTCTTCCAGATGTGCATCAGCATCGTGAAGCCCAGCGCCAGCGTCGGGTCGTTCAGCCAGTTCGGGCCGTCCAGGCCGGTCAGTCTGAAGATGGTGCTGTTGATCACGCCCCATTCCGGGTTGAGCATGAAACGCACGCTCAGGATGGTGGGGATGGACGGCAGCGCCCAGGGCAGGATGAAGATCGCCGACAGGATCTTGATCCACCATCGGCTCTGGGTGAAAAAGCCCGACAGCAGCAGGGCGGCAGCCATCTTCAGGTTGATGGCCACCACCAGAAAGATCACCGTGTTGATCGCGGTGCGAAAGAAGATCGGGTCGTCGAACAGCTTGACATAGCTCTCCGGGTGGCGCGCCAGCCACAGGCCATAGCCCACCGGATAAAGCACAAACACCACGAACACCAGCAAGTAGGGCAGCACCAGCATGCGGCCCCAGAACTGGAAGCTGTTCTGCGCCTTGCGGGGCGCGGCCGTGGCGGGTTCTGCAAGGGTGGTGGTGGTCATGGCGATAGGGCGTGCTGCTGTGCGGGCTGTGCGACGCGCCGGCCAGCCCGCGATGGGCCGGCCGGAGCGAACGGTGTTGTCAAGCAGACGCCGCGGATCCGGCTCTGCCGGGCCGCTGGCGTCCGCCCCCTTGAGGGGGAGCGGCCTTGGCCGCTTCGGGGGTGGGAGAGTTACCCGCCAGCGACCACCTTGATCCGGGCAATCATCTCGTCGATCGCCTTGTCAACCGGCACCTTCTCGTTGAGCACCCGGTTCATCGCCTTGGCCCACACGTTCTCGTTGTTCAGCACGGTGAACTTGTAGTTCTTGGTGAACTCGAAAGGCGTGGTGCCGTTCATGAACTGGTTGTAGACCGCCAGACGGTGCGGATCGCCCTTCCAGAACGGGCTTTGCTGGGCGATTTTGGTCACCGGAAACCACCGTCCCAGCGAGCCTTCGACGTAAGGCGTCAGGTTGGCCTCGTCCAGCATGAAGGCGACGAACTTCTTGGCGCCTTCCTTGTTCTTGGCGTCCTTGAAGATCACGCCGGTCTTGACCGCTGCGCGGTAGACCATCTTGCTGCCGTCGGGCTTGTTGGGGAAGCCGGCCGTGGCGATCAGCTCGGTGTAGTTTTTCTTGGCGCCAGCCCGCTGCTCGGGTGTCAGCGTGGCGTTGTTCATGTCGTCCAGCCACTTGGCGGCGATCGAGATCGTCGCGTTGTGCGTCATCACGATCGTCTTGTTGTGGAAAGCGACGTTGTTGTCCGGGTCTTTCCAACTGGTGGACGACGGCGGCGTGCAGCCCTTGGTGTAGACCGAGGTGTAGTCGGTCATCGCGGTGATCAGGCCGGCGCGCACCGCCGGGTCGTCGACCAGCAGCTTGCCCGAGTCATTGACCAGCTTGACGTTGTAGGCGTCCATGAAGGTCAGGAACGAAAAGAACGAGTCGCTCGATTCCACGCCCATCGGGAAGCCGGTGCCAAAACCACGCTTGCCGCTGGCCTTGCGGTAGCCGTCCTGCACCTTGGTGCACCAGAAATCCCAGTAGCCCTTCCAGTCCTTGGGGATGTCGGTGTCTTTGAAGCCGGCCTCGCCGAGCATGTCCTTCCAGTACTGGATGTGCATGGTCTGCTGCTTGATCGGGAACGCGTAATAGGCCCGCGTCTGCGCTGCGTTGTTGTACAAGAACGTGGTCGACAGCGCCGCTGGCTCGAACTTGGCGCGGATCGGGTCGATCACCTTGGAGATGTCTTCGAGCTTGCCGTCGAAGGCCCACTTGGCAGTGACCTGGAAGTCAAACACATCCGAGTAAGCCACATCGGGCGGCGCGTTGGAGTCGAGCGCGGCCACCGTCTTGGGCACGGTGTCTTGGATCGGGTACTGCGACAGCTCGACCTTGATGTTCTTGTACTTGGCCTCGAACTTCTTGATCGCCTCGAACAGTGCCTCGTCCTCGGCCTTGTAAAAGCCCTTGACCCACCAGACGGTGAGTTTTTCGGGCGCCTGCGCCTGCGCCGCGCCACCGGCCAGCAGGCCGGATGCGACCAGGGCGGTGGTCATCAAAGTCTTGAGTTGCATTGTCGAAGTCTCCGGTGGGGGATGGCGGGGGGGCGCTGAAAAATGCCCACTCCCTGGTGTTATCGTATGATGATTGAACTGCCAATAACTCCGTGCTTTCCCGGAGTCGATCTGGCGGGCTGTCGGCCCGACGGCCGCTGCTGATCAACCCGCCGCTGCGGTTGGCGTCAACGGCATTCCGGCACCGGTGTGCGCACCGGCTGGCCGCTGAGCTGGCACTGCAGGTTGTCAAACGCCAGGTCGGCCATGGCTTGCCGGGTCTGGCCGGTGGCGCTGCCTATGTGCGGCGCCAGCACCACCTGGGGCAGGGCACGCAGGCGCTCGGGCACGTGGGGCTCGGCCTGAAAAACGTCCAGACCGGCACCGGCGATCACGCCTTGCTCCAGCGCCTCGATCAGCGCTGCCTCATCCACCACCGACCCCCGCGCCACGTTCACCAGAATGCCTTTTTGCGGCGAACTGGCACC
>JANMXG010000119.1:0-3756 GCA_031394235.1 Betaproteobacteria bacterium
CACCTCCTCGGCCAGGTCCGCCCCAGGCCGCAAGCGGGCAAACGGGCCCACCAGACAGGCCGCGCCCACCGTGGCGCCGTCGATGTGGCTGAACGGCTGGATCTCCGCCCCCGCGCCGATCACCGCATCGCGGATCACGCAGTGCGCGCCGATGCGCACGCCGTCGCCCAGTGTCACCGCGCCCTCGAACACACAACCGACATCGATCTCGACATCCTGGCCGGCGGACAGCGTGCCGCGCAAATCAAACCGTGCCGGGTCGGCCAGCCGCACGCCGGCCTCCAGCAGGGCATCGGCCTGACGGCGTTGCAAGCGGCGCTCCAGATCGGCCAGTTGCAGCGGGCTGTTGACCCCCAGCACCTCGGTGTCGTCTGCGGCGTGGGTGGCCACCACCGGAACACCTTCGGCCACGGCCATCGCCACGATGTCGGTCAGGTAGTACTCGCCCTGGGCGTTGTCGTTGTTGAGCGCAGCCACCCAGCGCTTGAGCGCGGCGGTGGGCGCGGCCATCATGCCGGTGTAGACCTCGTGGATCTCGCGCTGCTGGAGCGTGGCGTCCTTGTGCTCGACGATGCCCAGCACCCGCCCGCCCTCGGGGTCGCCCGAGCGCAGGATACGGCCATAACCGGTGGCGTCATCCAGCTTGATCGTCAGCAGCGCCAGGCGCTGACCACCGCAGGCCTCGGCCAGCGCACGCGCGGTATGGGCTTCGATCAGCGGCACATCGCCGTTCAGGATCAGCGTGGTGCCCTGGCCGGTCGGGTCAGACCCACCCAGGTGCGGCACCACCTGGGCCACTGCATGCCCCGTGCCCAACTGCGGCATCTGGCGCACCGACGACGCGCCGGTGCCGGCAATGGCAGACTCCACCGCCTCGGCGCCCCAGCCGGTGATGACCCAGGTCGGGTGCTGGCCCAGCGTTGCGGTGGTCGCCAGCACATGGGCCAGCAAGGGCTTGCCGGCCAACCGGTGCAACACCTTGGGGTGGCGGGATTTCATGCGGGTGCCCTTGCCCGCGGCCATGATCACGATGTCCAGAACCATTTTGGAGCCTGTTTCGATGCGGTGGAGTCGTTGGATTATCGTGGCCCTGTTGCCACTGGTCGTGGCCTGCAGCGCGGTGCGCCTGAGCTACAACCAGGCGCCGATGCTGGCCTACTGGTGGCTGGACGGTTATGCCGATTTCAACGCCGAGCAGTCGCCCGTCGTCAAGACCGCACTCGACGATTGGTTTGGATGGCACCGTGCAAGCCAGTTGCCGGACTATGCCCAGGCACTGGCGACGATGGGGGCGATGGCCGCCGACAAAGTCACGCCGGCGCAGGTCTGCAGCACGATCGGCGCCTGGCAGCAGCGGGGGCTGCGGGCCTACGAACGCGCAGTGCCGGCCATGACCGACCTGGTGCGCAGCCTGACGCCCGAGCAGATCCGCCATATCGAGCGGCAGTACCTGCGCAAACACAAGGAAGCCGTTGCCGACTTCCTGCAGGCCGAACCGGCCGAGCGCCAGAAGGCCAACTACGAGCGCGCACTGGACCGGGCCGAGTCGCTGTACGGCAAATTCAACGACAGCCAGCGGCGGCGCTTGGCGGCGGACTTGCTGGTCTCGCCGTTCAACCCCGAGCGCTGGCTCAACGAGCGCAGCCTGCGCAATGGTGACACCGTGCGCAACCTGCGCCAGTGGCAGGCCGACGCCAGCGACAGTGCCACGGTGCAAGCCGGCCTGCGCCGGTTTGGCCAGGACGCCGTGCAAAGCCCACGCGCCGACTTCCGCAGCTACGCCAGCACGCTGCTGCTGTCGAACTGCAGCATGCTGGCCGGCGTGCACAACCTCACCACGCCTGAGCAACGCCAGCACGCCGCCGGCAAGCTCAAGGGCTGGGAGGACGACCTCCGGGCCTTGATCCGGGGCTGACCCAGTGGCTGGTCTCCGCGTTGCCCTGCGCGTTGACCAGCCTTGTTTGTCGCGTTGTTTGTCGCGTTGTTTGCCGCGTTGACCGCCGGCCCAAGCCCTGACCGACGCCGTGCAACAGCCTTTCGCACAGCACCCAACCTGGCGGCAATGCACAGCCCGGCTGCAAACCCGCCGGCAGGTGCCGCCGACAATCACGGTCATGAACCACTGGCGAACGGGGGTACGGCACCCCGAATACCGCCGTGGCGCGCGCGACATGTCGGGCGTTGCGCTGGGCATCGGCACCTGGGGCCTGGTCACTGGCGTGGCGATGGTCAAAAGTGGCCTCGATCCTTGGCTGGCGGTGCTGATGTCGGTGCTGGTGTTCTCGGGAACCGCCCAGCTGGCGGTGGCGCCGTTGATCGCTGCCGGCGCACCGGTCTGGGTGGTCTGGGCCACCGCCACGTGCCTGAACCTGCGCTTCCTGGTGTTCTCCGTCCAGTGGCGGCCTTACCTGGCCCACCTGCCGCTGCGGCGCCGGGCACTGATGGCGTATTTCTGTGCCGACCTGAACTATGTGCTGTTCATGCGGCGCTTTCCCGATCCCGTGCCCAGCCCCGATCAAGCGCCCTATTTCTGGGGTGGCGTGACAGTCAACGCCGGCGCCTGGCACCTGATGTCGCTGGTCGGCATTGCCCTGGCCCACCACATTCCGCCCGAATGGGGCCTGGGCTTTGCCGGCACAGTGGCGCTGCTGGCGATGGTCTACTCGATGCTGATCGAGCGCGCCACCTGGCTGCCCGCGGTGGTGGCGGGTGGCGCGGCGGTGGCGGCCTATGCGCTGCCGTTACGGCTGAACATGCTGGTGGCGATTGCCGCCGCGGTGGTGGTGGGCACGGTCATCGACCACAGCCGGGCGCTGCGGCCGGCCACCCGGCCTGCCGTCTCGCCCCCGGCAACGCGATGAGCACTGCCGAGACCTTGCTGACCATTGCCGGCATGGTGCTGGTGACTTTGCTGACACGCGGCTTTTTCATCCTGCCCTCGCGGGAGTTGCCGTTGCCCACCTGGCTGCGCGAGGGCCTGCGCTACGCCCCGATCGGCGCGCTGGTGGCAGTGGTCGCGCCCGACCTGTTGATGAGCCAGGGCCACCTGATCACCACCTGGCAGGACGCACGCCTGTTCGGCGCCGCCGCCGCCACCGCCTGGTACATCTGGCGCCGCGGCATGCTGGGCACCATCGTGGTGGGCACCGGCGCGATGTTGATCCTGCGCCTGGGCCTGGGCTGGTGATCTGCCAAAATTGGGCGCTGAAAGCACCCGCCGCCCCCTCCCTCCAACCACTGCCGCCCGCCATGAACATCCTCCGATTCGACCAACTCGTGGCCCAGGGCAAAGTGGCGGGCCAGCGGGTGTTCATCCGCGCCGACCTGAACGTGCCGCAGGACCATTCACCGCCAGGTCACGGCGCCATCACCGAGGACACCCGCATCCGCGCCTCGGTGCCCTGCATCGCGATGGCGCTCAAAGCCGGTGCTGCAGTGATGGTCACCTCGCACCTGGGCCGGCCCACCGAGGGCGAATTCAAGCCGGCCGACTCGCTCGCACCGGTGGCCCGGCGTTTGGGCGAGTTGCTGGGTCGGGACGTGCCACTGGTGTCCCACTGGGTCGACGGAGTGGCGGTGGCGCCGGGCCAGGTCGTGATGCTGGAAAACTGCCGCCTGAACACCGGTGAGAAAAAAAACGACGAGGCGCTGGCCCGCAAGCTGGCCGCGCTTTGCGACATCTATGTCAACGACGCTTTCGGCACCGCCCACCGCGCCGAGGCCACCACCTACGGCATCGCCCAGTTTGCGAAGGTG
>JANMXG010000120.1:0-3103 GCA_031394235.1 Betaproteobacteria bacterium
AGCTGTCGTTCCACAACTTCGGCACGGGCCAGGCCCATGGGTTTGGCGGTGAGTATCTTGAGCTCAAGCCGAACGAGCTGATCCGCTACACCGATGTGTTTGATGACCCCAATCTGCCCGGGGTTCTGCAGGTCACGGTGAGCTTGCGGCCGGTGCTGTGCGGCACCGAGATCCGCATCGAGCAGAGCGGCCTCCCCGAGATGATTCCGCTGGAGATGTGCTATCTCGGCTGGCAAGAATCGCTGGCGCAACTGGCCACGCTGGTCGAGCCAGAAATCGCCGGCTGACGACCCCCAACAAAGGGCAGACCCCCATGAAGTACCTGTGCCTCGTCTACCTCGATGCCGAACACTGGAACGCCTGCAGCGACCAGGTCTGCATGGACTACGTGCATGCGCTGCAAGCCAGCCAGCAACTCGTTGGCGGTGAGCCGCTGCACCCCACGCACACGGCCACCACGGTGCGGGTGCGCGGCGGGCAGGTCACGCTGTACGACGGGCCGTTTGCCGAGACCAAGGAGATGCTGGCAGGCTTCTACCTGGTCGAGGCCAAAGACCTCAACGAAGCCATCCGCATCGCCAGCGGCATCCCGCCGGCCAAGTTCGGCAGCATCGAGGTGCGGCCGGTGCGGGCGCTGGACGCCGTCTGACGCTCAGGCAACCGCAACGGGCTGCGAGCTGGCGCCCATCCAGGAGAACCCCTCATGATTGGATCTTCAACGCCCGCCCCGGCGTCCGGGCCCGCCGCAGCCCGTGGCAGCGCCACCGCGCCAACCCGCCTGGTGCTGCTGGTGGCAACCCGCAAGGGCGCGTGGCTGTTTCACAGTGACCCCCAACGCGAGACCTGGACAGTGCAAGGCCCGCATTTCTTGGGGCACACCATCAGCCATCTGCAGCTCGACCCGCGCGACGGCAAGACGCTGCTGGCCGCCGCCAAGACCGGCCACCTCGGGCCCACGGTGCTGCGCTCCACCAACCTCGGCCGCACCTGGCAGGAGGCCAAGCAGCCGCCGGCCTTTGCCAAGCCCGCAGGCGACCTGCCCGGCCGCGCGGTCGACCACACCTTCTGGCTGACACCCGGCCACGCCAGTGAACCCGGCAGCTGGTATGCCGGCACCTCGCCGCAGGGCTTGTTCAGGTCCGACGACGGGGGAGTCAGCTGGGCGCCGCTGGCGTCGGTCAACGACAACGCACCACTGCGCGAGTGGATGGGCTCGGCCCAGGACGGCACGCCCGATGGGCCCAAGCTGCATTCGATCCTGATCGATCCACGCGACCCGGCGCACCTGTACTTTGCGATGTCGGGCGGCGGCGTTCACGAGTCCCGGGATGCCGGTCGCAGCTGGACCACGCTGATCAAGGGCCTGGAGGTGGTCGAGGGCATGGACCCGGCCACCGTCACCTTCCACGACCCGCATTGCGTGCGCCTGTGCCCAGGCAACCCCGACCGGCTCTACCAGCAGAACCACTGCGGCATCTACCGGCTCGACCGGCCCGGCGACACCTGGCAGCGCATCGGCCGCAAGATGCCCAAGCGGGTGGGCGACATCGGCTTCCCGATGGTCGTGCACCCGCGCGACGCCGATACGGCCTGGGTGTTTCCGATGGACGGCACCACGGTCTGGCCACGCACCAGCCCCGACGGTCGTCCGGCGGCCTACGTCACCCGCAATGCCGGCAAGACCTGGCAGCGGCAGGACCAGGGCCTGCCCGACAGCCAGGCCTGGTGGACTTTGAAGCGCCAGGCGATGACGGTGGACACCCAGCCGACGCCGGCGCTGTACCTCGGCACCACCAGCGGTGAGCTGTGGATCGGTCATGACGAGGGCGCGCGCTGGTCGAACATGGCGCGCCACCTGCCCGAGATCTACGCAGTCGAAGTGGCGGAGCTCGCATGAGCGCCAGCCGCCCGGCCGAGGCTGCGCGATGCAGGTGTTGATCCCCGGGGCGCTGCGGTCCTACACCCGGGCATCGCGGGTCGAGGCTGTCGGTGAGACCCTTGCCGCGCTGTTCCAGGACCTCGACCGCCGCTACCCCGGCCTGCGTTTTCGTGTGGTCGATGAGCAAGACCGGCTGCGCCCCAACATGCGCATCTTCGTCAACGGCCTGGGCGTGCGCGATCTCGGCCATGCCCTGACCGAGTGCGACTTTGTGGCCATCGTGCTCGCGCTCAGCGGCGGCTAACCGGGGGCTGATTGGCGGCTGATTGGCGGCTGACCGGGGACTGCTCACCCGTTGCCCGGCTCAGCGCAGCTTGGCCCCGCCCAGCACCTGCTGGTTGACGCTCGCCTGGCCGGCGCTGCTGCCCGGCGCGTCGAAGGTCACCCGCTGGTTGACCCGGTGGTGCGGCCAGTAGTCGGCCACCGCGTAGTGCTGGGTCGAGCGGTTGTCCCAGATGGCGATGCCACCGGCCTCCCACTGGTGGTGCACCATGAACTCGGGCTTCTTCAACCATTCGAGCAGGAAGTTGAGGATGCCGCGGGCCTCGTGCCGGTCGATGCCGACGATGTTGCGGGTGAAGTCGGCATTGACAAACACGCACTTGCGGCCCGAGTCGGGGTTGGTGCGGATCACCGGATGCAGCACCGGCTTGAAGGCCTTGATGGCGGCGATCAGCGCATCGTCACCGCGTGCGCCCAGCGCTTCGCGAAACCCCGACACCTCCCAGCTGTGCACGGCGCTCAGCCCTTCGAGGTATTTCTTCAGCCCCGGCGACAGCCAATCGTAGGCCTTGCTGGTGCTGGTCCAGCAGGTGTTGCCGCCGGCCGGTGGGGTGACGGTGATCTGGATCGCGGTGCCCAGCGGCGGCTCGGGCTTCCAGCTGATGTCGGTGTGCCAGTTGTCGATCGACGGCGGATGCTCGCGGTCGGAGACGATCATCTCTAGTTCGGGCGAACCGGGCTTGCGCTCGAAATACGAGCCCGACGACACCGGGCCGAACACCTTGGCCAGCGCCACATGCTGGGCCGGCGTGATGGTCTGCGGCCGGAAGAAGATCACCTCGAAGTCAAACAGCGCCTGGCGCAATTCGGCCTTGACCGGGTCGGTGAGGGGCTGGGTCAGGTAGACCCCTTCGATCCAGGCGGCGAAGTTGGGCATCCGCG
>JANMXG010000121.1:0-7484 GCA_031394235.1 Betaproteobacteria bacterium
TTCGGCCGGGTCGATCAATTTCTCGACCACCGGGGTCTCGTCGACCAAATCATCGTCTTCGTCGATCAGGTCGACACCGAGGTCATCGTCCTCGGCAACCAAGGTCGGGGGCGCGATGGCGACCTTGCCCGCCTTGGCGCCCTTGGCAGCAACGGCAGATTTGGCCGCGGCCGCCGGTTTGGCAACAACAGCAGGTTTGGTCGCGGCCGCCGGTTTGGCAGCAACAGCAGGTTTGGTCGCGACCGCCGGTTTGGAAGCAACAGCAGGTTTGGCGGCAGCGGCCGGGTTGACAGCAACGACCGGTTTGGTGGCGGCGACAGGTTTGACAGCGGCGGCAGGCTTGGCGGCGGCGGCGGCAGGCTTGGCGGCAGCCACCGGTTGGGCGGCCGCTGCGGGCTTGGTGGCGACCGGCTTGGCGGCAGCCGGCTTGGCAGCCGCTGGCGGGTGCGCGGTGGCGGGCGTGGCCGGGGCACCGGCTTCCACAACGGCGGGCGCGCCCTTGGCGACCTTCTTGGCCTTGGCAGACGCTTCAGCGCCTTTGCCGGCAACAGGGGTGGCGGAGGGAGCGGTGTTTTTGACGGTCATGAGTTGCCTGAAAAATTGAACCTGCCGGCGCGTGACGGCTGACGGAAAAGCGCGCGGCTGGCGTGCTGCAGTTTCTCGCTACGGGCAGCAGAACTGGCCAAACACACCCAAAGACGGGTGACAACAACGGCCCTGATTTGCATATTGAGGCGGTTTTAAGAATTGAAAGTAGACAGCAGCGGGCACCGCTTCGCATCGATCAAAACGAACGAGACCCGTATCATCCCTCGGATCGGCTTCAAAGCCGATGAACGATGACACAACTGCGTAACAACTCGGCGCACCGCAAGACAAAACGTCAGTGGTTTCTGCCACATTGACAGAAAACATGCATTTTGCCAGCGAAGTGGGCGCTTCCGCTTGGCAGCACGGCCGGCCAGACTGCGGTCATCGACACAGCAGCCTTGCCCCATGACCCCCCACCACAGCCCCACCACGCTGTTCATCAGCGCCCAGGACATGGTCCAGCTGGTTCAGGCCAAGGGCCTGTCGGCCTGCATCGCCGGCATTGCCGACCGCATAGAACATGATTTTCTGCGCTGGCATGAATTCGACAAGTCCAGCCGCGTGGCCTGCCATTCGCCCAATGGCGTGATCGAGCTGATGCCAATCGCCGACGCGGCGCAGTTCGCCTTCAAGTATGTCAACGGCCACCCCGCCAACACCCGGGTCGGGCTGGCCACGGTGATGGCATTTGGCGTGCTGGCCGATGTGCACACCGGCGCACCCCGGCTGCTGTCGGAGTTGACGCTCACCACGGCGATCCGCACCGCTGCCACCTCGGCCCTGGCGGCACGCCGGCTGGCCCGGCCCGGCAGCCGCTGCATGGCCTTGATCGGCAACGGCGCACAAAGTGAGTTCCAGGCGCTGGCTTTCCGCGATCTGGTCGGCATCGACGCGTTGCAACTGTTTGATACCGACCCCGCCGCCAGTGCCAAGCTGGCCGCCAACCTGGCCGGCCTGGGCCTGACGGTACGGGTCTGCACCAGCACCGCCGAGGCAGTACGGGGCGCCGACATCGTGACCACCGTGACGGCCGACAAGACCAACGCCACCATCGTGACGCCCGAGATGATCGAGCCCGGCATGCACCTCAACGCCGTCGGGGGCGACTGCCCGGGCAAGACCGAGTTGCATCCGGGTGTGCTGGCGCAAGCGGCGGTGTTTGTCGAGTTTGAGCCGCAAAGTCGGATCGAAGGCGAAGTGCAGCAGATGCCCGCCGGCTTCCCGGTCACCGAGTTGTGGCAGGTGCTGGCCGGCCACCACCCCGGCCGTGCCGATGCCGCGCAGGTGACGGTGTTCGATTCGGTCGGCTTTGCCTTGGAGGACTATTCGGCGCTGACCTTCGTACGCGACGCCGCGGTCGAACTCGGGATTGGCGAAGTGATCGCGCTGGTGCCGAACAATCCCAACCCGAAAGACCTGTTCGGCCTGCTGCGCCCACTGCCGGCAGCGGCGCCGCGCAAGGGGGTTGCGCTGCCTGAGGCCGTCGCAGCCTGAGCGCCCGCGGCGGCCGTGGCACGCAAAAAGCGGCGGCGTTGCACTGCCCGATGTCCTGCCCATGACACCCTGTGCAGTCCCCGGGCGTTAGGCTCGAGATGAAAGTACGGCTGCCGTCCGGCCGCGCCGAACAACCTACGACGAGACCCGACATGCCCACCACCGACACCCTCAGCCGCCGCCCAGCCGCACCGATGACCGACGCCGAGCGCCAAGTCCGCGAGGATTTGGCCGCCGCCTACCGCCTGGTGGCGCTGTGCGGCATGGACGACAGCATCTACACCCATATCTCGGCGCGGGTGCCCGGCACCGAGGACCAGTTCCTGATCAACCCCTACGGCTGGTTGTTCCGTGACATCACGGCCTCGTCGCTGGTCAAGATCGACCTGCAAGGCCGTGTGCTGGACGACACCACCGAGGATGTGAACCCCGCCGGCTTCACGATCCACAGCGCTGTCCACGCCGCCCGGCACGACGCGGCCTGCGTGTTGCACACCCACACGGTGGCGGGTGTGGCGGTCTCGTCGCTGGCTTGCGGCCTGCAGCCCGCCAACCAGTGGTCGCTGCAGTTCTACAACCGGGTGGCCTACCACGACTACGAGGGCATCGCGCTCGACCACGAGGAGCGCGATCGCCTGGTGGCCAACCTCGGTCCGGCTAAAAAAGTGCTGATCCTGCGCAACCACGGCCTGGTGACGCTGGGCCGCAACGTGGCCGAGGCTTTCATCCTGATGCTCAACCTGGACCGTGCCTGCCGGGTGCAGATGGCGATCCAGGCCAGCGGCATGCCGGTGCAGGCCCTGTCGGCCGCGGTCTGCGAGCGCACCGCGCTGCAGTACGAAAGCGGCGCCAGCAAAGGCCTGGCCGGCAGGCCCGACCCGAACATCCGTGAATGGCGGGCGCTGCTGCGCCGGCTGGAGCCGGTGCCGGTGCGCTCGTTCCGGGACTGACGGCGGCGTTGGGCCAGCCCTCCGGGCCCAGTCCGCCGGGCTCAGGCCGTCGGGTTCAGGCCGCCTCGATCTGGAAACGCAGGCCAGCGTGCTGCTCCAACCGGTCGATCAGCGCTGCGCCCATCGCCGAGGCTGGCGTCCAGATGCCACCGGCGGTGGCCGCGCTTTCCTGCAGCAGACAAACCGCCGCCTCGCTGATCATCTTGGACGTCGAGCCGTAGCCAGGATCGCGGTCGCCGGTCACGCCCACCCGCAACGCGTGGCCCTGGGCATCGTGACCCAGGAACAGCAGGTCGAAATACCCAGCCTCGCGCTCGACCCGTGACGGGCCTTCGCCCGGCTTGGGGCCGCCCTCGGCGCCCAGTGACTTGTCGGCAGCAATCGCCTGCGCCATTGCCTCGCCCTTTTCGCCAGCCCCGGTAACCATCATCTCGTCATAGACAAAATCCGCGCCCCAAGCATGGTTGAGCAGGAAGTTGGACCGGTGCAGGTTGCGGGTGTTGATCGCCGCCATCACAAACGGCGCCACCCACAGGCCCAGCGCCTCGTCTTGCATCGGCTTGTTGCCGGGTGGCTGTCGCGGCCCGGTGAAACCTGGTGTCAGTGAAAACGGGTCGCGCAACAGCGCCATCACCTGCGGGTCCTGCAGGGCTGCGGCCATCGTCGCCTTCAGGCTGGCAGCGGTACCGCCCGAGAACGTGCCTTTCATCTTGCGCACCCGACCGCGCACCCGGGTTGCCGGGCCGCCGTGTTGGGCCTGCATCGCCTGCTGCAACTTGAACACGCCAAGATCAAACGGGATCGAGTCGAAACCGCAGGAAAACACGATGCGGGCGCCGCTGGCCTTGGCCGCCGCCTGGTGGGCATCGATCATCTGGCGCATCCAGGCCGGCTCGCCGCACAGGTCGACATAGTCCACGCCGGCCGCGGCGCAGGCGCCGACCAGCGCGCTGCCGTACAGCTGGTAAGGGCCGACGGTGGTCAGCACAAGGCGGGTCTGGGCCATCAGCGCGGCCAGGCTGGCGGCATCGTCGCCGTCGGTGATGACCAGCGGGGTCTCGGCCGGCGCGCCCAGTTCGTCCCGCACGGCGGCGAGTTTGGCGGCGCTGCGCCCGCCCATTGCCCAGCGCAGGCCAGACGCCCCGCCCTGCGGGTACTGGCGCAGCAGGTACTCGACCACCAGGCGGCCGGTGAATCCGGTGGCGCCGTGCACGACGATGTCAAAGGTTTTGTCCATGGCTTGTCCTGGTTGGTTGGGCCCGCGCTGCCGGTAGGGCCGGCAACGGTGGCGTCGCGGCGCATTCTGGGTCGGATCCGGCCCTGGCGGTGTCGTCCCGGGCACACCAGCGGTTGCTGGTGTTAGGGTGATCTCCCCATACCTGCATCCACCGCACCGCCATGACCCCTGATGCCTCCGCCGACCCCCAAGGCAGCCTCGCGAGCGCCGGCGCACACGACGGCGCGCTCAACGGTGCCGAATCGCTGGTGGCCACGCTGGCGGCCAGCGGCGTGGGCCTGTGTTTTGCCAACCCCGGCACCTCGGAGATGCACTTCGTCGCCGCACTCGACCGCGTCCCCGGCGTGCGCTGTGTGCTGGCCTTGTTCGAAGGCGTGGCCACCGGTGCGGCCGACGGCTACTACCGCATGGCCGGCAAGCCTGCGGCCACGCTGCTGCACCTGGGCCCGGGGCTGGGCAACGGTCTGGCCAACCTGCACAATGCCCGCAAGGCCCGGTCGGGCATCGTCAACATCGTGGGCGACCATGCACGCGGCCACGCCCGCTTCGAGTCGCCGCTCAAGAGCGACGCCGAGGGCATTGCACGCACGGTGTCGCATTGGGTGCGCAGCAGCGCCCAGGCCGCCGATGTCGGCAGCGACGGCGCGGCGGCCGTGGCAGCCACCCGCGACGGCGCGGTGGGCCGCACCGCCACCCTGCTGCTGCCGGCCGACACCGCCTGGGGCGCTGGTGGGCGGGTGGCGGTGGCAGGCCCTGCCGCTCAGTTGACCGCACAAGTCCCCACACCCGCCACCGCACCCGACGACGCCGTGGTCGCAGCGGCCCGCCTGCTGACCCGGCTGGGGCCGCAATCGATGCTGCTGCTGGGCGCCGGTGGCGCCGCCAGCGAGCAAGCCCAGCAGCTGGCCGCCGCCATTGCTGCCCAGACCGGCTGCCGGCTGATGGCCGAGTTCTACAACGCCCGCATGCCGGCCGGCCTGGGGCGGCCCCGCATCGAGCGGCTGGCCTACGCGGTGGACGCGGCCGCGGCCCAGCTGGCGCAGACCGAGGCCATCGTGCTGGCCGGCGCAGTCGAGCCGATCGCTTTTTTTGCCTACCCGGGCAAGCCGTCGCAGCTCAAGCGGCCCGGTGCGTCGCTGCTGACCCTGGCCGAGCCGCAACAAGACGTGCCGGCGCTGCTGCAGGCCCTGGCCGACGAGCTGGGTGTGGGCCGCCAAGCCGCTGGTCGCACCGCAGCGCTGGCGGCAAGCGGCACGGCCTTGCGCCCGGCCGCTGTGCCGCCATCCGCCCTGCGCACCGGTGCGCTGACACCCGAGACCATTGCCTGGGTGGTGTCCGCCACCCTGCCCGAGCACGCTGTGGTGGTGGATGAGGCCGTCAGCAGCGGGCGCGGCTTTGCGCCCGCAATGGCCGGCGCGGCGCCGCACGACTGGCTGCAGGTGATGGGCGGTGCAATCGGCTTTGGGCTGCCGGGCGCGGTGGGCGCGGCCCTCGGTGCGCCCGGCCGGCCGGTGCTGGTGCTGGAGGGCGACGGCAGCGCGATGTACACCGTGCAGGCGCTGTGGACGATGGCGCGCGAGTCGCTGCCGATCGGGGTGCTGATTTTTGCCAACCGCGCCTACCGCATCCTGCAGGGTGAGTTGCTGGGCGTGGGCGCGCGCATCCAGGGCGACAAGGCCGCCGCGATGCTGTCGCTGGCCAGTCCGGCCATCGATTGGGTGTCGCTGGCGCGTGGCCAGGGTGTGCCTGGCGTGCGGGTGGACACCGCCGAGGCGCTGGCCAAAGCGCTGCGTGACGGCTGGGCCAGCCGCGGGCCGTGGCTGGTTGAAGCGGTGTTTTGAGGTCCGGCGCGGCGCAGCGCCAGGCGCAGGCCGCACCGGGGTGGGTCGGGCCGGACAGGGCCAGACACACCGCTCAAACTACCGCGCTCGGGCCGGCAGCCGCGCCGCCATACGGCCGCACCAAGCGCAGCCATTTGCGTGCCGGCAGGCCGAAACGCGATTCGATCAGCTCGGCCCGTGCGGTCAAGGTGTCGCGGTCGGGCACCACCACGCCGCGGGCGGCGACCAGCACGGTGTTGCCCTCTTTGGTGGGCGCCAGCTGCCAGACCTGGTCGCCACCAAACACTGCCGCCACCCGCGCCGCGCTCTGCTCAAAGCTGGCGTCGCGGCCAAACAGGTTGACCGTCATCACCCCGCCCGGCGCCAGCAGCGCAAAGCAGGCGGCGTAAAAAGCCTCGTCGTCCAGCACCGGCGCGGCGGCGTCGTGGTCGTAGAGGTCCACACACAGCGCATCGGCGGTCTGGATCTGTTCGTCCCGCTGCACCCAGCGGCCGGCGTCGGCCTCGATCACCCGCAGGCGCTCGTCGTCGTCCGGCAAGTGAAACCACAGCCGGCAGGCCGTCACCACGCTCGGGTTGAACTCGACCGCGGTGGTCTGCCAGCGCAGCACCTGGTGGGTGAACCGGGTGATTGCCGCCGCACCCAGGCCGAGCTGCACCGCCCGGCCCTGGTCCAGCGCGTCGCTGGGCAACCACAGCAGCCAGACCATCATGCGTTGGATGTACTCCAGCTCGAGCTGGCGCGGCTTGCGGATGCGCATCGCGCCCTGCACCCAGTCGGTACCGAGGTGGAGGTAGCGCACACCGTCAAACTCGCTCAGCGTGGCGCCGGCCAGCAGGGTCTGCTGGCGCTTTTTGGCGGGTTGGGGCGCCGGTGCAGGTTTTGGCTGGCGTGTCATAGCGCCAGCATCATGCCGTGGGCGCCAAACACCGCTGCCCAGGCTGCCCGCTTGCGCTCAAACGACCAGCTGGCATTGGCCGGGCTGGTGGACGGCAGGCGGTAGACCGGCAAGCCCAGTGCAGCAGTCACCTTCATGGCCCGGGCCGACTCACCGCCGTTGTGGGCGATGGCTGCCAGCGCTGGCAGCGTGGCGGCGAGCGCGGCCAGCGGATTGGGCTGGGCGTCGGTGATGGCGCTGTCCAGGCTGCCCGGGCGGCGGCACTGGGCATACACATCCCAGAGGCCCAGACCGTGCGCGCGCAGCACGTCCAGCCGTTGGGCGTACGGCATGGCGCACAAGTCCACCCCCCACAGCGCCGAAAGGATCGGCCAGAACTGGTTGCGGGCATGGCCGTAATACTGCTGCGCCCGCAACGACGCCACCCCCGGAAAACTGCCCAACAGCAGCAAGCGCGTGCGGGGGTCTGCCAC
>JANMXG010000122.1:0-8546 GCA_031394235.1 Betaproteobacteria bacterium
CGCTGTACCTGAGGTTGGCATTCGGCCTGCGACGCTACGCAGCCCTTTTGTTGCCTCGAACTCGGCGCTCGTGGGTGTTGAGCCGCCGCGCCGGGCAGGCGGGCCCCCCACCGGGTGATTCCGGGCCGGACAACCACCGGCCCTCCCTTCTCTACCTGCGCGGGACACGCCAGCCCGACGCAGCGCTACGCCATCGACGGAGCGCGCGGGATGTTCAAGCCAACGCAGGCGGAAACGGTGGCGGCGACCAAGGGCGTTGGGTGACCGGCGCAGTGAAATAAAGGGGGAAATGTCGGCCGACCGGCCGGCATGGAGGACATTCACGGAGGCGGTTGCCCGACGGCCTTGGTCGCCTTGGCACCGCACGCCGCACGCCGCACGCCGCACGGCGCACGTCGAACGTCGAACGTCGAACGCCGCACATCGAACAACTGCATCCCCCCCCAGAGGAAAGACAGCTCAGAGCCGCCCGCTGCCCGGCCGCCGTCCCCGTCACGGCCGCAGTCGGCATACTGGCTTCAATTTCGATGATCTCCATGACACAACCCAGCTTGCAGGATCCAAAGGCGTTGCTGCGTGCCTTGTTTGATGCTGCCGTCGCCCGCGCCCAGCCTGCGCTGGTGCTGCCCGGCCGCCTGCCACCGCCGCCGCGGGGCCGCACGGTGGTGATCGGGGGTGGCAAGGCGGGCGGTGCGATGGCGGCGGCACTGGACGCCCTGTGGCCCACCGACGCGCCGATGTCCGGCTTGGTCGTCACGCGATACGGGCATGTGCCGCCGGCCTACGCCGCCCGTCCCGGCCGGATCGCCGTGGTCGAAGCGGCGCACCCGGTGCCCGACGCCGCCGGCAGTGCGGCCGCCCAGCGGCTGCTGGACCTGACCGACGGCCTGACCGCCGACGACCTGGTGATCGCGCTGATCTCAGGCGGCGGCTCGTCGCTGTTGACCCTGCCCGCCGCTGGGCTAACCCTGGCTGACAAGCAGGCCGTCAACCGCGCGCTGCTGTACAGCGGCGCGGCCATCGACGAGATGAACTGCGTGCGCAAACACCTGTCGGCGATCAAGGGTGGCCGCCTGGCGGCACGCTGTGCGCCGGCGCAACTGCTGACGCTGGCCATTTCAGACGTGCCCGGCGACGACCTGTCGGTCATCGCCAGTGGCCCCACAGTGGCCGACGCCAGCACCTGCGCCGACGCGCTGGCGATCATCGACCGCTACAGCATCGACCTGCCGCCCGCGGCCCGCGCCGGGCTGGAAAGCGGCGCTTTCGAGACCCCCAAGCCCGGCGATGCCCGACTGGCCGGCCAGACCGCCCAGATCATTGCCACGCCCCAGCTCAGCCTGGACGCTGCGGCGGCACTGGCGCGCAGTATTGGCCTGACCGCGCACGTCCTGTCCGACGAGATCGAAGGGGAGTCGCGTGACATCGGCCGCATGCACGCAGCGCTGGCGCGGGCGGCGGCACGGCACGGCGCGCCATTTGCGGCGCCGTGCGTCATCTTGTCGGGTGGCGAGACCACGGTGACGGTGCGCAAGGTGCCAGGGCAGGTGCTGGGCCGGGGGGGACGCGCGGGCGAATTCTTGCTGGGCTGCGCGCTGGCACTGCAGGGCCACCCCGGCATCTGGGCGCTGGCCGCTGACACCGACGGCATCGACGGTGTCGAGGACAACGCCGGAGCACAGATCAGCCCCGACACGCTGCGGCGTGGCGTAGCGCTCGGCCAGTCGGCCGCCGACGCGCTGGACCGGCACGACGCCTATGGCTATTTTGCCGCGATGGGTGACCTGGTGATGACCGGTCCGACCTACACCAACGTCAACGATTTCCGGGCGCTGTTGGTGCTGTAATTTGCCGCGGTCGCCGGGTCGGGCGACCGGCCCACTGTGGGCGCTGTCCGACACGCGGGCTTGCCCTGCGCTGACATCGCCTGGGCGGCGGCCTGCCTAGCATCGTCACAGGGTTCGGCAGCGTGCCGGCCCACCGCACTCGGACCCGCGCCTTGTCCCAAGTCACCCCGCCCAACAGCCTGCACGGCACCTGCGCAGGTGAAGCTTTGGCGTCGCGACAGGGCGATGAGGGTCTGCAACACCGACAAGCCCAAGCTGACATGCCGCTGCAGCTGTTTTCGCTGCTGCTGTTACCGCTGCTGCTGTTGGTGGGTTCGGGCACTGCGTGGGCCGCCGATACCGGGCTTTCCGGCGACGATGGCATCGCCCATACTTCGCCACCGGTGGCGGCCGATTCGTCTGCCCCGCCGGTCGGCTTGTGGTCGTGGCGAATCAGCCGAGCCACGTTGCCGGCGCTGGCCGCGGCCAGCCTGGGCGGCCTGCCGGTCGCCGGCCCGGGGCGCGTTGTGCAAACCATGGTCTGGCGGGATCGGCCCGCGGTGCAGTGGGGCCTGGGTGTCGAGCAGCGCTGGACGCTGCCAGGCACGCCCGGCTCAGCGTCACCCGTCATGCCGGATGCCGGCCTGCTGGTTGGCCTGCGGCTTGACGCCGGGCCACGTGCCCACCTGACCTGGCAGGCGCCGCTGGGACGTGCCGACACGCAATCTGGCGAGGTGCAGCCCCGGAAGATGCGCGTGGCGCTGTCGCTGCTGCCCCAGGACCCGTATGCTGATTTGCGGCGAGGTCTGCTGACCAAGGTAGAACTCAGCGGACAGACCACGCTGGCCTTGCGCCCGCGGGGCAGCCGGTTTGATGTGCTGCTGACCAGTCATTGGTGATGCAACAGCCATCCTGATCTTTCTAGCGCGGTTTCAGCCCTTACTTTTTGAGCCTCTCCGTCGCCTGCTTGCCCTGATCAACCCCCAAGAAACTGAGGTAGTCCCCATGGATTCGCACCACCACCCGATGAGCGAACTGTTTGCCCAACTGGGATTGCCCGACGACGCTGCGTCGATCGAGGCCTTCATCCAGCAGCACCGGCCGCTGCCGATGACGACACGGCTGTACAACGCCCCGTTCTGGTCGCCGTCACAAGCCGCGCTGATCCAAGAGAAGCTGGCCGAAGACGCGGACTGGGCGGTGCTGATCGACACCCTCAATGTGCAGTTGCGGGACCACCCGGCGGTGGTGTCGGATGCAGCCACCCTGCCCAGGTCCGATTGACCCGGGTCGATCGGCCCGAGTGGCCTGTGCTTGCACGATGCCAGCCCACACCCGATGCGAGGTGATCAGGCGCCCGGGCCGACGCGCCTGTTGCTGCGCCCCCCGTGCGGCCGGCGCAGCGTGCTGCTGGCGGTTGATCCAACGCAAGACAGACGGGTTTGATCTGGCTGATATTGGGGTCAGTGAGTCAGCGCCGATCGCGTTCAACCTGATTTCGGTCGCTTCCCCTCGCCCCCTTCCCCGAAGACACCACACTGCCGACCCTCATGGGACATCCATTTCCCGCCACATTGGCTTTGCCGGGTCTGTCAGACCGCATGGGCGCAGCGCGTCAGGGCGAAATGGCAGCTGACCCGCGCACCCGTCTACCGGTTGCGTCCAGCCCGCCTGATGGCGCACTGTGGTGCGCGCTGTTCGGCGGCGCCATGCTCGATGACCACGAACTGCAGGCGCTGAGCGCCATCGCCCAGTTGCGTCAAGTGGCGCAGGGCGATGCTGTGCTGAGCCGCACCAGCCCTGCCGGCACCTTGGTGGCCTTGCGCAGCGGTGAGGTGGCGCTGGGGTTTCGCACGGCGAACGGCGTGTTCCGCACCGAGCGCATCGTGCGCGGCCCGGCCTGGTTGGACCTGAGCTCGGCCTGGTTGGCCGGCCGCCATGCGATGGACGCCCAGGCGCTGACGGCCGCCAGCGTGATCGACCTGCCGTACGACGCGCTGGCCGGCCGGCTGCCGCTGCTGCCGGGTCTGGCACAGCGCCTGATCCACGGCCTGGCGCGCGAGGTACAGGCGCTGGCGGTCAACACCCATGAGCTGATGCACAAGGATGCACCGGCCCGCCTGGCGCAGTGGCTGCACCAGCGCTGCGAGCCAGTGACCGGTGCCGAGGGCCAGGCCATGGTCCGGCTGCACGAGCGCAAGCGTGACGTGGCTTCACAGCTGGCGATCACGCCGGAAACCCTGTCCCGGCTGATGCGCAGCTTCAGCCGCAAAGGGCTGATCGAGGTCAGCGGTTACAACCTCCGGGTGTTGGATCCGGTAGCGCTGGAGCGGCTCGGCCAGGCCTGACCGGCTACCCCGTGGCGCGGTGGGCAGCGCGGGCTGTCAGCATTCAACGGGGCAAAAAGTTTTGCGTTGGCACGGCGGTGCCGGTCACCTTTTGCTCTAGCGCCAGGCCTGGCGGCAGGCTGGCGGGTGCGAGGGTTGATGCTGCCAACTTGGGCAGCTACCGAGGTTGGGGTGCCTGCCGGGGTTGATCGGCAAGTCAGGTTGCGCCAGCAGTCGGCCGGGCTGGGTCACCGGATACCGGTGATCGACCTGCACCGGGTATCCGTGCCGAGATGTTGATGGCGCTGGCCAACGATGCGCCTGGCGCTTTCGCGTCGATGGGTGATCAGGGCGCTTACTTCCTCCTCGCGGAGGCTTGCGCGCCGGGGCTGCGAACCTGTTGGCATTCAGGCAGCCGACAGGCAAGTTCAATCGGGTGCTGCCCACCGACGACAACTTCTTCGGCGGCCCGGTCTCCGGCGCCCCGGCCGGTACCTACCGTGCGTTCTCCGATGGCTATGGGGTGGCTTTGCCGCCGTTTCAAAACGGGTCTTACCCGTTGCATTTTGGTGGCGCCACCGAGCGCACCGGACTGTTCGCCGGTTCGAGCTTCTCGCAAGACATCAGCTACCAGATCACCGTGGTGGCCGAGCCAGCAACCGCGGTGAAACCGTCAACGCCCTGTGCGGACACCGTTCACTGTCCAGCATAGGCCTGCACCGTCTCCCAGGCTGCCGTTTGCAGCCGGGCGGCCAAGTCAGCCGACAGCCCGGCGGTGTAGGTCAGGCCCACCGGTGACTTGCCAAACAGCGTGGCATAGGCCGTGCACGCCGCCAGGTAGGTTCCGGCCAGGCTGGGGTGGCGTTTGTCGCTCTCGTAGAGCGCGGTGTCGGGCTGCTTGGCGATCGCTTTGGCAAAGGCCAGGCCGGCCGGGATCACCACCGCGCCGTTGGCCTTGCCGGCCTGGGTGTACTGTTCGGCCAGCTGTGCCGTCATCTCGGGCTTGTCCTGGTAGGCCCAGGACATGAACAGCACTGGCCGCACGCCGGCCTGCCGCAACAGATGCGCGTTTTTCTTGACCGTGTCGTGGAAGGCGGCCTGCAACTGCGGATGGATCGGGCACTGGCTGCAGTCCATCATCACGGCGGTGTCATATTGCCGGCCCGGCGGATTGAAGCGGATCTCGTTGTCGCCGACAAACGAGTAGCGACCCAGGCCGTTGGGCCGCAGCAGCGACGCCATGTCGTGCCAGTCCAGGCCCGAGCCGCTGATCGTGGCCGACACGCCGCGCACCCGGGCACCGCCGCCTGCCGACGCCACCAGGCGACCAAAGTGGCCATGCAGGCTGTTGTTGTAGTAGAAAAAACTGTTGCCCACCCACAGCACCGATTCGGGCGCTGCCGCCGTGGCGGACTGCTGCGGGGCGGTCTGGGCCTGGGCGGTGCCCAGCGGCAGTTGCAGGGCCGACAGGCATGTCAGCAGCATGGTGGCTGCAACAGCGCGGCGTCGGGTGGATCCATTCGGGTCGGTGGGTTGCATGGGGTGGGGTCTCGTCAGCGGGTGGGTTGAGCGGGCCTGCCGATGATGCCCCAGCGCCTGGCGGATCGGCCGCATCAAACAGTTGAGCGTTGGGCCGCGACTTGCAGCAACTGCGCCACCACCGCCAGCGCGATCTGCTCGGGCTGCTTGCCCGGGATGCCGGCCACACCGATCGGGCAGGTCAGCCGCGCCATCGCCCCGGCGGCCACGCCACGCCGGGTCAGGCGGGCGAGGAAGCGCGCGCGTTTGGTGGCCGACCCGATCAGGCCGAAAAAGCCGAAGTCGCCACGCCGCAGCACCGCCTCGGTGATGCGCAGGTCCAGATCGTGGCTGTGCGTCAGCACCAGGTAAAAAGCGCCTGGCAGCGCCTGCTGCACCTCGGCCTCGACCGCGTCCACACACAGCCGGGTGATGTGCGGCGCAGACGCCGTGGCCGGAAACTCGGCCTCGCGCTCGTCGATCCAGGTGACTCGGCAGGGCAAGGTTTCGAGCAGGTGCACGGTGGCGCGGCCGACATGGCCGGCGCCGTAGAGTTGCAGGTCAAACAGCGGCGCCTCGTCCGGCCAGTCGGCCAGGGCGGCAGCGTCCAGCGGCGCGGTGCGCAGCGTCAGGGCGCCGCCGCAGCACTGACCCAGCGTGGGGCCCAGCGCGATGGTCTGGTCGTCGGTCGCCAAACCCGGGTTGGCCTCACCGGCAGACCCGCTGACCGACCGACCGGCGGCCAGCATCACCCGGGCGCGTTGGATCGCCTGCAACTCCAGGTGGCCGCCGCCGATGGTCCCGGCCACCGTATCGGCCGCCACCAGCATGCGGGTGCCCACGCCGCGCGGCACCGAGCCGCGCGCCGCCAGCACTTGCACCAGCATCGCCGGACGGCGCTCGGCCAGCCAGCTTTGCGCGGTTCGCCGGTCGGCGTCGATCACGGGCGGTTGCCGGCTGGGCGCGCACCAGCTGCGCCCACCGCTGCGCGCACGGCGTCCACCGCATCCAGTACCGCCTCCGGCGTGGCCGGTGCGCGCAGCGGCGGACAGGCCTGGTGGCCACCCACCGCCGAGACCGCATCGCGGATCGCCAGGAACACCGAGAACGGCAGCAGCAGCGGCGGCTCGCCCACCGCCTTGCTGCGGTGGATGGTGTCGGCTGGGTTGGCTTGGCCGTACAGCCGCACATCGAAATGCGCCGGGCAGTCGTTGGCGGTCGGGATCTTGTAGGTGCTGGGTGCGTGGGTCATCAGCTTGCCGGCGTTTTTTGAGCCGTCCAGCGGCTGCCAGTACAAGGCCTCAGTGGTCAGCCAGCCCATGCCCTGGATGAACGCGCCCTCGACCTGGCCGATATCGATCGCAGGGTTGAGTGAGGTGCCCACATCGTGCAGCACATCGGCGCGCAGCAGCTTGTGCTCGCCGGTCAGGGTGTCCACCACCACCTCGCTGCAGGCCGCGCCGTAGGCAAAGTAATAAAACGGCTTGCCCTTCAATCGCGCCCGGTCCCAGTGCAGGCCGGGTGTGGCGTAAAACCCGTCGCTCCACAGTTGCACACGGGCCTGGTAGGCCTGCATCACCAAATCGTCGAAGCTGACGGTGGGGGCACTGGATCGGCCCTCGGCGTCGGGTCCGCTGCTGATGTGGCCGTTCTCGAATCGCAGCGCTGCCGCGTCCACCCGATGCTGGCTGGCAAAAAACGCCGCCAGCCGCTCGCGGATCTGGCGCGCCGCGTCCTGCGCCGCCTTGCCGTTCAAATCAGTGCCAGTGGACGCTGCGGTGGCCGAGGTGTTGGCCACCTTGTGGGTGTCGGTGGCCGTCACCCGCACCCGATCAAAGGCCACGCCCAGCTCATGCGCCACCACCTGCGCCACCTTGGTGTTCAGGCCCTGACCCATTTCGGTGCCGCCGTGGTTGACCAGCACCGAGCCGTCGGCATAAACATGCACCAGCGCGCCGGCCTGGTTGAAGTGCGCGACGTTGAACGAGATGCCGAACTTGACCGGGGTCAGCGCCAGCCCGCGTTTGAGCACCGGGCTGCCGGCGTTGTAGGCCTTGATGTCGGCCCGCCGCGCGCGGTAGTCGGCTTGCGCTTCGAGCTGGTCCACCAGCGCGCCGATGATGTTGTCCTCGACCACCTGCTCGTAGGGCGTCACGTTGTGGGCCGTGATGCCGTAGAAGTTGGCACGCCGCACCGCCAGCGCGTCCAGCCCCAGGCGGCGCGCCACGGTGTCGAGGATCACCTCGATGGCCAGCGCGCCCTGTGGCCCGCCAAAACCGCGGAAGGCGGTGTTGCTCTGGGTGTTGGTGCGGGCGCAAAAGCCCTGCATCGCCACATCGGGCAGCCAGTAGGCATTGTCAAAGTGGCACAGGGCGCGGGTCATCACCGGCGGCGACAAATCGGCCGAGTGGCCGGCGTTGGCCACCATGTCCACCGTCACGCCCAGGATGCGGCCTTGGTCGTCGTGGCCCACGTCCCATTGGTAGTCAAAGCCGTGACGCCGGCCGGTGACCAACATGTCGTCGTCGCGGTCGGGCCGCAGTTTGACGGGCCGCTGCAAGCGTGATGCTGCCAGCGCGGCGATGCAGGCAAACAGCGCGCTCTGGCTCTCTTTGCCACCAAAGCCGCCACCCATGCGCCGGCAGGTCACCTGCACCCGGTGCGAGGCCAGCTGCAGCGCATGCGCCACCAGGTGCTGCATCTCGCTGGGATGCTGGGTGCTGCAGTGCACCAGCAGGCCGCCGTCTTCTTGCGGGATGGCGTAGCTGATCTGGCCTTCCAGGTAGAACTGCTCCTGACCGCCGAGTGAAAAACCGCCTTGAAAGCGGTGCGGTGCGGCGGCCAGCGCGGCCTCGGCGTCGCCGCGCGCCAGCTG
>JANMXG010000123.1:0-4582 GCA_031394235.1 Betaproteobacteria bacterium
CCGGGTCGACAGCGTGGCCGACGAGCCGGCTTTCCAGCCCGGCATCAACGCGATTGCGCTGACCTACGACTTTGCCCAGCAGCCGCGCTACGCGCCGCTGATGACGGCGGTGCAGCACACCAGCGGCCAGTTGGTGAACCGCCTCACCCACATCAACACCAGCTCGGCCGACCTGCTCAACAAGCTCGAAGCCGTGCGGCTGATCTGCCAGGAAACCGGCTGCGCCCAGCGCTACCTGACGCAGGACGCGCTCAACGCCATCGGCCAGGTGACGGCGCGCATTGACGATGCCCACGGCCGGCCGCGCGGCCAGGGCGAGGCCACCGGCCGCTACCTGGCCTACCTGCACCGGGTGCAGGACCAGGACTTGACGCTCGGCATCGCGATGACCGACGCCAAGGGCGACCGCAGCCGCCGGCCGCACCAACAGGCCAACCGGGACAGCTACCTGCACATCGTCGAGCACCACGCGGTGCAAAACGGCGTGCACGGCATCGTGATCTCGGGCGCCAAGGCGATCGTCACCGCAGCGCCCTACGTGCATGAGCTGCTGGTGATGCCGTCGCGCAACATGGGCGTGGAGGACGCCGACTTTGCAGTCTGCTGCGCGGTGGCGATAGACGCCCCCGGCCTGACGATCGTGGCCCGACCGGCCGGCCGGCCGGGTGAAAAGCTGGAGCATGGCGCAGCACTCTTCAGCCGCAAATACGGCCAGAGCACGGCGGTCTGCCTGTTCGACCGGGTGTTTGTGCCGATGGACCGGGTGTTTTACGCCGGCGAGTGGCAGCACTCCGGCCACCTCACCTACAGCTACGCCACCCACCACCGCCACACCTGCATTGGCGCCCGCGCTGGTTTTGGTGATTTGCTGATCGGCGCTTCGGCGTTGATGTGCGAGGCCAACGGCTTCGACCCCGGCGCCGAGACCCCGTTGCGCGAGCAGATGGTCGAGCTGATCACCATCACCGAGAGCTTTTTTGCCTGCGGCGTGGCGGCCAGCGTCTACGCCAAGCTCGACGAGCCCAGCGGCATCCTGATGCCCGACCCGGTGTTTGCCAACATCGGCAAGCTGCTGCTGGCGACCAAGATCTACGACATGCACCGCATCGCCCACACGGTGAGCGGTGGCCTGATCGTCACCCTGCCCGGCCCGGACGAAGACCACAACCCCGAGACCGCCGCCCAGTTGTCGGAGGTGCTGCGCGCAAACCCCGACGTGCCGTACGCCCAGCGCATCGAGGTGGCGCGTTTCATCGAGGACCTGACCGCCGGCTACCAGGGCGGCTGGTACAGCGTCATCAGCCTGCACGGCGGTGGCTCACCGGCAGCGATGAAGCAGGAGATCTGGCGCAACTACCCGGTGGGCAACAAGGTGGACCTGGTCGAGCGGCTGCTGGACCGGGGGGTGGCGGGCGACGGGGTGGGCCCGGCGCGGGCCATCACCCAGAACCGGCAGCCGGGCAAGTGCTGCGACACCGGCTGCACGGCACCTGGCCAGGCGGTGATGGTCGATTTGCCGACGGTTGTGGCCACGCTGCCCTCCCGTCAACTTGCCAGCCCGTGAATACGCGGGCTGAGGCTGGCCGATACTCCCGCCCATGGCCAAACCCATTCCCCGACTGAGCCCGACCGAGATCGAAGCGATCATCAAGACGGCCTGGGACGACCGGCCGCCTTTTCGCAACGTGCTGATGCAGCACGGGATCGAGCCCGGCCAGGTGGTGCAACTGCTCAAGCGCGAGCTGACGTCCAACGCCTTCAAGGTCTGGACGGCGCGCACCAAGGGGGTGGTGTCTGCGGCGCCCTCGCGCTACGAGACGCCCAAGCCAAAGCCCAAGCCGGCAGCCCGGCCGACATCCGTGCCCAAGCCCGCGGCCAAAGCGGCGCCGACGCCGCCCGCCAAACCTCTGGCCAAACCCGCGGCAAAGCCAGCCAGCAAGCCCGCCACCAAACCCGCCACCAAGCCCGCCACCAAACCGGTGCGCTGACCGGCTGCGGCACAGGCCTGCGCGCATTGCGCAGGCGGGGCGGACTCTGGCAGACTGCACAGTCCCCTTTCCTATCCGGAGTTTGCCCATGCGCCCATCCCTCCGCTGGTCCCTGCTGGCCTGCAGCGCCGCCACCCTGCTCACCGCCTGCGGCAGCATGTCCGGCAGCAAATCCAGCACCGGCTTTTTTGTCACCAGCACCAGCCCCGGCAAGGGCGGTGACCTGGGCGGCCTGGCGGGCGCCGACGCGCATTGCCAGTCCTTGGCCACGGCGGCCGGCGCTGGCAACCGGACCTGGCGCGCTTACCTCAGCACCCAGCCCGTGGGCAGCCAGGTCGGCATCAACGCCCGTGACCGCATTGGCAAAGGCCCGTGGATGAACGCCAAGGGCGTGGTCATCGCCAACGACGTCGAGCAATTGCACGGGGCCAACAACCTGAGCAAGCAGACTGCGCTGACCGAGATCGGCAACATTGTCAATGGCCGCGGCGACACGCCCAACCTGCACGATGTGCTGACCGGCTCGCAGCCCAACGGCACCTTCATCGCCGGTGATGCCAATTCCACCTGCGGCAACTGGCGCATGAGCAGCGACGGCGCGGCGATGGTGGGCCACCACGACAAGACCGGCCTGGACGAGAGCGTGCCGGCCAAGTCCTGGAACTCGTCGCACCAGTCCCGCGGCTGCAGCGCCGACCAGCTCAAGTCCACCGGCGGCGGCGGGCTGTACTACTGCTTCGCGGCGGACTGATCCCCTGGCGCGGTCAGACGGGTGGGGCGCCTGGGCTGGGCGCCGCGGCGCCGGGTCAGGGCGGCCGCGCCCACCAAAACGCCAGCACCGCCGCCACGCCCAGCGCGCTGAGCACGCCCATCAGCCCGGGGTAGCCCGGCAGCACCCAAAGCAGGGCGGTTGAGGCCACCGGCGCGGTCGCCCGCGCCACCAGACCGATGCCCGACATCAGCCCGCCGATGCGCCCGACATGGGACCGGCCGAAGTACAGCGGCACCAGGCCACCCCTCACGATCGTCACCAGCCCGTTGGCCACGCCAAAGACCACCGCAAACACCAGCAGCGCGGCCAGGCTGCGGCCCAGCGCAAACAGCGCCATGGCCACCGGCAGGGCGGCCAGCACCAGTGCGCCCAGCCGGCGCAGGCTCCAGTTGCGGCCCACGGCGGCATACAGCAGCCGGCCGGCCACCTGGGCCGGGCCGACCGTCATCAGCACGACCAGGCCGTCAGCGGTGGAGATGCCCTTGTCGGCAAACGCCGGCATCACATGCGCCCACATCGCCGCCTGGGCGAAGGCGTAGAGCGCAAAACACAGCGTCAGCAGCCAAAAGCTGCGGTGCTGCAGGGCCTGGCGCAGCGTGGCATCGGCTTGCCGGTCGGTGCGCGGCGGGCCGGCTACCTGCATCGCGCCGCGCAGCGCCCAAGCGTGCAGCGCGGCCACCGCCAGCAGCAAAGCGGCCAGGCCTTGCAGCGTTTGGCGCCAATCCAGCCCGGCATGCAGTAGCGCAGCGATCGCCGGAAAGCTGAGGGTGCTGGCAAATCCGCCCACCAGCGTCAGCGTGGTGATGCCCTCGCGAAAGCGCACCGGGTAGCGCTGCGTCAGCACCGCAAACGCCGGGTCGTACAGCGTGGCCGCCATCGCCACGCCCAGCACCGCCCACACGGGGTACAGCATCCAGACCTGGGTGACTTGCGACCACGCCAACACGCCCAGCGCAGCCAGCACCGACCCGCCACACATCACCGCCCGGCCGCGGCCGGCGTCGATTGCCGCGCCCACCGCGTAGGTGGCTGCACCCCACACCGCCAGGCCCAGCGTGAGCGCGCCCATCATCGCCGGGCGGCTCCAGCCCATGGTGGTCTCCATCGGCAGCAACAGGCTGGAGAACCCGTAGTACAGCACCGCCCAGCTCAGCACCTGGCCCAGCGCCAGCGTCCAGACCGTGGCGTGGTAGCCCGGACCGTCGGCCACCGCCGCGGTGAGCGTGGCGTGCGGGCCCGCGCTGCCGGGGCGGTGTGCCGGCGGTATCTCGCTCAGTTCTGCCATCGCCGGGATTATCCCGGCGGGGGTTTGTCGCAGCAGGGACAAAGCCGAAACGAACGGTCGTGCTAAAAACAGAGGCTCGCGCCATCCCGCGCCGCACGGAGATGCAACACCATGGACTTGAACTTCACCCCGGAAGAACTGGCCTTTCGCGCCGAGATCCGGCATTGGGTGGCCGAGAGCCTGCCCAAGGACATCAGCCACAAGGTGCTGAATGCACTGCGCCTGTCGCTCGATGACATGCAGCGCTGGCACAAGATCCTGGGCGCCAAGGGCTGGCTGGGCTACCAGTGGCCCACCCAGTTTGGCGGCCCGGGCTGGACGGCCGTCCAGCGCCACCTGTTCGAGGAAGAATGCGCGCTGGCCGGCGCACCGCGCATCATCCCGTTCGGTCCGGTGATGGTGGCGCCGGTGATCATGGCCTTTGGCACGCCCGAGCAGCACCAGCGCTTTTTGCCCGGCATCGCCTCGGGCGAGGTCTGGTGGAGCCAGGGCTACAGCGAGCCGGGCTCGGGCTCGGACCTGGCGTCGCTCAAGACC
>JANMXG010000124.1:0-2706 GCA_031394235.1 Betaproteobacteria bacterium
GGGTTATCTGACGCTGGACCGCCAGAGCCGCACGCTCTCAGGCGGCGAGGTGCAGCGCATCAACCTGACCACCGCGCTGGGCACCAGCCTGGTCAACACCTTGTTTGTGCTGGACGAGCCCAGCATCGGCCTGCACCCGCGCGACATGAACCGCATCGTCGAGGCCATGCACCGGCTGCGCGACGCGGGCAACACTCTTGTGGTGGTGGAGCACGACCCGGCCGTGATGCTGGCGGCCGACCGCTTGATCGACATGGGCCCTGGCCCCGGTGAGCGCGGCGGCCAGATCGTGTTTGACGGCACGCCCGACGCGGCACGCGAGGCCGACACCTTGACCGGCGCCTACCTGGGCGCGCGCAAGCATGTGGGCATCGGCCTGCGGCGTTTTGTCTCCGAGTCCACGCCCAAGCTGATCCTGCAGGGCGCGCGCGAGCACAACCTGAAAAACCTGGAGATCGTCTTCCCGCTGCAACGCCTGACGGTGATCACCGGCGTCTCCGGATCGGGCAAGAGCACGCTGATCCAGGACGTGCTGGTGCCGGCGCTGCTGCGCCACTTTGGCAAGCCGACCGAAGGCGCAGGCGCGTTCGAGGCGCTGCTGGGCATGGACTGGCTGAACGAGGTGGTGTTTGTCGACCAGTCGCCGATCGGCAAGACGGCGCGCAGCAACCCGGCCAGTTACGTCGGCGCGTTCGATGAGATCCGCAAGCTGTTCGCCTGGGCGCCGCTGGCCATCGAGCGCAGCTACACCGCCGGCATGTTCAGCTTCAACGCCGGCAACGGCCGCTGCCCGACCTGCGGCGGCTCGGGCTTCGAGCATGTGGAGATGCAGTTTTTGAGCGACGTCTACCTGCGCTGCCCGGACTGCGACGGCAAGCGCTTTCGGGCCGAGTTGTTGGAGGTCAAGCTGATCCGCAGCGCCTACCAGCTGTCGGTGGCCGATGTGCTGGAGCTGACGGTGGCCGAGGCGATGATCGTGTTTTCAGGCGATACGGCCGTCACCGCGCGCTTGCAGCCGATCGTCGATGTCGGCCTGGACTATGTGCGCCTGGGCCAGCCGGTGCCCACGCTGTCGGGTGGTGAGGCCCAGCGGCTGAAGCTGGCGGGCTATTTGGCCGATGCCGCTCAAGGCCCGCGCCAGCCGGCTGCCAAGCGCGGCACGCTGTTCTTGTTCGACGAGCCCACCACCGGCCTGCATTTCGACGACATCGCCAAGCTCATGCGCAGCTTGCGCAAGCTGCTGGAAGCCGGCCATTCGCTGATCGTGATCGAGCACAACCTCGATGTCATCCGCAGCGCCGACTGGATCATCGATCTGGGGCCTGAGGGCGGCGACGCCGGGGGTGAGCTGGTGTGCGCCGGCACGCCGGAGGACGTGAAGGCGCACCCGACCTCACACACTGGCAAGGCGCTGCGCGAGTACGACAGCTCGTTGGGCATCGGCGCACTCACTGCCGAAGAAGGCCGGCCGTTGCAGCTGATCGCCAAGGCCCGGCGGGACGCGGCACGGCTGGCAGCCGGCAATGACATCCGCATCGTCAACGCCAAAGAGCACAACCTCAAGAGCCTGAATGTCGACATCCCGAGGGGCAAGTTCACGGTGGTCACCGGGGTGTCGGGTTCCGGCAAGAGCACGCTGGCTTTCGACATCCTGTTCAACGAGGGCCAGCGGCGGTATCTGGAGAGCCTCAATGCCTACGCCCGCAGCATCGTGCAGCCGGCAGGGCGGCCGGAGGTGGATGCGGTCTACGGCATCCCGCCCACGGTGGCCATCGAGCAGCGCCTGAGCCGGGGCGGCCGCAAGAGCACGGTGGCCACCACCACCGAGGTCTGGCACTTTCTGCGCCTGCTGTGGGTCAAGCTGGGCACCCAGACCTGCATCCACGACGGTGCCGAGGTGCGGCCGCAGAGTGTGGAGAGCATCGCCGCCCAACTGCTGCAAGACCCGAAGAAGGGCGGGCACCGCGGCCAGCATGTCGGCTTCCTGGCGCCGCTGGTGGTGAACCGCAAGGGCCTGTACACCGACCTGGCGAAATGGGCCAAGGCCCGTGGCCACACGCATCTGCGGGTGGACGGCGAGTTCATCAAGGTCGACCCGTGGCCCCGGCTGGACCGCTTCAAGGAGCACACGCTGGAGCTGCCGGTGGGTGATTTGCTGATCACGCCGTCCAAAGAGGCCGAACTGCGTGAACTGCTGGCCAAGGCGCTGGACCTGGGCAAGGGCGTTTTGCACCTGCTGAGCCCGCTGGACGGCCTGGTCGAGGCGATGGCTGCGGCTGACGCCACCGCCGGCATTGGCCAGATCAAGGTGTTTTCAACCAAGCGCGCCTGCCCGCAGTGCGGCACCAGCTACCCCGAGCTGGACCCGCGCATGTTCAGCTACAACAGCAAACACGGCTGGTGCACCGGCTGCGTGGGCACCGGCCTGACGCTGACCCGTGAGCAGCGCAAGGCCTACGACGACTCGGTCAAGGACGACGACCAGAAGGGCCGCGAGCAAAGCTTTCCGTCCGAGGAGGCCGAGGTCGAAGGTGTCAGCGGCGAGCCGTGCCCCGATTGCCAGGGCACCCGGCTGAACCCGATTGCCCGGGCGATCCGCTTTGACGACCACACCATCACGGCGGTGGCGCAATGGGCGGTGGGGGACGCCCGGCGTTGGGCCGGCGGACTCGAACTGCTGGGCCGCGACGCCGCGATTGCACGCGA
>JANMXG010000125.1:0-8904 GCA_031394235.1 Betaproteobacteria bacterium
CCGCCGCCGCCCGAGAACCTGCCGCCGCCGCCCAAGATGGCGCTGCCGCCGCCCTCGTACATGCCACCGCCCGAGGTGCAGGTGGCCACGCCCCAGTTGGCGCCGGCCATCACCGTGACCCGCGAGGCGCCACCGCCGACACCGGTCACGATTGCCCCAGCCCCGGCACCAGTTCCCGCGGCGGTGGTGGCCGCGCCACCTGCGCCCCGTGTGCTGGCCGTGCCGGCGCGCATCGACGTCAACAGCTGCGACAAGCCCGAATACCCGGCCGCAGCGCTGCGTGCCGAGGCCACCGGCACCAGCAAGATCCGCTTCACCGTGGACGCCACGGGCGTTGTCTCCAAAGCCGAGATCGAGCGCTCGGCCGGTCCCTCGCGTGAGCACCGCTTGCTGGACCGCGCCGCCATCGACGCCCTCAGCAAGTGCCGCTTCAAGCCCGGTACGGACGAAGCCGGCAAGCCCGTCGGGGCCGTCACCCCTGTCGAGTACGTCTGGAAGCTGGAGTGATCCCGCAGTCCGCTGCACTGTGTTTACCCGGCCCGGCTGCGATCCAGCCGTGGCCACCGTCAAGTCCTTTCCTGGAGTCACCATGTCCCTGATGCAAATCGTGCGCGCGCCACTGGCCGCTGCCCTGTTGGCCGTTGCCGCTTTCGCCGCTTCCCTCCCCGCCCCGGCGCTGGCACAGGCCTCCGCGCCGGTGGCCCAGGCCGCCGCCACCGCGTCGGCAACCGCACCGATGACCGCACCGACGGCCGCACCGATGGCCGCACCGTCGGCTGCAGCGACCAAGGAAGAAGTGGCCAACCCCTACGGCCTGGACGCGCTGTGGAGCCAGGGCGACTTCGTGGCCCGGGGCACGCTGATCATCATGATCATCATGAGCATGGCCTCGTGGTACGTCATCTTCACCAAGCTGTTTGAGCAGCGCAAACTGCTCAAGAGCGCCGACGAGGTGACCGACAGCTTCTGGAAGGCCGCCTCGATGAAGCAGGCTTCGGGCGCCTTGCCCGACGGCAGCGCCTTCCGCTACATCGCCGAAGCTGGCGTCAAGGCCGACGAGCACCACGAGGGCACCCTGGTCGAGCAGATCGACCGCCACACCTGGATCACCATGAGCGTGGACCGCGCCGTGGGCAACGTGCAAAGCCGCTCGCAGGACGGCCTGGCGGTGCTGGCCACGGTCGGCTCGACCGCGCCGTTTGTCGGCCTGTTCGGCACGGTCTGGGGCATCTACCACGCCCTCACCGCCATCGGCATCGCCGGCCAGGCCTCGATCGACAAGGTCGCCGGCCCGGTGGGCGAGTCGCTGATCATGACCGCCTTCGGCCTGGCCGTGGCGGTGCCGGCGGTGATGGGCTACAACTGGCTGATCCGTCGCAACAAGACGGTGATGGAGAAGATCCGCGCCTTCTCGGGCGACGTGCACAACGTGCTGCTGTCGGCCAAGAGGTAAGTCATGGCGATGAACGTCGGGTCGCCTGACGGCGACGAAGACGAGATGAACTCGGCCATCAACACCACGCCGCTGGTCGACGTGATGCTGGTGCTGCTGATCATCTTCCTGATCACGATCCCGGTGGTGACGCAGAGCGTGCAGCTGCAGCTGCCCCAGGAGCGCAACCTGCCCACGCAAACCAAGCCGGAGAACATCCTGCTGGCGGTCAGCAAGGAGGGTGATGTGTACTGGAACACCCGCAAGATGCCTGATACCGAGACCCTGTTCAAAGAGCTGAAGAAGGAGTCGATCAAGGACCCGCAGCCCGAGGTGCATATCCGCGGTGACCAGGACGCGCGCTACGAGAGCGTGGGCCGCCTGGTGGTGGCCTGCCAGCGCGCCGGCATCGCCAAGGTGGGGTTCATCACCGAACCGCCACCGAACAACTGAGCCAGAGAGAACGCCATGAGCATGCAAGTAGGCGGCGGCGGCGATGAAGACGCACCGATGATGGACATCAACACCACGCCGTTGATCGACGTGATGCTGGTGCTGATCATCATGCTGATCATCACCATCCCGATCCAGACCCACGCGGTCAAGATGAACATGCCGGTGGGCCCGAGCAGCCCGCCGCCCAAGCCACCCGAGATCGTGCGCATCGACGTCGATTTCGACGGCACGATCGGCTGGAACGGCGTGCTGGTGGCCGACCGCGCCGAGCTCGAGAACCGGCTGGCGCAAGTGGCCGCCCTGCCCGACCAGCCTGAGGTCCACCTGCGCCCCAACAAGCTGGTCAGCTACAAGGTCGTGGCGATGGTGATGGCCAGCGCCCAGCGCCTGGGTGTGACCAAGATCGGCCTGGTCGGCAACGAACAGTTCATGAATTGAGCGTGACGATGAAACCGCATCTGTCCTTTTGGCAAGTCGTGAACATGAATGTCGGCTTCTTTGGCATCCAGTTCAGTTTTGGGCTGCAGCAAAGCAACATGAGCCCGATCTACAAATACCTGGGCGCCGACGAGGCCAGCCTGCCGCTGTTGTGGCTGGCCGGACCGGTGACGGGCCTGCTGGTGCAGCCGGTGATCGGCGCGCTGAGCGACCGCACCACCAGCCGCTGGGGCAGGCGCACGCCCTACTTCCTGATCGGCGCGCTGCTCTGCAGCCTGGGCCTGCTGGTGATGCCGTTTTCGCCCACGCTGTGGTTTGCCGCCGGCCTGCTGTGGATCCTGGACGCGGCCAACAACGTGACGATGGAGCCCTACCGGGCCTACGTCAGCGACCGGCTCGACAAGGCCCAGCACTCGATCGGCTTCTTGACCCAGAGCGCCTTCACCGGCCTGGCGCAGACGCTGGCCTATCTGGCGCCCACGCTGCTGGTGCTGGGCGGCATGGACAAGGACGCGGTCAACGCGCACCACATCCCGCACATCACGATCACGGCATTTTTGATCGGGGCGCTGTTTTCAATCACCACGGTCTGGTGGAGCGTGCACACCACGCCCGAGCTGCCGTTGTCAGCCGCGGAGCTGGCCGCCATGCGTGCCAAGCCCACCGGCTGGCGCGCCACACTGGCCGATATCGGGCTGGCGATCAAGGAGATGCCACCGACGATGCGCCAGCTGTGGTGGATGAAGCTGTTCCAGTGGTACGGCATGTTGTGCTACTGGATCTACATCGTGCCGGCGCTGGCGCACTCGATGTTCAACACGACCGATGCCACATCGGCCGGCTTTCGCGACGCCAGTCTGTTGAATGGCCAGATCGGTGGCTTTTACAACTTCGTCGCGTTTGTCGCGGCGTTTGCGATGCTGCCCTTCACACGCCGGCTTGGTGCCAAGACTGTGCATGCGTTTTGCCTTTGCGCTGCCGGCATCGGCATGTGGTGCATCCCGGCAATCCACGACAAGGCGCTGCTGTTCATCCCAATGATCGGCATTGGCCTGGCCTGGGCCAGCATCATGGGCAACCCCTACATCCTGCTGGCCGGCAGCATCCCGCCCGAGCGGGCCGGTGTCTACATGGGCATTTTCAACATGTTCATTGTGATCCCGATGATCCTGCAGATGCTCACGCTGCCGCTGTACTACCAAAGCCTGCTGGGCGGCCAGCCCGAGAACGTCATCCGCCTGGCCGGTGCACTGCTGTTGGCCGCGGCCGTGGCGGTGTGCTTTGTCAAGACGTCGTCCTCAACCAAGCCGATCTCCCTTGCAGACGAGTTGCCGCCAAAGTTGCCGCAGGCCGCCCCATGAAAAACCAGGTTCAACTCATCACCTATGTCGACCGCCTCGGCGGGGGCGGCATCCCGGCCCTGCAAGCCTTGCTGACTGGCCGCGACGCGCCGCTGGACGGCGTGTTCGGTGGCGTGCACCTGCTGCCGTTTTTCACGCCCATCGACGGTGTCGACGCCGGCTTCGACCCCAGCGACCACTTGCAGGTCGACCCGCGCCTGGGCGAATGGGACGACATACGGTCGCTGGCCGGCGCGCTGGACGTGATCGCCGACGTGATCGTCAACCACATGTCCACGGCATCACCGCAGTTCCAGGATTTCTCGCAGCACGGCAACGGGTCGCGCTACAACGGTTTGTTCCTGACCATGGACGCGGTCTTCCCGCAGGGTGCCAGCGCAGCCGACCTGTTGGCCCTCTACCGGCCGCGACCGGGCCTGCCGTTCACCGCCGCAACGCTGGCCAACGGCGAGCGCTGCCTGCTGTGGACCACCTTCACGCCGCAGCAAGTCGACATCGACGTGACGCACCCACAAGGCCTGGCCTACCTGCTGGCGATCCTTGACACACTGGCCGCGGCCGGCATCCGCATGGTGCGCCTGGACGCGGTGGGCTACGCGATCAAAAAGGCCGGCGCCAGTTGTTTCATGATGCCCGAGACCTTTGATTTCATCGATGCATTCGCCGCCCAGGCGCGGGCCAGGGGCGTCGAGGTGCTGGTCGAGATCCATGCCTACTACCAGCGCCAGATCGAAATCGCCGCCCGGGTCGATTGGGTCTACGACTTTGCGCTGCCGCCACTGACGCTGCATGCCCTGTTTTTTGGCACCGCCGAACCGCTCAAACGCTGGATTGCCGTGCGGCCCACCAACGCGCTGACAGTGCTCGACACCCATGACGGCATCGGCGTGATCGACATCGGGGCCGACGCCAGCGACCGCACAGCCCATCCCGGGCTGGTGCCGCCCGACGAGTTGGACCGGCTGGTCGAAATGATCCACGAGCGCAGCGGCGGCGCCAGCCGCCAAGCCACTGGCGCGGCGGCCAGCAACCTCGACCTGTACCAGGTCAACTGCAGCTTTTACGACGCCCTGGGGCGCGATGACCGGGCCTATCTGGTGGCCCGCGCGATCCAGTTCTTTTTGCCCGGCGTGCCCCAGGTCTACTACGTTGGCCTGCTGGCCGGACACAACGACAGTGACCTGTTGGCAAGCAGCGGCGTGGGCCGGGACATCAACCGCCACCACTACAGCCAGACCGAGATCACGGCCGCCATGCAACGGCCGGTGGTGCAAGACCTGCTGCGCCTTATCCGGCTGCGCAACAGCCATCCCGCCTTCAATGGCCACTTCGAATTGCAAGCCAGCCCGCCCGAAACCCTGGCCTTGCAGTGGACAGCCGGTGAACACCGCGCCAGCTTGTGCATCGACCTGCGCAGCCTGGTCGGCCACATTGCGCTGCGCGATGGCGCGGGTGAGCAACTGCATGCGCTGCAGAGCAACAGCACCAACCACCGCACAGGGGCGGCACCCGGCGCGCGCGCACCGGCAACCGAGCCGTCAGGACACCGCCTTTGAACCCCCTGCAATCGTTAGCGATTTCGACAGCGTATCGCCTCCGCCAGCGCGTTTAATGCGGCCAAATTTTATTGATCTTGTTCGTATTTAACCGGTCTATGCACAGGTTTACCCTGCTTTGCAATCGATTGTAAATGCGCCACAATTTTCACCAACGGGCGCCAAAGCCCTGACCTTGCCAACGAAGGAGACACCATGAACCGTACCCTGCCCACCCCGAGCCACCGGCCGCGCCTCTCGCTGCGCCAAACTGCGCTGGCCGCAGCACTGACCTTGGCGCCCGCGCTGGCCTGGTCCCAGGCCGCGGCGCCGGCCGAGGTCAAGGACACCAACGACACGCTGAACCTGAACCGCGTCGTTGTCACCGGCACCACCACCGGCGCCAGCAAGATGAAGCAGAGCGTGTCGATCAGCACGCTGGAAGCCGACCAGATCATCAAGCTCGCACCCAGCAACGCGGCCGAGATCCTGCGCGCCATTCCCGGTATCCGGTCCGAATCGTCGGGCGGCGAGGGCAACGCCAACCTGACCGTGCGCGGCGTGCCAATCTCGGCGGGCGGGGCGCGCTACGTGCAGTTCCAGGAGGATGGGCTGCCGATACTGCTGTTTGGCGACATTGCCTTTGGCACGGCCGATCAGTTCTTGCGCACCGACTTCAACCTCAGCCACCTTGAGGTGATCCGGGGCGGCTCAGCCAGCACGCTGGCCAGCAACTCACCCGGCGGCATCATCAACTTCATCAGCAAGAACGGCAGCGAACCCGGCGGCGCCGCCGGCCTGACCCTGGGCCTGGACGGTGGGCGCCAGACCCGGCTGGACTTCGACTACGGCAACCAGCTGGGCAACGGCACCCGGTTCCATATCGGCGGCTTCCAGCGCGTAGGCGAAGGCGACCGCAAAACCGGCTTCAACGCCGCCAGCGGTGGCCAGATCAAGGCCAACATCACGCAAGACTTCAGCGCCGGCTATCTGCGCCTGAACCTGAAGTTGCTGGACGACAAGACCCCGTCGTTCATGCCGGTGCCGGTCATCACCAAGGGTGGCACGATCAGCACCATCCCCGGCATTGACCCGCGCAGCGCGTTTTTCATCAACAACAGCACACCACAGGATGTGGTGTTTGGTGCGGACGGCAAGATGGTATCCACCAACCCGCGCGACGGCCTGCGGGTGCGCAGCACGGCCGTGGGTATGGAGGGTGCGTTCAAGCTTGGCGACGGCTGGAACATCAGCGACAAGTTCCGCCACAGCACCAACAGCGGGCGCTTCATCGCCATGTTCCCTGCCGACAACGGCACGCCCACCGCCGGTGCGTCCAAGTTCACCGCGACGATGTTCAACACCTCGATCGATGACCTGGGCAACACCGTCAACGACCTGAAGTTGAGCAAGACCTTTGGCGACGTGGCCGGCGGCAAGACCACGGCGTCGGTCGGCCTGTTCACGGCCCGGCAGAACGTGGCGCTGACCTGGTTCTGGAACCAGTACAGCGTGGACATGAAAAACACCGGCGCCAGCGCCAGGCTGGTCACGCAAGGCTGGGACACCTGGGGTGGCTGCTGCGTGCGCAACTTCGATGTCAGCTACACCACCACAGCGCCCTATGCGGCGCTGACCTGGGAGTCCGGCGCGCTAACGCTGGACGGCAGCGTACGTCAAGACAGACAGACCGCCAAAGGCTGGGCCCAGCAGGACAACCCGGTCACCAAGACCTGGGACCCCAGCACCCGCCAGACGGTCAACTACAAGCTCAACCACACCGCGTACTCGTTGGGCGGCAACTACCAGCTCAACAAGGATCTGGCGCTGTTTGCGCGGGCCAGCGACGGAGTGGCGTTCAGCGCCGACCGCCTGCTGTACGGCACCGCACTGGACGGCTCGGTGCCGGTGGCCACCAACACCGTGCGCCAGCTTGAGGGCGGCGCCAAATGGCGGGCGGGTGCCTTCAGCCTGTTTGCCACGGCCTTCAACGCCAAGACCAAGGAAAGCAACTACGAGGCGACGACCCGCAAGTTCACCAGCAACGACTACAACGCCAACGGCCTGGAGCTGGAGCTGGGCTACCGCCTGGGTGCGTTCAAACTGACCGGCGGCGGCACCTTCACCAAAGCCGAGATCACGGCCAGCAACGACGCCAGCACCGTGGGCAAGACGCCGCGCCGCCAGGCCGACTTCGTGTTCCAGCTGGCGCCCAGCTACCTGATCGGGTCGGTGGAACTGGGTGCGGCGATCATTGGCACCAGCAAGTCCTGGGGCGACGATGCCAACACCATCGTGCAACCGGCCTACACCGTGCTCAACGCCTTTGTGAACTACCAGTTCAACGACCGCATCAGCGTCTCGGCCAGCGCCAACAACCTGACCAACACCCTGGGTTATACCGAGGTCGAAGGTGATGGCCATGCCGCGCGGTCCATCAACGGCCGCACGGTCAAGTTGAGCATGAAGTACGCCTTCTGAACCCGGCGGGCGGCACGGTCGCATCTCGATAGGCGGACGGCCGGCCAGCGCGGCACACTGCGGGCTTCCCCAACCCGCACCCTCAGGCCGCCACCATGACCTTGCACCGCCCACAGGCCGAGCCAGACCCCGGCACGCACCATGATGACTTCAACACCGGGCCAGTGCGCATGCTGCGCGCCGACCTGGCGTTGGCCTTGCGCGCCGCCGCGCATCACGGCCTGGCCGAGGGCATTTGCAACCACTTCAGCGCCGAACTGCCGGACGGGTCGGGCCGGTTTTTGCTCAACCCGCGCGGGCTGTTGTGGGCCGAGGTGCAGGCCGACGACATCGTGATGGTCGATGCCCTGGGCAACCGGCTGGCCGGTCGCCATGCGGTCGAACCTACGGCGATGTTCATCCATGCAGCGGTCCACCAAACAGCCGGCCAGGCCTGCGTCCTGCACACCCACATGCCGTTCAGCACGGCATTGACGCTCACCGCTGCGCGCCGGCTGGACACCACGCTGTCGCAAAACGCGATGCGCTTCCACGGCCGGGTGGCGGTGGATGCCCACTACAACGGGCTGGCACTGGACGCCGCCGAGGGTGAACGCATCGCCCAGGCGATGCGGGGTGCGGACGTGCTGTTCCTGGGCAACCACGGCGTGGTGGTGTGCGGTGCCGACCTGGCCCAGGCCTACGACGACCTGTACTACCTGGAGCGGGCTTGCGCGCTGGAGGTGCAGGCCCGCGCCACCGGCCTGGCCTTGCAGCCCACCGACCCGGCGCTGGCGCAGCGGGTGTGCCAGCAAACGCGGGGTGAACGCGAACAGTCCGACCTGTTTTTCGAGGCGTTGCGCCGCGTGCTGTAAGGCCGGCAGTCGCGCTGGACCGCCTGGCAACTACCCGGCCTCCGGCCAGATCTGAACGCCGTTCTCTGAGTCTGGGCACAAAAGCACGGGCAGCGCGCCGGACGCCGCCAGGCTCAACCGCACTGGCTGCTCTGCCGCACGACCAGCTCGGTACGCAACTGGCGCGAGACCACCCGCGCACCCGCCAACTGGTCCAACAGCAAATCCACCAGCACGCGACCGGCCTCGCCAATAGGCTGGGCCACTGTGCTGAGCGGCGGGTGGAAATGCTCTGCCAACGCAATGTCGTCGTACCCCACAACCGCTACGTCCTGGGGCACCGCCAGGCCGAGCCGGCGCAGCGTGCT
>JANMXG010000126.1:0-5453 GCA_031394235.1 Betaproteobacteria bacterium
GGCGTCATCTACGGGTTAGCCCTTGGCGCTGCGCCACATCCATCGGTCACGAAAACCCTCGCGCGCAGCCGGTCCCCGTAGCCCTGCTCTGCGGACCCCCTGAACGGTGATGAATCGGAATCTTCAGGCCGCTTGCAGCGCTTGCAGCTTGGCCGCGAGCCGGCGCCCGAGGCGGTGCACGGCCTTGCAGGCCGCGTTCGCGCTTGCAAGCGCGAACCCCTCCTGAGGCGCAGGACCGCGCGCAGGCGCGCTCCTGCGTCCACAGTCGGCGTGCAGACCCAAATGCGTGAGGATCTTCTGGATCACCGGTTGCCAGGGCGCAGAGGCCCTGGCGAACGCCACAGGATGGCCGCAATGATCTTGAGCTCGCCGCCGCAGTTTGGGCAATGCTCCAAGTCGAGCTCGAAAGCGAAGCTTCAGCGAAGACCAACTTGTACTCAAGTTATGTCGCAGCCAAGACACGTTTGAGTAGCTTTGCCCAGCTCAGCCGCACCGGGCGGTGGTGCGCACAGTTCGCCTGGCACTCTTCGGGCTTTGCTTTCTGGGCGGGCGCCGCAGGCTGTTGCGGCACCACCAGCGCGCAAGTTGGCGTTCGGTGCCAGCACGCCGTGGCTCGCGCAGCGGGGGTCCGCTCACTTCGCGAAGTGAAGTTACGCGGACACCAAACGGATCAGGTGCAGCCGCGGCCTGGGCACCAGCGCCGCCAGCCGCTGCATGAACTCCAGCGGGGACATCACCAGGTGCGGCCAGCGCTGTTCGAACTTGGTCACCGATTTCAAGCTCCCCGGTGACACGCGAGCGACCCTGGTTGGGATCTCCCGCTTGGGCCATGCCGGGACACCCAGGTCGAAAGCGCCCGGCTGAGCAGGCGCTTAGACGCATGGGTGTCCCGGGTTCACAGCGTCACGACACTTCCATGCCTTCGCTCATCTCGGCCATCAGTTCGGCCTTGCGGGCTGCCAGCTGGGTGCCCAGAGCCTTCAAGTCCATCGTCGACTGGCGACACTTGGGAAACATCTCGTCCTGCTCTTCCTTGACGTGGTGATCGACATACTCCCCCAGCACGGTCACCTTGGCGTCATAGAGCTGGTCGTCGGGCGCCATGCCCTGGATCTGCGCAATCAGGTCCTTGACGCTCGCGTGTTCGACTTCGGCCTCGTCGAGCAATGCGGCTTCGACACCGGCCGAACGGGCCTCGGGATAGAAGATCTCTTCCTCGATCGCTGCGTGCACGGTGAGGGCCATGCAGATCTGCTCGGCCACGGGCTGGCGCTCCGTGCCGTCGGCGCCGCCCTGGCAGAGCTTGGCGTACTGAACGAACATCTTGTGCACTGTCTTGTGGTCGTCGGTCAGCAGCTTGATCGCGTCGATCTTGCCGGCCGATGTGGCAGTTCCCTTCGGGCTGGTCTTGCTTGTCATGGGGGGCCTTTCGTGAGTGAGAGAGGGGGTGGACTGCATCGCGCTCATGCACGCTGCGGGTTCAAGCCTAGGGCGGCCCGCTGGGCGGCACCATGGCCGATCGGCCCGTTTGACGTCTCAGAATGTGCGCTCTTCGCGTCAGATGGCGCCTACAGGGCGACTGAAGGCCAGTGCCCCGTGACACGCGGCCGACGTGCCGGGGGTTACCGGCGTTTGCCAGTCCACACCTCTCGCACGACGGTGGCGGTGCACATCAACGTGATGGCCGCTCCCATGGCCAGTGGCAACATGGATCCCGTCAGTTCGGTGGTCCACGCGCCGACCAACGTGGCGCCGATGCCGATCAGGTAGCGGCGGAACACGGTGCAGTGCTTGATGCGCATAAGGAATCTCCTTGGACAGGGCATGGTGACCCAATCGCCAAGTGCCGATCGTTCGAAAAGCGGCTGTGTAGGACGGGGCCGCAACAGGAATGCGGCCTCGTCTTATGGCCGTCGACGCGCGGCTGCCACACCATCGATTGCCACTTGCGTGGAACGCCGGAATCGCCTATCGCATCCCGAACCCTCTCATCGACTTTCAAGGACATTCACATGGCAGACCGCCCTCTCATGACTGGTATCTTCCCCGACCGCGACAGCGCGGAGCTTGGCTACAACGCACTGACCGAGCGTGGATACACCAAGGATGACGTCAACGTCGCGATGTCGGAAGACACCCGCAAAACGCACTTCGTCGGCGCCGGTACAGAAACCGAGCTTGGAACCAAGGCCGCTGAAGGCGCCGGCGTCGGTGGCGCCATCGGCGGCACCCTTGGTGCGATTGCCGCAGCCGTGGCTGCAGTCGGCACCTCGATCGCGATTCCTGGGCTGGGGCTGGTGATTGCGGGTCCGCTGGCAGCGGCCATCGCGGGCGCCGGCGCAGGCGCCGCCACAGGCGGCTTGGTGGGTGCGCTGGTCGGCTGGAACATGCCGGAGGAGCGCGTCAAGCGTTACGAAGAAGGCATCAAACAGGGCGGCATTTTGGTCGGCGTGCGACCGCGCAACGACGACGATGCCGATTACCTGCACAAGACCTGGTCCAGCAATCGCGCGCAGGACGTTTACCGTTCGTGACAAGAATAGGTTAGCAATGAAAGTGAAGAGGGGCCTTCGGGTTCCTCTTTTTGCGTCAGCGCATACTGAAATGCCATGAATCGCTCAACGCCGCATGTGGTGATCGTCGGCGGCGGCTTTGCCGGCCTGTGGTGCACGCGCGCGCTGGCGTCGGCACCGGTGCGTATCACGCTGGTGGACAAGGCCAACCACCACCTGTTCCAGCCGCTGCTGTACCAGGTGGCCACGGCGGGTCTCTCCGCACCGGACATCGCCGCGCCGTTGCGGCATATCCTGCGCCACCAGCGCAATGTGCAGGTGCTGATGGCTGAAGTGACGGGTATCGACGTCGATGCAAAGACGGTGCAGTTGGGGCGGCCGGTGGCGGCGCAGACCCTGCTCTACGACCAGCTGCTGGTGGCCAGCGGCGCGACCCACGCCTACTTCGGCCACGACGAATGGGCCGCGCATGCGCCCGGCCTGAAGACGCTGGACGATGCGTTGGCCATTCGCCGCCGCGTCCTGCTGGCTTTCGAGCAGGCCGAAGCCGCCACCAGCGAGGATGAACGTCGGGCCTGGCTGCGCTTCGCCATCGTGGGCGGCGGGCCCACGGGGGTGGAACTGGCCGGCACGCTGGCCGAAATCGCGCGCCACACGCTGCGCCACGAGTTCCGCCGGTTCGACCCACGGCAGGCTTCGGTGCGGCTCATCGAAGCGGGCGCGGCGCCCCTGGCCAGTTTCCCGCCGGCCTTGCAGCAGCGCACAAGGGCCCAGCTGGAGGCGCTGGGTGTGGAAGTCTGCTGCGGCACGCCGGTGGCCGCCATCACCGACCAGGGCTACCGCCTGGGCGACGATTTCATTCCGTGTCGCACGGTGCTGTGGGCAGCGGGCGTGTCCGCCTCGCCACTGGGCGCGCTGCTGGGAGTGCCGCTGGACCCTGCGGGCCGGGTGAAGGTCAACCCCGACCTCACCGTCCCTGGCCACGCGGAGGTGTACGTCGCCGGCGACCTGGCCGCCTTGTCCCGGGCAGACGGCCGCCCCGTGCCCGGCGTGGCCCCCGCGGCCAAGCAGATGGGCACGCATGTGGCCCGCAGCCTGCGTGCGCGCCTGGCTGGCCGTAGCGCCCAGCACTTTGTCTACGCGGATCACGGCAACCTGGCCACCATCGGTCGTATGGCGGCGGTGGTGGACCTGCGCGGCTTCCAGCTTTCGGGCCTGCTGGCCTGGTGGTTCTGGCTGGCCGCGCACGTGTTTTTTCTGATCGGCTTTCGCAACCGCGTCAGCGTCCTGCTGAACTGGGCGCTGGCTTACTGGACCTATCAGCGCGGGGCGCGCATCGTGCTGGGGCAGGACCGCTCCGCGGAGAGCCCGCCGTGACCCAACGACGATGTACCAAAGCGGCACCGACCACGCGGTCGCGGAGCGTCCCGTGAACATCCTCGACCTCGACCTGTCAGGCATTTTCTCCTTCACGGTCTCACCGCTGGAGCTGGCGCTGCGCGGCACGCTGATGTACTGGTTTCTCTTCATCGTCTTTCGCTTCATCCTGCGGCGCGACGTCGGGTCGCTCGGCGTCAGCGACTTTCTGTTCGTCGTGATCCTCGGCGATGCCGCGCAGAACGGCATGATCGGCAGCGCCACCTCGGCCACCGATGGGATGGTGCTGATTGCCACCCTCGTTTTCTGGAGCTACATGCTCGACTTCATGAGCTTCCAGTTCCCGGTCATACAGCGCTTCACTGCAGCTCCGCGCCTGTGCCTGGTGCGCGACGGAAAGCTGCTGCGCAGAAACATGCGCCGCGAGCTCATCACCGACGAGGAGTTGAACGCGAAGATCCGACAGGAGGGGGTCGAAGACCTCGCCACCGTCAAGCGCATGTACCTCGAAGCTGACGGCGAGATGAGCCTGATCCGCAACGAGGAGCCCAAGGTCGCAGCATGAACCGGCCTTCAAAGCCCTCGCTCGACGCGGCACCGGGTCCACTGCACGCCTATCAATCTAAGCGCAACTTCGCACTGACGCCGGAGCCCGCAGCGGGCGGACCCTCCGTCGCCGGCCTGTTGAGCTTCGTCGTTCAGAAGCATTGGGCCAGCAGCTTGCATTACGACTTCAGGCTGGAACTCGACGGGACGTTGAAGAGCTGGGCGGTACCCAAGGGGCCGAGTTTCGATCCGAGCGTCAAACGCATGGCCGTGCAGGTCGAAGACCACCCCTTGGCCTATGCGGATTTCGAGGCAGCCGTGCCGGCCGGGCAGTACGGCGCGGGCAAGGTCATCGTGTGGGACACCGGCACCTGGATCCCGTTGCAGAACCCGCAGCAAGGGGTTCGAGACGGCAACCTGAAGTTCGAGCTGCACGGCCACAAGCTGCACGGCCGATGGGTGCTGGTGCGCATGAAGGGCAAAGGCGAGAAGCAGGCGGCCTGGCTGCTGATCAAGGAGAAAGACGCGTACGCCCGGGCATCCGCCGCGTACAGCGTGGTCGACGAGTTGCCGGCGAGCGTGAAGACGCTGGGCCCTGCGCCGCGCGGCGCCACCACCGTCAAGGTTGGCGATCAGTCGACCTCGGCGCGAGGCTTGCACGGCCTGCCGGTCGAGGCCGTGCCCTGTGCCTTGCCGCAGGCACTGCAACCCCAGCTGGCGACCTTGATGACCGGCCCGCCGCCGGACACCGCCGATTGGATCTACGAAATCAAGTTCGACGGTTACCGCATGCTGGTGCGCAACGACGCCTCGGGCGCGCGCTTGTTCACCCGCAATGGCCATGACTGGACCTCGAAGCTGCGGCCTCTGCAAGGCGCCTTCGAGCGCCTCGAGCTTCCGCCGGGCTGGTACGACGGCGAAATCGTGGTGCCCAGCGTTTCGGGAATTCCTGACTTCGGTGCGCTGCAGCAGGCCTTCGACACGCAGCGGACGCAGGACGTGGTGCTGTACCTGTTC
>JANMXG010000127.1:0-5022 GCA_031394235.1 Betaproteobacteria bacterium
CGCGCACCGCCACCCGCCGCACGGCAGGGGCACGGTGGGCATGGTCAACGTGCACCCCAACAGCCGCAACGTGATCCCGGGTCGGGTCAAGTTCAGCATCGACCTGCGCAACGCCAGCGACGCGCTGTGCGAGCAGATGGACGCCGACATCCGTGCAGTGGCGGCCAAGCTGTCGGCCGAGAGCGGGCTGCCGATCGAGATCACGCCGGTCAGCGCTTACCCGGCCCAGCCGTTCCACGCCGATTGTGTGGACGCTGTCGGCCGCGCCGCTGCCAAGCTGGGCTACAGCCACATGCCGGTGGTGTCGGGTGCCGGGCACGATGCGGTCTACATGGCGCGGCTTGCACCGGCCGGCATGATCTTCATCCCCTGCAAGGACGGCATCAGCCACAACGAGATCGAGGACGCCAAGCCCGAGCACATCAGCGCCGGCTGCAACGTGCTGCTGCACGCGATGCTGGAGCGGGCGGGCGTGGCGGGCGACTGATTGCCGCTGCAATCTACCCACCAGGCCCCACAAGGCCGCCCGCTTTGGCGGGCTTTTTCATGGGTGCTCCGGGATATTTCCCGGTATTTGAATGTCCTCAGCCCTGCGCTGCCGGTGCTTTCGCCGGCGTGCGCCGGGGTGGCTGCGGCCGGACGGCCCAGCAATCCGCAACTCCCCACAGGCTAAGCCAAGAACTCCGTCATCCCGACCGGTCAAGCATGGGCCGCACGGTCCGAAATTGCTACAAGTGTCGGTCTGCCGCAAGACCAGCGGCGCTTGACGCAAAGCAAGCCTGGGGCCGCCCTGGGCGCCCCCACCCGAGCCGGAGTTCACGATGCACAAGCTTTCCCTGCTGGTCCTGGCCAGCGCTGGCCTCACGGCTTTCACCCCTTCGGTCCATGCCGTTGATGGCCTGAGCGCCACAGAAGTGAAGATCGGCATGGTCAATGTGCAGACCGGCCCGGCCTCCGGTTTGGGCAAGGGCATGCGCCAGGGTGCCGAAGCCGTGTTCAAGGCTGTCAACGGCAAGGGCGGCGTGCACGGACGGCAGATCAACCTGCTGGTGGGCGACGACGGCTACGAGCCCGACAAGGCGATCGACGAAACGCTCAAGATGATCGAGCAGCAGAAGGTGTTTTCGCTGTTCGGCTACGTCGGTACGCCCACCGCCAATGCGGTGCTGCCGATCGTCAAGGAGATGAATGTGCCGCTGGTGGGCGCTTTTACCGGCGCCATGAGCCTGCGCCAGCCGGTGACGCAGCAGGTGTTCAACGTGCGCGCCAGCTACGACGACGAGGCCGAGACGCTGGTGGCGCACTTCATCGCCAAGGGCGCCAAGAGCGTGGCCGTGTTCTACCAGGACGATGGCTTCGGCGCGGCCGTGCTCTCGGGCACCGACAAGGCGCTTAAAAAACGCAACATGGCGATTGCCGCCAAGGGCAACTTCCAGCGCAATACCCTGGCCATCAAGACCGGCCTGGCCGCGATGATCGACGCCAAGCCCGACGCTGTGGTGATGGTGGGCACCTACGCGCCGCTGGCGGCCTTCATCCGCGAGGCGCGTGCCGCGGGGCTGAAATCGCAGCTGGCCACGGTCTCCTTTGTGGGCACCGACAACCTGGTGAGTGATGTCGGGTCGGCTGGCGACGGTGTGGTCGTCAGCCAGGTGGTGCCGTTCCCCGACGACAACGACCTGCCGATCCAGCGCGAGTGCCGTGACGCCCTGGCCGCCAGCGGCGGCGGAAAACTGGGCTTTGTCAACTTTGAGGGCTGCATCACCGCCAAGGTGATGGTGGTTGCGCTGGAGCGTGCCGGCACGGCGCCCGAGCGCGCCGGCCTGGTGAAAGCGCTGCACAGCTTGCAGGGCCACGACCTGGGCGGGCTGAAGATCGCCTTTGCCGAGAACAACCACCAGGGCTTGTCCGACGTGTTCCTGACGCAGATCCAGGGCGGCAAGATCGCCAAGCTGCGCTGATCCGAGCCTGGCACAGCAGCCCCGCACAGCAGCCGCACCCAGCAGCCCGACACCGCAGCCCGACATCGCAGCCCGACACCATGAAAATATCCCACCGCTTGCTGGCCCTGTCGGGCTTTTCCGCCATCGGCCTGGTCTGCGTGGCTGGCGTCAGTTATGTCGCCGTCACCTCGATCCAGACCGATTTGCGAAGCCTGACCTCACAGGCCGCGCCGCTGCAGACCAAGACCTACGAGCTGCAAGAGCGCACCGAGCGCACGATGGGCCGGCTGCTCAAGCTCAGCCTGGCGCGCAACCCGGCCGAGGCCGGGCAGGCCAAGGCCGCGGTCGAGGCCGACTTGCAGGCCATCGCCCAGTTGCGCCTGGCGCTGAGCAAGCTCGACCCGTCCGCAAAGACCGAAGCGCTCGATTTCTCGGCCTCCCAGGCCGAGATTGCTGGCGCGGTGGACAAGCGGCTGACCGATACCGCCGCCTATCAGCAAGAAACCGAAAGCGCCCGCGCCGCGCTGCACAAGGCCGAGCAGGCGATTGGCACCACGCGCACCGCCGTCAAGCAGATCGGCGTGGACGCCGGCAAGGCCGCCGACGCAGCGCAGGACGCCAGCCGGCGCCTGGCCGGCACGATGAAGCAGGTGCTGTCGGCCCAATCGCGGCTGAAGGAGGTGGTGATCGTCGTCAGCGAGGTCGACACCACGGCCAACCGCTTTCGGCTCAACCCGCTGAAGGACAAGCTCAAGAGCGCCACCGATGGTATTGCCCGTCTGGCCGCTGAGCCCGGCGGTGAAGAAACGCTGAAGGACGTGCGGCTGCTCAGCGCCTCACTCACCGACGCCTTCAACAAGGAGGGCACCGGCCTGCTGGCGCTGCGTGCCAACGTGCTGGCCGCCAAGCCCGACGCGGCCGAGGCTTATGCCAAGGCGCGCAAGGCCTTGCTCGACCCGATCGAGGCGCAATCGAACAAGCTCAGCACCGCGCTCGACAACAGCGAGGTGCAGGCCGCCAAACAGCGTCAGATGCTGGAAGCCGCGATGCGTGTGCGCAACGAGCCCGGCGGCGTGGTGGTCACCAGCGAGGAGGTGTCGCTGGCGATCCGCGACATGGTGGGCAGCCTGCGCCTGCTGATGCTGGCCGCCAACGAGAAAGAGACCGGGGCCGCGCAGGCGGAGCTGAAAACCAGCACCCAGCGCCTGACCGAGAACATGGCCACCATGCGCGCTGGTTTGCTGAAAATGGGCCGGCCGCCACTGGCCGCGCAGGTGGACACCGCGGCCGCCGCGATGGCCACGGTGGGTGGCTCGATCGACAAAGTGGCCGCCGCCAAACGCAGCCTGCTGGCCAGTGAAACGGCGATGGCCGCCACGCTGGACAAGCTCAAGGCCACCGCGCAGCGGCAGGCCACGCTGGGCGAGGCCCAGGTCAAGACCATGGCCACACGCCAGACCGAAGTGACCGCCGCGGTGGACGCCCGGGTGCAATCGTCGCTGACCCTGATCCTGGGCATTGCCGCGGCCATCATCGCCGCCAGCGCGGTCATCAGCTGGCGCACCGTGCGCACCGTCACCCGCCAGCTCGATCAGGCGGTGCGTGTGGCCGAGGCGGTGTCGCAGGGGGATCTCGCGGCGGTACCGCCGGTCACCGGTAACGACGAGATCGCTCGGCTGATGGGCGCGCTGGGCCGCATGGTGGGCACGCTGACCGGCATCGTCGGCAACATCCAGGCGGCGGCTTCGCAAATCCATGCCGGCTCTGGCGAGATAAGCCGGGGCAATGCCGACCTGAGCAGCCGCACCGAGCAACAGGCCTCGCAACTGCAGCAGACCGCATCGTCGGTCGAAGAGCTGACCGCCACCGTGCGCCAGAACGCCGACTCGGCCCGCAGCGCCAACGCGCTGGCGGCTGACGCCAGCGCGGTGGCCGCGCGGGGTGGCGACATCGTTGGCGGTGTGGTGGCCACGATGTCGGAGATTGAGCAGTCGTCCCGCCAGATCGGCGAGATCGTCGGCGTGATCGACGGCATCGCTGTCCAGACCAACATCCTGGCGCTGAACGCGGCGGTGGAAGCCGCCCGCGCCGGTGAGCACGGCCGCGGCTGTGCGGTGGTGGCCGCCGAGGTGCGCGCGCTGGCCCTGCGCAGCGCTGACGCGGCGCGCCAAGTCAAAGGCATTGTCGAGGCCAGCGTGGCCAAGATCGAGACCGGCTCGGGCCAAGCCCGGCATGCCGGCACCACGATGCAGGGCATCGTGTCCCAGGTGCAGCAGGTGACCGTCCTGATCGCAGAGATCGCCCGCGCCAGTGCCGAGCAGGCGGACTCGATCGGTCTGGTGGGCAGCGCCGTCAGCCAGCTCGACACCATGACCCAGCAAAACGCCGCACTGGCCGAGCAAAGCACCGCCGCAGCGGCCAGCCTGCGCGACCAGGCGGGCGGCCTGCAACAGGCGGTGGCGGCCTTCAGGTTGGTGGACCAGGCGGGGTAGCGCTGCTGCGCAATCACCGCCGGCATCAGGGGCTAGCTTGCCGGCCCTGGCCAAAGCGCCGGTTTCAGGGGCTGGGTTTCAGTGGCTGAGCGTCAGCCGCCAAATTTCAGCCGCCGGATGTCAGCGGCCGGATGTCGGTGACTCCACCGGGGGCTTTCAGCGCGCCGGGGTGGTGGCCGGGGGCAGCACCAGCACCGGCATCACACTGCCCGGGCAGCCAGGGGCGGCGCTGGCCGCATCCGGCGGGCAGGCGGCCAGTGCCGCCGCCTCGGCACGGGCTGCCTTGGCAGCCGTCAGCAAGCGGTGAGGCTCCAGCATCAGCACCGCCAAGCCGACCACGGTGGCCAGCGTCAGCGCCACGATCAACAGCATGCGCCGGGGCGTGACCGGCCGGAACGGCGGCAATTGCGGCTCGATGCCCGGCGGCACGGCGGTCGGCTCAACACGCCGGGTGGCCACCGACGGACCGCCATTGGCGGGTTGGGTGAAATCGGGCAGGTCGGCGACCGAGCGGCGGCGGTCGGCTACAGAAAAAGGGCGTCTGGGCATCGGAACCCGACTATCCCACGATCTGGCGGTGGCCCCGG
>JANMXG010000128.1:0-21204 GCA_031394235.1 Betaproteobacteria bacterium
TGATGCACACCCAGCTCAAGGCCGTGAAAGCCGACACCACGCTGGTGCCCTACAAAGGCGAAGGCCCGACCGTGACCGACATTCTCGGCAACCATGTGCAGTTCACCTTTGCCACGCCGGCCAGCACCCTGGCCCACATCAAGGACGGCAAACTGCGCGCGCTGGCGGTGCTACTGCCGGCCCGCTCGCCGCTGCTGCCCACTGTGCCCACCGGCGCCGAGGCCGGCCTGCCGCCGCTCACCGCCGGCACCTGGGCCGCGCTGTTTGCGCCGGCCAAGGTGGCGCCCGAGATCGTGCAACGCATGAACCGCGAACTCAACGCCGCGATGCAGCGCCCCGACGTGCGCGAGCGCATCAGCGCACTGGGCTTTGAGCTGGCCGGATCCAGCCCGGATGAGATGGCCACGTTCCTGCAAGAGCAGTTGGTCGCCTGGGGCAAGGCATTCAGGGATGCGGGCATGACGCCGGAGTGAGGCTGGCGTGACCTTGGCGGCGTGCCGGGGTTACCTGCCGCTACCCAGGACAATCCCGAGCACCCCGAGCTCAAAGGCATCCTGGACAAGCGCTTTGCCCGGGCGCAGCTGCCCGACGGCAAGTTGGGGGAGCTATGGAGCTGCTGGAGCGCTTGCTTGAGGGCGAGATCAAGTCACGCTTTGCCGGCAACCTGGTGCAGCACAAGAAGTTCTCGGACCTGTTGACTGATGTCGTCAGGCGCCACCAGAACCGGTCCATCGAAGCCGCGCAGGTGATGGACGAGCTGGTGCAGAGGGCCTAGAAGTTGCGCGAAGCGGCGGGGCGCGGTGAGCCACTGGGGCTGAGCGATGACGAAGTGCGGTTCTACGACGCCCTGGCCCACAACGAATCTGCCGTGCGCGAGCTGACCGACGAAACGCTCAAAAAGATCGCCCACGCGCTGACCAAGAACCTGCGGCAGCACCTGAGCGTGGACGGGTCAGCGCGCGCCAGTGTGCAGGCCGAGCTGCGGCTGATGATCAAGCGCATTCTGCGCAAGTACAAGTACCCGCCGGACGGGCAGGACGCGGCGGTGAAGACGGTGTTGCAGCAGGCTAGGGCGCTGGGCGAGACTTGGGTGTGAGCGTCGCTGTGAGCGTCGCTGTGACCGTGGCTGCGGGTGCCAGTGTCGATGTGAACGGCAGGTGTTGCAGCGCCTCGGGCAACGCCGCCAGCAGGGCCAGCCGGCGTTTGTACTGCGCCCGCCGCTTGCTGGGCACATCGGCGATGTCACGCGCTGCGCGCACTGTCGGCAGTGACCACAGCGCATCCGCCTGGCGCTGGCCGCCCAGTTCGGTCCAGAAGCCGCAGTAGTCGAAGCACACCGCCAGCGTGCGCTGGTGCCAGCGCTTCTTGACGTGGTGCTGCGGGTCCACCCCCACCAGGTCCAGCGACCAGCGCCGGCACAGCGCGCGCAGCACTTCAGACAGCAGGTGGGCCGGGCGCAGCCCTTCGGCGGCGTGCGTCAGGTCACGCACCGCCTGCATCGCCGCGCTGTCCTGCGCAGCAGCGCCTTGCACCGAGCCGATCATCAGGCGCTGGCCAGGCAGAAATGAAAAACTGATCTGGCAGACCCGCAGGCCACAGGCGTTGTGCAGGCTCAACGCCCACAGGCCCTCGCGTTTGCAGACCGGGTTCAGCCCCAGGCCGATGCTGCCGGCGTTGCCGACACCGTTGACATGGCCCAGCGTGCACAACACCACCCGCTCACCCAGCGCGATTCGGCTGCCGGTGGCCACGCCAAAAGCCTGGGTGGCGGCGGCCAGGTCGTGCTGTACCTGCAAGAACCGCTGCGCCATGCCGGCGCGCCGGTCCATGAACGACTGCAGCAGCGGCTCGAAGCTGCTGGCCTGGCGCAGGAACACCGGTTGCCAGTGGCGGTGCTGCTGCAGCACCGCGTCAAACTGCCCCCGGTGGGCCTGGGCGCGCAACAGCGCCCAGCCGAGCTTGATCTGGCGCGCGATATTGCTGCGGCGGGTGTGGGTCGCGCCACGCATCTGCGCCAGGTCGGGCCAGGGCAGTGCGGGTGGCTGGCGGGGCAGACCCGGCTGGGGCAGCCCTGGCGCCAGCGCCCGGCCACGGAGGAGTGCAAACGACAGGGGCATCACAACACCGGTCAAAAAACCTGGGCACGACCGTGTTCCTGATGCAGACACCGCCGGACTGACACGACGACCCCCGGCCAAGCGGTCGGGTATCTGGGTGTTGCTGAAATGTTAACTATTTGTAAACGGCGAAAATTGCGGGTTTTACTGATTACCCCGGAAACCGGGGGAGGGCATTAACCCTTGGCCTGTTGAGCTGGGTCGGGATGCCCCCCCGGCCTCAGGCTTCCCGGCGGTCGCCGAGGTCAGCACGGGGATACTTGGCGGTCCGTTGCTGCCTGGGGCCGACCGCCCCGCCCGACATGTCCACCCTGCCACCGCCCGCTGATTCCCCCTCACGCGCACCCACCGCCGTCCCGCGCCGGGCGATCGTGCTGCTGGCCCTGCTGACACTGGTCTGGGGCACCAACTGGGGCTTGTTCCCGATCGCGGTGCGCGAGGTCTCGGTCTGGACCTTCCGGGCGGTGGCGGTGCTGGGCGCTGGCTTGGTGTTGCTGGCAGTGGCGCGCGCCCGCGGCCAGTCGCTGCTGATCCCGCGCCGGCACTGGGCCACGGTCACGCTGGCCACCAGCCTGTACCTGGTGCTGTGGAACATCGCCAGCACCTATGCCGCGCTGATGATCCCGTCGGGCCAGGCGGCGGTGCTGGGCTTCACGATGCCGCTGTGGGCCGCGCTGTTCGGCTGGCTCAGTGGACAGCAGCGACTGGGCCCGCGGTTGCTGCTGGCCCTGGCGCTGGGCGCGGCGGCGGTGGGCCTGCTGATGTGGCGCAGTCTGGGGATCTACGCCCAGGCGCCGCTGGGCGTGGCGCTGGGCCTGATCGCCGGCATCGGCTGGGCGTTGGGCACGATGATCCTCAAGCGCGGTGGCGTGGCGGTGCCCGCGCTGGTGCTCACCGGCTGGCAACTGCTGATCACCGCGGTGCCTATCGGCATCGGCGCGCTGTGGCTGGGCGACGGCCGCTGGTTCATGCCGTCGTGGACGACGATTGGCGTCATCAGCTACATCACGCTGGTGCCGATGGCCAACGGCAACGCCGCCTGGTTTGCCATCGTCGGCCTGCTGCCGACGACGGTGGCCGGGCTGTCGTCGATCCTGGTGCCGGTGGTCGCGATGATTGCCGGCGCACTGATGCACGGTGAGCCGCTCGGCCCGGTGCAGTGGGCGGCGATGGCCTGCTGCGCGGCGGCGATGCGGCTGGCGTTGACCCCCGCGCCCCTCAAGGCTTGAAGCGGCTTTGCCGGTAGCAGGCGCCGCTCAGCCCGTCGCGTAGTTCCAGTGGGTCACCACCTCGGCCGGCAGCAGGGCCACGATCCGGGCTGCGGCCGCCAGCACCTGGGCGTCCCAGGGCCGGTCCGGATGGGCCAGCCGGGCATACCAATCGGTGTAGCGCTTGACCTGGCGGCGGGTGGAAAACAACTCGAAGGCACCGTTCGGACAGGTGGCCAGCAGGCGCTGGGTGTGGGCCTCGGCCAGGGCTGGCCAGTCGGGGCCGCGTGAGGCCACGCCAGGGATGGTCGGGGCCAGCAGGTACAGCTCGATCAGGTTGCCCAGCGCCCAGACCTGGCTTTGGCTATCGGTGCCCTGCAGGTCGAGCTGGGCTTGTACCTCGGCCAGATCCCAGAGTTTGTCGGCAGCCCGGCCGGGTTGATCGGCAGCCCCCGCCGCACTGGCCGCCCCACAGGCCGCCGCACCGGCTGCATCCCGGCCCGCGTGTTGCAGCACGGCGCGCAACGACAGGTACTGGATCGCGGCATAGGGGCTGCGGCCCAGCGCGTAGTGGTCGAAGTACAGCTGGCGCGCCCGCGCCAGCCCCGCCCACATCGACGCGTCCGGGGTAAACACTGCGCCGGGCCCGGCCAGGCCGGCCGCGCGGCTGTGGGCAAACTCCGCCTCGCGCTTTTCAGTGCTGGCCAGCAGGTTCAGCACCCGGCCACGCTGGTCGGGGTGGCGGGTCACCAGGTCGGTCAGGCGCTGCTTGGCGCTGCGCACCTGGTCCACCGCGGTGCTGATCTCGGCGGCGGCGGTGGCCGTCATCGCGCTGTGCGCGGCATGCGGCGCTGGCGTTGTGCTCGCTGGATCCGCGCCCGCGCTCGCAGCCGCGGCGTGCGCCGCTGCAGCCAGCCGCGCCACGGCCGTGTCGGCGCCGGCGAGCGCCACGTTGATCGCGGTCATCGCCCGCTGGATCTGGGCCGCGCCCAGCCGGCGCTCGAAGTCGGCCGGCAGCGAGGTGTAGGCGGTCACACTCGCCCAGTCGTGGGTCTCGGGAAACTGGGTGTGCAACAGGCCGCGCAGCTCGATCAGCAGGCTGCGCGGGTCGTCGCCCCAGAGCAGGCCGTCATACAACTTTTCAACCAGCCGCACCGACCCGCCAAACGACAGCGGAAACTGGCTGGCAATCACCATCGGGATGCCGGCCAGGTGCAGCGCATGGGCCAGGCTGGCGCCGGCCCCGGCCACGCTGCCCACCGCGCCACTGTTGCAGCTGGCCAGCGTGACCACCGCCGGGCTGGACAGCCGGCCGCTGCCACCCTGCCGGGGGGTGCGCAGCGCGCCGCCCAAGCGCTCGCCGCTGACGATGTCGGCCGGGCCGTCCGGGTCGCCGGCGGCGTGCAGCATCAGGCCAAACCGGGTGTCATAGCCGGCCGCGTATTCGCTGCCATGCGCCAGGATGTGCACATGGGTGAAATCATGCTGGGCGCAGGCCGCCTCAATCGATTGCAGGTTGGCCTGGGTGATCACGGTCAGGTGCTGGTCCAGCTGGTCCGGGCTGCCGATCCAGGCCGCCAGCCGGCCGCGCAGTGCCAGCAGGTGGGCCAGGTCAGGCACGGCCGGCACACCCGGCGGTGACGCCACCACCATCAGCACGCGCGTTTCTTGCGGCCAGGGCAGGGCGGCATCCGCCACCCGGCGGGTTTCACGGGTGATGCAGACCGGCTGCTGCGGCTGCAGCAGCAGGGGCTGGCCGGCGCCGGGCAGGCCGGTTGGGGTCAGCGCCAGCTCAAACGGCAGCAGGGCCAGCTCACTGGCCGACAGCACCAGGCGCAGGTGCACCGGCCCGGCATCGGTGCGCGCCAACTCGACGGCCAAGCCAGGGATGGTGGCCAGCAGGTCGGCCAGCAAGCGGGCGGTGTCTTGCAACTGGAAGGCGCGGGATTCCTCGCCCAGCCGGTAGCTCAGCGCTCGCAGGCGGTGCAGCAGCTGGTTGTGCTCCAGCGGCAGCTGCCAGGTGACGGCGGGGTGGTTCTCGCACAGCGCCAAGTAGGGCGTCAGCGGCGAGATCAGCTGGTTGTGGGCCGGGCCGTGGCGCAGCAGTTCTAGCGTGATGGTGCGCATGGCTCAGCCTTGGGTGTGGCGGGTGCCGGCGACCGGCGTGGCCTGGAAGGTGGGCGGGCGTGACGCGCCGGCCTGGCCTGACGCGCCGGCAACGCGGCCAACGTGGCGCAACTCGGCCTGGGTGTGGCCGGCAGCATCGCGCCACACCGCCACCACCGAGTTGCGCTGCATCACCAGCGCGGGCGATGCGGCCATCAACTGCGCCACCGGCTTGCCGTCCAGCAGGTCGAACAGCTGGGCAAAGCGGGCCGGGTCCTGGCGAAGCTCGGGGCTGATGCGCATCAGCCGGGCCCAGGTGCCGCTGTTGAAGTAGTGACCCCCACCGTGCTGGCGCGGCAGCGAGCGCTCCAGATGGGTGTGGCCGGTCAGCACCAGATCGACGTCGGGCGACACCAGCGCGTCGATCGCCTTGTAGGTGGCGTCGGGCGCGGTGGGGTCGAAGCTGCGGTCCTTGTCGAGGAACTCCAGCGCCTCGCGCAGCACCTCGGCACGCGGTTTGCCGGTCAGCCAGTCCCAGGCTGCGGCCAGCGGGCCGAGCTGCTCGGACGCATTGCCCTGCACCAGCGAGATTGGCGTCACGCCCTGCAAGTAGGCGGCCTCGGCACGCGCCAGCAGGGCGGCGGCCGAGCCGGGCGGTGTGTCGGGCGGTGCAGCCGCGGCAGCGCCACGACCGGTTCCGCCGAGCAGGCCCGACGCCCCAAAGGCCGGTGGCGAGGGCACGGTGGGCAGATCGTGGGCGGCGCCGTGGGCCGGGGCAGCGCCCGCCGCATAGGCTGACCCGTCCCCGTCCGCGCTCAGAAACCCGGCGCGCATGCGCAGCTGGTCCACCGCCTTGCGCTGGGCGATGCCGGTCAGGTCCTGCAGCTTGCGCAGCAGCTGCGGATTGAGCGCGGCCAGGATCGGCACCACGCCTTCGGTCTCGGGCTTGAGCAGATCGACAAACGGGTAGCGCGCCTTGACCTGGTTCATCACCTCCACCACCAGCTGCGAGCCGGCATTGGGCATCCAGGGCTCGGGCCTCAGCCCAAACTGGGTGTCGCGGCCGATGCGGCGCAGCTTTTCGTGGTCGGTGACGTTCCAGCTGTCAACCTCGTTGCCGTGCAGGCACAGCACCGACGCAGCGCCGACCTGGCAGCGAAACCCGGTGCCATCGGTCACCAGCAGCAGCCGGGCGCGGGCCGCCGCGTCGTCGCCGGCCAGTGCGCGGGCCAGGTGCTCACGCGCCCAGGGCAGGGCCAGCTCGATGTCGTGGTTGCCCAGGTTGATCACCAGCAAGCGGCGTTCGGTGGCCAGCAGCCGGGCAAAAGCGGCAAACACCGGCGCAAAGCTGGGGTCGGCCAGCACCCGGTCGATCTTGGTCAACACGCCGTCGGCATCAAAACCGAGGGCCGGTTCTTCGGCCAGGAAATCGATGAAATCACCGTTGACGACCAGCGCGGCCAGGCCGGGCGCGGGCGACTGCGCCACCGAGTCGATCAGCCATACCAGCTCGGCGGTGGATGCAAAGATCTGGAATCCCGGCTTGCCACCGAGGTGCAGGTCCGACACCACCTGCAACTCATCGAGTTGCAGGCCGCTGCCGGGCCGGCTGGCTGTCCCCAAAGCACCGTCCGGCATCGTGTGTCCCCGCTATTTTGATGGTGTCCGCCGCGGTGTGGGCCGCAGAGCCAGCCGGGGTGCAGGCTGACCTGCTGCCGACCCAGCGGGCCGATGATAGGGCTAGCATAAATTGCATCAACCCCCAGTCTGACGTGCGTCGCGCGGCTCTGTTAGCCTCGCTGCCCAGAACAATTCAAGGAGACTGCCGGTGACAGCACTGCACGAACGTCTGCGTGCCCTGCCGCCCGAGCGGTTGAGGGCGATGCGCCGAGGCATCGAAAAAGAAAGCCTGCGCGCGCTGCCCGACGGTGGCCTGGCGTTGACGCCGCATCCCGCCGCACTCGGGTCGGCACTGACCCACCCGCACATCACCACCGACTACAGCGAGTCCCAGCTCGAGCTGATCACCGGCGTGCGTGACAGCGCCGATGCCTGCCTGGCCGAGCTGACCGAGATCCACCAGGCCGTCTACCACGCGCTGGGCACCGGGCCGGATGCCGAGATGTTGTGGGTCGGCAGCATGCCCTGCGGCCTGCCCACCGACGAGACCATTCCGCTCGGGCGCTATGGGTCCAGCAACGTCGGCCGGGCCAAGAGCGTGTACCGCATGGGCTTGGGCCACCGCTACGGCCGGCGCATGCAGACCATCTCGGGCATCCACTACAACTGGTCGATGCCGGGGCTGGGCAACGACGAGCACTTTGCGCTGATCCGCAACTTCCGCCGCCACGCTTTTGTGCTGCTGTACTTGTTTGGCGCGTCGCCAGCGGTGTGTGGCGATTTTGTCGCCGACCGGCCGCACCGGCTGCAGCTGCTGCCGGCCAGCGGCACGCTGCACATGCCGCACGCCACATCGCTGCGCATGGGCCGGCTGGGCTACCAAAGCGATGCGCAGGCCACGCTGGCGGTCAGCTACAACAGCCTGGAGAGCTATGCCAACTCGCTGCACAGTGCGCTGACCCAACCCTACCCGGCGTACGAGGCTGTGGGCATCCGCAACCCGGGCGGCGACTACAACCAGCTCGCCACCAGCCTGCTGCAGATTGAAAATGAGTTCTACGGCCTGATACGGCCCAAGCGCGTGATCTACCCCGGCGAGCGCCCGCTGCATGCGCTGCGCGAGCGCGGCGTGGAGTACATCGAGGTGCGCTGCATGGACCTCGACCCGTTCGAGCCGGTCGGCATCGCTGCGGCCACCACCCGCTTCATCGACATCTTTTTGCTGCACTGTCTGCTGGCCGACAGCCCGCCCGACACGCCGGCAGAGATCGCCGCGCTGGGCCGCAACCAGCACCGCACGGCCGAGAACGGCCGCCAGCCCGGCCTGCTGCTGGAGCAGGGCGAGCAGGAGATCTTGCTGACCGACTGGGCCGCGCAGCTGTTGGGCGAATGCGGCGCCATTGCCGATGCGCTGGACGCGGCACACAGCGGCACCACCGGCGGCACGCTGTACGCCCAGGCACTGGACCAGGCGCGCGCCGTGCTGGCCAGGCCCGAGGCGCTGCCGTCGGCCCGGGTGCTGGACGTCATGGCCGCCGATTTCAACAACTCCTACCCGCGCTTCATCCGCGCCCAGTCGGCCAGCAGCCGCGCCCACCTGCTGGGCCTACCCTGGACGGACGCCCAGGCCGAGCGCTTTGCAGTGATGGCCGATGCCTCGGCGGCCGAGCAGCGCCGTATCGAGGCCGCCGACTCGATGCTGTTCGAGTCCTACCGGCAGGCTTACCTGTCGCCGGAGCGGCTGCGGGCCTGAGCCGTGGCGGGTTGAAGATCCAGCGCGCTCGCTCAAATCAACCCGCCAACGCCCGCCCTGTCCTATTGCCACCCCATCCCAAGGCCCGCACCATGTCCGACCCCCAAACCAGCGACCCGCTGCGCTACCAGCAACACGGCGCCGTGGTGCTGCTCACGCTGAACCGGCCCGAGACCCGCAATGCGCTGTCGGGCGAGGCAATGTTTGCGGCGTTCGAGTCGGTCTTTGCCCGGCTCAATGCCGACCCCTCGGTGCGTGCCGCCGTGCTGACCGGCGCCGGCAGCGCGTTTTGCTCGGGTGGCAACGTGGCCGAGATGCGCGACCGGGGCGGCATGTTTGCCGGCTCTTCCGCGCAGATCGCCGCCGCCTACCAAGCCGGCATCCAGCGCATCCCACGCGCGTTCCAGACCCTGGCGGTGCCGATCATCGCGGCGGTCAACGGCCCGGCCATTGGCGCCGGCAACGACCTGGCCTGCATGTGCGACATCCGCATCGCCGCCAGCACGGCGCGTTTTGCCGAGAGCTTCGTCAAGCTCGGCATCGTGCCGGGCGACGGCGGCTGCTGGCTGCTGCCGCGGGTGGTGGGCGCATCAAAGGCCGCCGAGATGGCGCTGACGGGCGACGCCATCGACGCCGCCGAGGCGCTGCGCTGTGGCCTGGTGTCGCGGGTGGTGGCGCCCGAGGCGTTGTTGGACGAGGCGCTGGCGTTGGCCCAGCGCATTGCCGCCAACCCGCCGCAGGTGTTGCGCTGGACCAAGCAGCTGCTGCGCCAGGCGCAATCGGCCACGCTGGACGAGGCGCTGGACCAGGCCGGCGTGTTTCAGGGGCTGGCCCACCACACCGCCGACCATGCCGAGGCGGTCAGCGCGTTTTTCGACAAGCGCCCGCCGGTGTTCAAGGGCTGACCGGCTTGAGCCGACCGACCGTGCGCTCAGGGCGCCCGCCCCGCCGTGCGCGCTGAGCGCTGGACACGCGACGCCGGCGACGCCGCCGAGGCGGTGTTGGACATCCCGCCCGACCTGCGGCGCGTGCGCCGCTTCGAGATCAGCTGTGTGATGACGGTGCGCTGCCCGGACGATCTGGCCGGCGCCTGGCATGAGCTGGCCGTGCTGGCCAACGGCGCCCAGCAGTGGCGGCGCCGCATCGCCAGCAGCAACCCTGGCAGCCTGGACAGGCTGGACTACCACTTCACCCGGCAACTGGCTGTGGGCGAGGCCCTGCGTGTGGTGCTGCGCTGCGCCCAGCGGGGCGTGGCGCGCGACCGCCTGGTGATCGAGGCCGACGAGGCCGAGGCCGGCTGAACCGCAGCCCGACGCCCTGCGCTGGCAGCCAAAGCAGGTGGCATCACGCTGGCCAGGCGGCCCCTGCGCAGCCGATGTGGCGGGCTTGCGCAGTGTCCCGGTCGCCCAACCCCTGGCGACCGCAAGGTCGTCTTCAACGGCCGCGGAATCGACCGCGCCCGGGGGCCTAAGTTGGCAGTGCGCGGCACATTGCGAACCGCTTTGGCAACGCGCAGAATCTACAAGCCCAGCGGACAGGCGCGCCCCCGCGCACAGCGTTCGCCAATCACCCAGGAGAACGTCATGCGCATCACTGTATTGGCTGCTGCGGCCGCCCTGACCACCGTCACCGCCTGGCCCGCCTCGGGCCACGAGGTCGAGCAAGCCGCGGGGCAGCTGGGCAAGGTGAACTTTGCCAACTCCTGCGACGCCAAGGTGCAGCACGAACTTCAACGTGGCTTCGCCATGCTGCACTCGTTTTGGTACACGGCGGGCGACAAGACCTTCCGCCACGTGCTGGCCGACGACCCTGGCTGCGCCATCGCCCACTTCGGCATCGCCGCACTGCTGATGAACAACCCACTGGCCGGCCAAGGGGCATCACCCAAGGCCGCCGAGGCGGCGCTGGCCAGCCTGGACCAGGGGCGCAGCACCGGCGCCAAGACCCAGCGTGAGCGCGATTACCTCGACGCGGTGGCCGCCTACTACGCCGACTTCACCAACCGCCCTGAACGTGCGCGCCAGTTGTCGCGCGCGCAGGCGTTTGTTGCCCTGGCCGCCAAGTATCCCGACGACGACGAGGCCCAGATCTTTGCCGCCCTGTACACCGCAGGCACGCAGTCCCAGGCCGACCCGACCTACGCGGCCTACCTCAAGGCCGCTGCCGTGCTGGAGCGTGAGTTCACCAAACAACCCGACCACCCCGGCGTGGCGCACTACCTGATCCACAGCTACGACGCCGCCCCGATCGCCCCGCAAGGCCTGACCGCAGCACGCAAGTACGCGCTCATCGCACCCGATGCGCCGCATGCGCTGCACATGCCGTCACACATCTTCACCCGGGTGGGCGCCTGGCAGGATTCGGTGGCGCTGAACCGCCGCTCGGCCGATGCCGCCAGGCAAGACAACAGCCTGGTCGATGCCTACCACGCCGCCGACTACATGGTCTACGCCCAATTGCAGATGGGCCGCGACCAAGACGCCCGCCGCGTGCTCGACGAGTTCAAGAGCGCCAGCGGCATTGGCCTGCCGCAGTTTGCCGGGCCCTATGCCGCGGTAGCCATGCCGGCACGCCTGGCGCTGGAGCGCGGTGACTGGGCCGCGGCGTCGCAATTGCCCCAGCAGGGCTCGGCCTTTCCGCAGTGCGAGGCGATCACCAGCTTCGCGCGCGCCCTGGGCGCCGCGCGCCGGGGCGACGCGGCCACCGCGGAGGACAGCGCACGGCAACTCGAGGCCCAGCACAAGGCGCTGCTGGACGCCAAGAACAGCTACTGGGCCAAGGAAGTCGAGATTCAGCGCATGGCGGTGGCGGCCTGGTTGGCCCAGAGTCGAGGGCAGAACGACGACGCGTTGCGCCTGATGCGCGCCGCTGCCGACATGGAAGACCGCAACGAAAAGCACATCGTGACCCCCGGCCGCGTGCTGCCCGCGCGCGAGTTGCTGGGCGACATGCTGATGGTGCTCAAGCAGCCCGCCGAGGCGCTGGTGGCGTATGAGCAGTCGCAGCTGCGTGAACCCAACCGACTGCGTGGCTATGCCGGCGCGGCTGCCGCTGCCGACGCCGCCGGCGACCGCGCCAAGCTGCGGGCGCACAGTGCCAAGCTGGTGGCGTTGACGCGCGACGCCGACACAGCGCTGCCCGAGGTGGCGCGCGCCAACGCCGTGCTGGCCAGCCGCTGATGGGTCTGCCGCGCCGCCATTGGCTCCTGGTCACGGCGGGCGCCACGGTGCTGGGCCTGGGTGCCGGCCCGGCACCGGCCGCGCCGTCGGCCGAGGGCGACGACGAGGCCTTGCTGGCCGATGCCGACTACCGGGCCGGCCTGGCCGCGCTCAAAGCCGGCAACCCGGCTGCGGCGCTTGCGCGATTCCAGGCGGCGCTCAAGCGCTTTCCCGAATCGGCCAACCTGCACAACGAGCTGGGCTATGCCTACCGCAAACTGCGCCTGTTCGACCAGGCCTTCCTGCACTACCGGCATGCGCTGGCGCTGGACCCCAGCCACCGTGCGGCGCACGAATACATCGGCGAGGCCTACCTGGAGGTGGGCGACCCCGACAACGCCCAGCGTCACCTGGCCGCCTTGCAGTCGATTTGCCTGTTGCCCTGCGACGAATCCAAAGACCTGGCCGCCGCCATCGCCGCCTACCACGCCCGCAGCCGCGCGCCGCGCTGAGCCCACAGCCGGGCCGTGACGCCGGCGGTCATCCAGCCCAGATGGGCCCGGTACCGCCGATGCCGCACTGTGCGCTACCAGGCTGGCGACGAACGCCTCACTGCTTGGCGCAAGCTGAACGCCTCTGCCGCGGACTCAACCCATGCGCGGCAACTGCGCCCCGTACCCAGCCTGGCTGCCGTACGCGCCGATGTTGCGTGAACCGCGCAGGGGCATGCCGCGGGCTTTGCCGTTTGCGGTTCGCCCAGGGCGGCGACCGGGTCGAAGAAACCGGGGGTAGCGGCTGGCCTTCGGGCACCGGCCACCGTCATGGACCGCCCACACCGCTGACCGGCATACATCCCGATACGCTCAGCCCGGCCAGCCGAACGCCGCCAACCCCTTGAGGAACAGCGCTGCTGCGGGCGTGCGCTCGCGCCCACGCACATCGAAAGCTTGCACGTCGCGGGCAACGGCGGGCTCGATCAAGGCCCGTGAGAGCAAGCCGCCCACGGTCACCGAGTGCTCCGGCATGAAGGCAAAGCCAAGGCCGGACAGCACCATGGACTGCACCCAGTCCTCGCGTTCGCTGCGGAACTTGGCGTAAAGCAAGACCTTGCGCTCACCCAGCACCTTCATCACCATCTCGCGCATTTCGCAGGCCAGCCGATCGACATAGTCCTCGCCGTCCAGGTCCGCCAGCCGCACCGCGTCGAGCTGCGCAAAGCGGTGCCCGGGCGCAAAGATCACGACATAGCGTTCGTTGTAGAGCTTCTCGGCGCGAAATTCGTCGCCGAAACCGCCGGCCGCATTGGCCACAGCGACATCCAGATCGGCGCTTTCCAGCCGCTTGGACAGCGTCGCAACCGAACCCTCCGAGACCGCCAGCTCGACGCCGGGATGTTGGTCGCGGAAACCCCCGAGAAATCGCCCGATGCGTGCCGGACCGATCGTCGGCAAGATACCCACACGCAGCGGTGCCTGCCTGAGCAGCTTGTAGTTTTGCGCCACGAGCAGCGCGCTGTCTTGCTCACCGGCAAGCCGCTGCAGGTGCGGACACACCATCTGACCCAGCTCCGACAGCACCAGGCGGCGGCCCTCGCGGTGAAAGACGGCGCCGCCGAGTTCACTCTCAAGCACCTTCATCGCCATCGTCAACGCAGGCTGGCTGACGCCGCACCGATCAGCCGCGCGAGAAAAGCTGCCCTGCTCGCAAATCTCCAGGAAATAACGGATCTGGCGCAGTTCCATCGTGATCCCCCGGCATGGGCTTTGACAGAAATTCAGTCTAAGGCTTATGCACCGATAACCCAAACCGGCTACCGCCGCCACGGACGACCGCGTACGCTGTGCATCACCCTGTCAACGTCCCAAGGAGACCGTCATGAGCGTCTATATGGTCGAGCGATCCCTCAAGGGCATCGCAATGAGCGATCTGGCTGCGGCGCAGCAAGCAGCCATCGCCACGTCACAACGGTTCAGCGCCGAGGGCACGCCGGTGCGCTACATCCGGTCCACCTTTGTGCCCGAAAGCGGCGCCTGCATGTGCCTGTTCGAGGCCAGCGGAGCCGACGCCGTGAAGCGTGTCAACGAGGCGGCGAAAATTCCGTTCGACCGCGTCACCGAGGCCCTGGACCTGACGCCTTGAACCCGGCCAGGCCCGTGCGGTGACCCGCCGCGCCGCGCCGCCCGTCAGCGAATCGGGGCCTGCACCACCCGGTCCCGACCCGCTTGCTTGGCGCGGTAAAGCGCCGCATCGGCACGGGCCACCAACGCCGCGGCGGCGTCGCCTTCACGCCAAGCGGCCACGCCCGCCGACACCGTGATGGTGCACGCGTCCCGGTCACTGGTGCGCTGTTTCACCCGCATGCCTTTGGCCCGCGTCCGCACCGTCTCGGCCAACTCGACCGCTCTGGGCAGGCTGCAGCCCGGCAACAGCAGCGCAAACTCCTCACCGCCAAAACGTCCCACCGCTGCGTCGGGGTCGGTGGCGGTCAGACGCAAGACCTCGCCCAGCCCCGCCAGCACCCGGTCGCCAATGACGTGCCCAAAGCCATCATTGACCTTCTTGAAGTAATCGATGTCGATCATGACCAAACAGGCCGGCTGGCCGGATTCGCGCGCCATGTTCAGCAACGACAGCAGCTTCTGGTCAAAGCCGTTGCGGTTCAACACATGGGTCAGCGGGCAGCGGATGGCCTCCAGGCGTGAGCGCTGAAGATCGTCGCGCAGCCGCTCGATCTCATGCTGGCTGGTCGACAGCTGCGCTTGCAGGGCCTGCATCGCGCTTTGCATCAGCGCCGTATCGGCCACCGCCTCGCCGACTTGCCTGCCCGATACCCGTCCGTCGGGCGTGCCCAGCGATCGCGTCAACGTCACCAGTTTTTCGCTGAAAGCGCTGGCCGACTCGCCGGTCCGGCTGACCGACTCGGCCAGGCCCTGCATCACGCGGCGCACACCGCCACTGACCTGTTCGGCGGCGCAGGCCTCGCTGTCGGCGATGTGCTCCCGGTACAGGCGCCGCACCGTGTCGTCAGCGAGACCGGATTTGCTTTGCAGGCACTGCTCGATGGCCTGGCTGAGCTGCAGGTTGATGCCTGCCGCATGCTCGTACCACACCGCAAACGTGGTCGGATTGAACGCCGCATCGTGCTGGCCCATCCAGGCCAGGGCCATGCGCAGCAATTCTGCGCTGCGCGGCTTCGATTCCTGGTACCTGCCCGCGAATGCCGCCTGCGGAGCCGGTGTCGCTTGGCCTTGGGGGGCGCACAAAGGCGTGTCAATGTTCATGGTGTGTGGTGGGGGTCAGCGCGGCGCCGTTGGTGTGCAGGTGCAGGGCAAATGTACGGTGGCGCGGTGGCTCAATGCACAAGCGCTGCATTGCCCGGCAGCGCTGGGTGCATCACCGGCGAAGATTCGGTCAATGTGCGCTCCAGCAATGCATCCACATCCTGGGGCGTAAGGGGGCACGACATGTGGAAGCCCTGGCCAGCGTGGCAGCCCATCTCGCGCAACTGGGCAAATTGCGATGCTGTCTCGATGCCCTCGGCGATCACCGACTTGCCCAGCGAGTTGCCCAGGTTCACGATCGCCCGCACCACCGTTTCTTCCTTGGTGCCGTGGCGCATGTCGCGGATGAATGAACGGTCGATCTTGAGGGTGTCTACCGGCAGGGTCGCCAGGTGCGCCAGCGACGAATAGCCGGTGCCGAAGTCGTCCACGCTCAGGCCCACGCCCATGGCGCGCAGTTCATTGAGCATCGGCGACGCCGCCGCCAGCCGTTCCATCAGGATGTTTTCGGTCAGCTCCACCGTGAGGTGCTGTGGCTGCAGGTGTGATTTCAGCAAGGCATGGGCCACCCGTGCAACCAGTCCGGTGTGCCCGATGTCCTTGCTCGAGATGTTCACGTTCATCGTCAGCCCTGAAAACACCGGGTCCAACCGCTGCCACTGCGCAAGTTGCTGGCAGGCGCTGTGCAGCACGGTGTCGGTCAAGGCAACGATGAGCCCGACCTCTTCAGCGATCGGGATGAACAGGTCGGGGCCGATCGCCCCCAGTTCGGGGTGCATCCACCGGGCCAATGCCTCGAAGCCGCACAGCCGGCCGGTCGCCAACTCGTACAGCGGCTGGTAGGCCACCGACAACTGCTCCGCCTTGATGGCGTGGCGCAGGTCACCTTCAAGGCGCAGGCGCCGCACCACTTCAGTGTGCAACTCGGTGTCGAACATCGCATAGCGGTCCTTGCCCGCCATCTTGGCCTTGTACATCGCGATGTCGGCGTCGCGCAGCACGTCCTCGCTGCGCGTGTATCCGATGCTGCTGGTGGTGATGCCGATGCTGGCACTGCTGTTGAGCACGGTCTCGGCCACCCGGTACGGCTCCCGCAGCGCGTCCATCAGCCGGTCGGCCAGTGTGGTGACGTCGCTGGCCTGCCTGACATCCAGTGACAGCACCGCGAACTCGTCACCACCCAGGCGGGCGACGATGTCGTGCGGGCGCAGCTTGCCCTGGATGCGGCGCGACACCTGCACCAGGAATTCATCGCCCGCCTGGTGGCCCAGGCTGTCGTTGATCAGCTTGAACCGGTCGAAATCCAGGAACATCACCGCAAACCCCTTCAACGGGTCCACGGCCGCCAGCTCGACCGCTTGCCTCAGGTGGTCGCTGAAGCTGCGCCGGTTGGGCAGGCCGGTCAGGGTGTCGTGGAAGGCAATGTGTTGCAAGCCGGCCTCGGCCTCGCGCCGGGCATGGATGTCTTGTACCTGCAGGATCAGGCGCGGCGCGCTTGCACCGGGCTCGGAGAAGTAACTGCAATGCACGGCAGCCCAGACGTCCGCGCCATCGCTGCGCCGGCAGCGCAATTCAAGTGCAAAGCCTTCACTGTCCTCGGTGACCCGCCCCAGTTGCTGGTTCAGTGCAGTGCGGTCGGCTTCGGCAACAAAGTCCTGAAAGCTGCGGTCGAGCAGCGCCGCGTCGTCAACATCCAGCAGTGTGCGCAGGGCCGCGTTGACTTGCAGGACCGTGCCGTCGAACAACAGCAGGGCCATGCCGATGGACGCGTGGGTGAACGCGCTGTGAAAGCGCCGCTCACTGACCTGCAGCTCCAGCAGGTGGCGTGCAGCCACCTCGACCTCGCGCGCCGCGGCCTCTGCACGGGCCTGTGTTTCGCGTGCCACGGCCAACGCCGCAGCCTCGGTCTCGCGTGCCGCGGCTGCTGTGGCCGCATCGCGCGCCGCCTCGTTGGCGTCGATCTGCCGGTAGTAGTAATGCAGCGTGGCCAGCAGCATGACGATGATCGGCACCACCGCCATCAGCACGCCCAGACCCGACTGCTCGGACGTCAGGTACAGCAAGGCGGCAACCGCCGCGCTGCCGGCAAATGCAATGCCGACCCAGCCGAACTCGCCCAGCAGGCCCCGGATCTGCAGCGACTCGTTGCGCTTGAGCCGCGGCAGGGCACTGATCAGCAGGGTATTGAACGCAAAGTAAACCAGCGCAAAGGCCATTGCCGCGACCATAAGCAGACCGGGGTTGCTCCATCCGTGGCTCGCCATCGTGTCGCGCAACGCCTGCAGCAGCGACCCCGCAATGGCCATGGCCAACGCGGCCATCGCCGGGCTGGCAATGCGGCTGGACCAGCGTTTGGTGGTGCGCATGGCGCCGATCAGGCACTCGCCACCGGCAGCCAGCGTGGCCGCCGCCGGACCATGCAGCAACAGCAGCAGGAAGATGAACACCTCGCCCGCAGCAAACGAGTTCTTGGTGCGGGGAATGCGCACCGGAAAGTAGCCGGCGACCATGGTGATGACCATGCCGAACGCGATCTGCACCCAGACCGCTTTCGGCATGGCCAGCACAGACGCCACCGACTGCATCAGCGCTGCCGTGCCCAGCAACACCACCACCCACCAGTAGGCGATCGCCTTGCGGTTGTAGTCGGGCATCAGCGCCTGGTGCAGCCGCGTCCAAGGTGGCGCTGGGCGGGCAGGGGCCTGGGTCAGCGGGAGGGATGCGCTCTTCATGGCGGTTGTCTTTTGGCAGACGCGGGTGACTTCAGTCATTCAGTGCACCAGCGCCGTGCGCAAAGGCTGGGCGGGTGCCGCCGAGGCGCCCAGCGAAGTGGGCACCGCCGCCGCGGCGCTGCGCGCCTGCAGCAGGCCCGACACCGCTGCTGGCAGCAGCGGGCGCGACAGGAAAAATCCCTGCCCAAAATCGCAACCCAGATCGCGCAGCAAGTCCAACTGACCTTGCGTCTCGATGCCTTCGGCAATGGCGTGCTTGCCCAGCGAACTGGCCAGCAGCACGATGGCGCGGATCACCGCCTCCTCGTTGGTGCCGGGGCGCAGGTTGCGCACGAAGGACATGTCGATCTTCAGACTGTCGATCGGCAGCACCGCCAGGTGGCTGAGCGACGAGTAGCCCGTGCCGAAGTCGTCCACGCTCAGGCCCACGCCGAGTTCGCGCAATGCCTTCAAGGTCGTCATCGCGGCGGCCAGTTGCGCCATCAGGATGTTTTCGGTGAGCTCGATCACCAGGTGCTGCGGCGCCAACCCGCTGCTGCTCAGCGCGTGCTGCACGCGCGACACAAATTGGCTGTCGGCCAGGTCTCGCGCGGCAATGTTCACGTGCACGCTCAGATCGTCGCAGCCAGGGTGATCGCTGATCCACCGGCGCAAGTGGCAGCAGGCATCCTGTAAAACGAAGGCGGTGAGCTGGGTGATCAGGCCGGATTCTTCGGCGATCGGGATGAAGGTGGCCGGGCTGATCGGGCCCAGCTCATCATGGGTCCAGCGCGACAGGGCCTCGAAACCCATCAGCGCGCCCGTCTTCAAGCGGTACAGCGGCTGGTACGCCACCTCCAGCGCATGCTGGTTCAAGGTCTGGCGCAAGTCGCTTTCCAGGCGCACCCGGCTGGCCACTTCGGTGTGCAGGTGGGCGTCGAACAGGGCATAGCGCCCTTTGCCTTCAAACTTGGCGCGGTACATCGCGATGTCAGCGTCCCGCAGCACGTCTTCGGGACGCGAATAGCCCATCGAGCTGAACGTGATGCCGATGCTGGCCGATGCACTGATCTCCAGCGAACCCAGCCGCACCGGCTCGCGCAGCGTGGCCAACAGCCGCTTGGCCAGGTCCAGCGCTTCGGCCTCGCTTTGCAGGCCGACCGCCAGGATCGCAAACTCGTCGCCGCCGAGCCGGGCCAACAAATCCACCTTGCGAAGGCAGCGTTGCAGCCGCTTGGACACCTTGATCAGGAACTCGTCACCCACCGAGTGGCCCTTGCTGTCATTGATGAGCTTGAAGCGATCGAAATCCAGGAACAGCACCGCAAACGCTGGCCCGGCCTCTTCGTTGGCCTGCTCGATCGCGCCAGCCAGCACCTCGTGAAAGCGCTCGCGGTTGGCCAGCCCGGTGAGCTTGTCGTGGAAGGCGCGGTGATGCAATTCAAGCTCGGCGCGGTGCCGCGCCGTGACGTCCTGGATCTGCATGATCACCGTCGGCCCTTCGCTGGGCACATTCGAGAACAGGCTGCAGCTGATGCTGACCCAGACCTCGCTGCCGTCCAGGCGGTGGCAGCAGATCTGCAGCGGCATCACATCGCCGACACCCGCGCTGACGCGAGCCAGGGTGACATCCAGTCTCAGCCGGTCGGTGATGTCGGCATGGTCGTTGAGGCTGCGGCCAACGATCGCTTGGTCGGCGTAGCCCAGCAGCGCGCACAACGCCGGATTGGCCTGGTGCATGCGCCCGTCCTGCGTCACCAGCGCCATACCGATCGAGGCGTGGGTGAAGGCGCTCTGGAAGCGCATCTCGGAGCTTTCCAGCTCGCGCAGGTGCTGGGCGGCCTGCTCGGCCTCACGCTGGCGCACCCGGCTGATTTCCAGCTCGGCCTCGTTTTTCAGGGCTCTGGTTGCCGCTTGGCGTGCCGCTTCGTCAGCCTCTTGCTGGCGCGAGAAAAAATGCAGTGTCGTCAACATCAGGCCGACGACCGGCAGCACGGTCAGCATCACACCCATGCCCACCAGCTGCTGGGTGATGAACAGCAAGGCCGCCAGGGCGGACGCCACAGCGCTGGCCGCACCCACCCAGCCGAAGACGCTGAACACGTTGGACAGGGACACCGGGTCACCCCGCTTGAGCCGCGCCACGGTGGACATCAGCACCACATTGCCCGCGGCATAGACCATGCCGAAGGCCATCGCACACATCACCAGCGCCGCGGCATGGTCGGCCGCACCGGTGCCCAGCCGCACGGTGGCGGCATGCAGCAACTCACCACACACCCGCATCGTGCCAGCCGCGATGGCAGCGGTGCCCAGGCGTGTGGTCCAGCGTTTGGAGCTGCGCCAAGACGACACCAGCCCCTCCAGCGCGGCGGCCACGCAGCCGGCCGCGGCGCCGAACATCAGCAGCAGCAGGACGATGAAGACGTCGCCCAGCGAGAAGGCTTGGTTGGTGCGCGGGATCTTCAGCGGGAACATCGCCATCAGCATGGCCAGCAGGATGCCCGCGGCCAGCTGCAGCAAGTCGGCCCAGGCCAACGCCATCACCTGGACGGCGGACGCGGCGAACGCCGCACCTCCCAGGCCGACCATCGCCCACCAGCACGCCGTTGCCTTGGCGTTGTAGTCGGGCATCAGCCGGCCATGCAGACGCTGCCACCACGGCGGTGGGCGCATCATCCGGTCAGCGCTTGCGTTGTCGAACATCCAGCCTCCTTGGCTACAGCCACCCACTGGCCAAGGCCACTGGGTCAATCCTCGGGTGTCGGGGTTCCATCAACGGTACAGGCCGGGTCACAGTCCAATCGCCCCGGTCTGGCACCGGCGCCTTGCCCGGCATCTCCCTCACTCAACAAGATATCGGCGCTGCACCGTCCAACCTGACCCCGGTTTTGCAGGACATGTTGGCAACGGCGGGCAAATACTTCACGGTCAGGCGCTGCGCCGGCCCGCACTGCGCAAATATGAAGGATCAGAGATCCGGAGATCCGCAGTTCGGCGGGCGGCAGGGCGGCAGGGCCAGTGGCGGATCGGCAGGCGGCGCGTAGCGCTTGCCGGATGTGGGCCGGTCACGCGGCGATGGGGTCACGCCGTTGCGGGCCGTTGCGGGCCGTTGGGCCCGCTGGGACACGCCGGTGCCCCAGCCGGTCAACGCTCAGGGCTCGCCCAGCGCCGTGGTCTCGGCCATCGTGATGCCCTCAGCCATCGTGATGCCCTCGGCCATCGTGATGCCTTCGGCCATCGTGATGCC
>JANMXG010000129.1:0-2638 GCA_031394235.1 Betaproteobacteria bacterium
GCGGCGGCAGCGCCGGCGGCAGGTGCAGCGGCAGCGGCAGCGGCAGCATTGGCCGAGGGCCCGGCTGCGGCGCTGCCTGAGGCCGCCGAGGTTTCAGGCGACATCATGGTGGCAGGCGCTCAGGTGGCCGGGGGCGGCTTCGCGCAGTGGCGGGCGCGTGGTTTGGCAGAGGGCATCGGCGCGGCCGCAGCGCGGCGCAAACGCGCAACCCGGTGGCAAGCGCGCCAGGTCTGGCGGCTGGCCGATGATGGGCACCAGGCGTTGGCCGGCGGTGCTGTCGAGCCTGGGGATCGAGGCCAGCAAACCCTGGGTGTACGGGTGGCGCGGGTGGGCATACAGCTCACCGGCCGGCGCCTGCTCGACGATGCGGCCGCCGTACATCACGGCCACATGGTCGGCGTAGCGTGCCACCACGCCCAGGTCGTGGGTGATCAGGATCAGCGCGGCGCCGGTCTCGTCGGTCAGCGCCTTGAGCAGGTCCAGGATCTGCGCCTGCACCGTCACGTCCAGCGCGGTGGTGGGCTCGTCGGCAATGATCAGTTTGGGCTGGCAGGCCAGCGCCATGGCAATCATCGTGCGCTGGCGCATGCCGCCCGAGTACTGGTGCGGCCAGGTGTGCAGCCGGCTGGCCGCGTCGGGGATGCGCACCCGCTCCAACAGGCTGCAGGCGGCCTCATAGGCCCGGGCCCAGGGCAACTTGCGGTGCACGTTGACTGGCTCGGCGATCTGCAGGCCGACCGTGAGCGACGGGTTGAGCGAGCTCATCGGCTCCTGGAAGATCATCGCGATGCGGTCGCCGCGGATGTCGCGCATCTGCGCCTCGCTCAACTTGAGCAGGTCCTGACCCTCGAACAGCATCTCGCCTGCCGTGATGCGGCCGGGCGGATTCGGGATCAGCCGCATCAGCGACATCGCAGTCACGCTCTTGCCCGAACCCGACTCGCCGACGATGGCCAGGGTCTGGCCGGCGGCCACGGTGAACGAGACATCATCGACGGCGGTCAGCTCACCGCGATCGGTGCGAAAGCGGGTGGTCAGGCCTTTGACTTCAAGCAGTGGCGGGGTTGCAGGTGGCATGTCTTGACGTCGTGCGGGATCAGTAGCCGGACTTCTTTTTCAAGTCCTGGTCCACCCAGACCCGGGCGTGGATGGGCCCGGGTCGGTCGGCGCCGGCGCGCAACTCGCCGCCGTAGTTTTTGACCCAAGGCCACCAGGCGGTGTAGACATAGGGCACCGGCAAGAAGATGTGCGGCGCCTTGTCCAGAATCTCGCGCACCATCAGCTTGACCTTGATCTGGCGCACCCGCTCGTCGGGCTCGGCATACACCGCGGCCATCTTCTTGTCGAACTCCGGGTCGCTGTGCTGGGATGGGTTCCAGGTCTGCTTGGACACGAAGGTCTTGCGCAGCGAGGTGGTGGGGTTGGTCAGCCCGGCCTGCAAAAAGTAGCCTGCCGCGTTGGTCTTGGTGGTCATGGCCGACAAATAGCCCGGGTACTCCAGCACCTGGATCTCCATCTTGACGCCCACCTTGGCCAGGTAGGCGGCAATCTGGGCCAGCAGGTCGTTGTCCAGGCTGGCCGACGAGGTCTGGGTCTTGAAGCTGAAGCCGGTCGGGTAACCGGCTTCGGCCAGCAGCGCCTTGGCCTTGGTGGGGTTGTAGACATACAGCTCTTTCACCGAGTCGGGCATGTCGGCCAGTGGCTCGTAATAGCCCAGGTGGTTGACGTGCATCGGAAAGTTGAGCATCTCGGCGTTGCCGCCGTAGTAGGTCTTGATGATTTCGGCCTTGTTGACGGCCATGTTCAGCGCCCGGCGCACCCGCACGTCGTCAAACGGCTTCTGGTCGGTGCGCAGCGTGATGTAGCTGCCGTTGTTGCTGAGGTACTTGTTCCACTGCAGCTTGGGGGCACTCTTCTTGAGCTCGTCCACCGCACTCCAGCGAACCGACTCCATGATGTCGAGCTTGGCCGTGCGCAGCGCCGTCAGGGCGGTGGATTCGTCCTTGATGTAGCGGTAGGTGATGGTGTCGGCAAACGGCAGCTTGTATTTCTCGCCGGCGATGGTTTCGCTGTCCCAATACGCCGGGTTCTTGGTAAACGTCATCGAGTTGCCCTGCACATAAGTGCCCAGTGCGTACGGGCCCGTGCCGTTGACGTTTTTCCAGTCCTTGCCGCCCGTCTCCATCACCTCTTTGGGCACGATGGCCGAGTAATAGCCCCAGCCCCAGCGGTAGTCCCATTCGGCGTTGTAGATCGAAAAGCTCATCACCACCGTGTGTTTGCCGGTGGCCTCTACCTTGGTGATGTGGTCGAAATAGGTGGGGATCTTTTTTGGGCTCTTGTTCACGCGGTCATAGCTGTAGACGACATCGTCGGCCACCAGCTCGCGCGCCGCCATCACGCCCGGTTTGGCCGGAAACATCACCCCCTTGCGCAGTTGCACCTCCAGCCGCAGCGGGTTGTCCAGCAGCTTCCAGCTCTCAGCCAGCTCACCGCGCAGGGCGTCGGGCGGCAGCCAGCCGTCGGTGACGAAGGCGTGCCTGCCGCCGTTGCGCTTGGCCTTGCTCAGGTCGGCGGCAAACAGCTGCTCGTAGGCCAGCCCGGTGTCCTGGTTGAACTTCCAGGCCCAATCCGCCGA
>JANMXG010000130.1:0-4260 GCA_031394235.1 Betaproteobacteria bacterium
AGCCACAGCGGCGGCTTGAAGCTCAGCCCGTCCTCACCGCCGGTGACATCGCTCAGCTGCGAGGCCAGGGTCTGGAAGGCCGAGGCCACTGCCAGCGTGATCATGGCGTAGAAGATTGCCTTGACGCGCAGCGAAAACAGACCGATCAGCAGCGACAACACCAACGAGATCGCCAGCGCTGCGCCCAGGCCGATGGCCACCGCGCCCCAGCCGGCCCCCAGCCGGGTGCTGGCCACCGCCACGCCGTAGGCACCGATGCCGAAGAACATGGTGTGGGCAAAACTGACGATGCCGGTGTAGCCCAGCAGCAGGTCGTAGCTGGCCACCAGCAGGATGAACACCAGCATCTTGGCAGCCACCCCGAGTGCCTTGCTGCCCGGAAAGGCAAACGGTGCGACGGCCAAGCCGACGACCACCACCAGCAGTGCGAGTGCCAGCCAGCGGCTGCGCGGCAGGTCGTGGGAAAGCAGACGATTGAGCATGTCAGTGGTCCAGGTGCGGCAAACCATCAAGCGGCCGCCGCGGAACCGGCTCTGCCGGGCCGCTGGCGGCGCCCCATGGGGGGAACACCGCAGGTGCTTCGGGCGGGGCGATAGTCATCGGTTGGTGACCGGATACAAGCCTTGCGGCCGCCACAGCAGGATCGCCACCATCAGCCCGATGTTGGAGAACAACGCCACCTTGGGCGCCAGAAAACCGGTGTAGTTGGCCATCAGCCCGACCAGCAGCGCGCCGACAAAACAGCCCAGCGTCGAGCCCAGCCCGCCGATGATGATGACGATGAAGATCAGCACATTGACCTGTGCGCCGATCTGCGGCGTGACGTTTTGCTGGTACAGCCCCCACAGCACGCCGCCCAGGCCGGCGAGCGCCGAGCCCGTGACAAACACGCCGACAAACAACCGGCGGATGCGGTAGCCCAGGCTCTCGACCATCTCGCGGTCTTGCACGCCGGCACGGATCAGCAGGCCGACCTTGGTGCGGTTCAGCGTCCACAGCAGCAGCGCAAACACCAGCAAACCGATGCCGGCGGCCAGCACCCGGTACTTCTCGATCGACGCGCCGCTGCCGATGCCCTCGATCAGCCACGAGCCGCGCAGCACCGACGGCAGCGGCAGCGCAATCTGCTGCGGGCCCCACAGCACCTTGATGATCTCTTCACCCACGATCATGCCGCCCATGGTGATCAATATCTGCTTCAGGTGCAGGCCGTAGACCGGCCGCACGATCACCCGCTCAAAGGCCCAGCCCACGGCACCCGCCACCGCCATCGCCGCAACACAAGCCGCCGCCACGCTGGCCAGCTGCGCGGCGCCAGATTCACCGGCCCAGTCGGCCAGCCCGCCCATCACGGTGGTGGCAACAAACGCACCGAGCGCGATGAACACGCCGTGGCCAAAGTTCAGCACGTCCATCAAGCCGAACACCAGCGTCAGCCCCGAGGCAATGACAAAGATGATCAGGCCCATCGCCAGGCCGGCCACCGTCAACGTCAGCCAGCTGCTGGGGCTGCCGATGGCGGGCAGCGCCAACAGCATCAGCGCAGCCAGCAGCGCGAGCGGCCGCCAGTCGAACCGGGCTTTGGGTACCTGGAGCCCCTCGACCGACGCGTGCGCCGGCCGGCCCGCCGCTTGGCTGGGCCTGGGCTCGGCCCGCTCTGGCGTCTGCGCGCTCATTGGTGCGCCCCCAGCGACAAGCCCAGCAAACGCTGTTGCATGGCGTCATCCTCCGCCAACTCGGCCATCGCACCGCAGTGCACCACCCGGCCGTGGTCCATCACCGCCACCTGGTCGCCCAGCGCCCGGGCCATGGCAAAGTTCTGCTCCACCAGCAAGAGGGTGGTGCGCTGGCGCTTGAGCTCATGAAACGCCTCGATCAGGTTGCGGATGATCGACGGCGCCAGGCCCTTGCTGGGCTCGTCGATCAAGATCAGCGCCCGCGGCTCGATGATGGCGCGGGCCACTGCCAGCATCTGCTTCTGGCCGCCCGACAGCTTGCCGGCGGGGTACAGCCAGAACTTCTTGAGCGCCGGGAACAGACCGAAGATCCACGCCAGCCGCTGGTCGTCCAGCTCCCCGGCATGCCTGGCCTGGCGTGCGGCCAGCAGCATGTTGTCCTTGACCGTCAGGTCGCTGAAGATGCCCATGCTCTCGGGCACGTAGGCGATGCCCAGGTTGGCGATGTCCGGCGTGGCCAGACCTTTGATCGACTTGCCCTGAAAGCGCAGCTCACCCGCACTGGCCGGCCACAAGCCCATGATGGTGCGCAGCGTGGTGGTCTTGCCGGCGCCGTTGCGGCCCAGCAGCATCGTGACCTGGCCCTCGGGCACCGCAAAGTCCACGCCGTGCAGGATGTGGTACGCCCCGATGTGGGTCTGCACCGCGCTCAGTTCCAGCAGGGCTTGGCTCACGCGGCCTCCACGTCGCGGCTTGCAGGCCGCTCCGACTCGCCAGGCTTTCGCCAGTCCGCAGGGACGGGCTCAAGTCCGGGCTCGTCCTCCGCCACGATGCCGAGGTAAGCCTGCTGCACGATCGGCGAGGCGATCACCGCCGCCGGCTCGCCGTCGGCCACCAGCTGGCCGTTGTGCAGCACGATGATGCGGTCGGCCAGCTCACCCACCACGTCCATCTTGTGCTCGACCAGCAGGATGGTCGCGTCGGGCCGGGCTTTGAGGCTGCGGATCAGGTCCAGGATCACCGGCACCTCATCCACGCTCATGCCGGCGGTGGGCTCGTCGAACATGAAGACCTTGGGGTCGAGCGCGATCAACAGCGCCACCTCCAGCTTGCGCTGGTCGCCGTGCGGCAGGCTGCTGGCCAGCGCGTCGGCCTTGTCGGCCAGCCGCACCTGGGCCAGGATGGCGCGCGCCTCGTCAATCCAGGCCTTGCGGTCCAACCAGACCCGGAACAAATCCACCCCGCCCCAGCCGCCGCCCTGGCCGCGACCGGCCTCGCGGGCCTGCACCGCCAGCCGCACGTTTTCACACACGCTCAGGCCCGCAAACAGCTGCGTCAGCTGGAAAGCCCGGCCCAGCCCGCGCCGGGTGCGCAGCGGCGCCGGCAAGGTGGTGATGTCCTCACCGCCCAGCAGCACCCGGCCCTCGCTGGCCGGCAATTGGCCTGAGATCAGGTTGAAGTAAGTGGTCTTGCCCGCGCCGTTGGGGCCGACGATGGCAGTGAGCGTGCCCGGCGCAAAGCTGCACGAGACATGGTCTACCGCCACATGGCCGCCAAACCGGATCGTCAGGTCACGGGTTTCGAGCAAAGCAAGCCCCTCGCTGAACGCGAATGCAGTTTTATTTTGGTTTTGGTTCTTCCGGCCGCCAGAGCCGGAGACGTAGCGAGCGGGTGCAGGGCTGGGCGGACAGCGCGCAGGAACCGGAACGTAGCAGCGCTACGTGAGGATTCCGAGCACTGCCCAACGACGCCCTGCGCCCGCGCAGTAGCCGATCACTTGTTGCGGATGGGCACCTGCATCTCTTCGGCTTTTATCTCGCGCACCAGCTCCGGCACGCCCCAGGCAAACGCCGGGTCCACCTTGATCTTGAAGTGGTACATGTCCTGCATCGCCTGGTGATCCTCCTTGCGGAAGGTCATCTTGCCCTTGGGGGTCTGGAAGCTCATGCCCTCCATCGCCGCGATCAGCTTGGGTGTGCTGGTATCGCCGCTGGTCTTTTTGAGCGCCTCGACCACCGCGATCGCCGCGCTCATGCCGCCGGCGGTGAAGAAGTCCGGCGGCGTCTTGTACTTGCTGTAGTGGTTGGCCACCAGCCACTCGTTGACCGGGTTCTTGGGGATGCCGAAGTAGTAGTACAGCCCGCCTTCCATGCCCGGAAACTGCTTGTACGCCGTCATCGCCGGCAGGATGTTGCCGCCGGTGGCGATCTCGATGTTGTGGCGCTTGAAGTCCAGGTCGGCGATCTTGAACGGGTTGCCACCGGCCCAGATGATCCAGACGATCTTGCGGCCGGGCTGGTCCTTGAGCTTGTCGATGATGCGCTGGGCTGCGGCGGTGAAGTCGGTAGTGGCCGCCGGCAGGTATTCCTCGTGGCTCAACTTGGCATTCTTGAGCGCTTCCCTGAAGGCCTTGACGCCGTCCTTGCCAAACGCGTTGTCTTGCGCCAGCGTCACCAGCGTGGTGCCGGCCTTGTCCAGCGCCACCGCGTTGGCGATCGCGTCCTGGCTGGAGTTGCGGCCGGTGCGGAAGATGTACTTGTTCCACTTGTCACCGGTGATCGAATCGGCCACCGCCGGCTCGACC